>CAJBOM010000153.1 GCA_903956835.1 uncultured Verrucomicrobiota bacterium
CAGCAAGAGAAAGAGTGAAAGTAGACGACCCAGAGGATGGCGAGCCCTTTGGGTACATCGAGCCATGCCATTCTTCGCTGGGCCATGGTTCGAGGTTATGGAGAAAATATAATTAGGCTAGATCGGAGCGGAGAAGATCGAGAAGAGTGCGCATACGTGGCTGATGTTTGTTTTCTGGGACTTGGCCAGTGAGGCAGAGGGCGACAGCAAGATCTTTGGCAGGATCAGCAAAAGCGATGGAGGAGCATGCACCTCCATGGCCAAAGGTGTTTCTGGAGGAGGTGGTGCCGAAGCCATAGGGAGGGGTGGCGGTCCCATAGCCGTGGCTGTCGAGCATGACGCCGAGGCCGAAATCGGTGATCTGGCCGAAGGTCATATCTTTTTCGCCCTCTCGCCAGCGATGAGAAAAATTCTTTATGAAAGCAGGAGAAAAGACAGTCGTTCCAGTTTCTGGATTGGTGCCTTGGGATAGAAGAGTCCGGTAGAAGCGGGCCAGAGAACTAGCTGTTCCAGAAAGTCCCCCACCAGGACCGTGAGCCTGCGAAGTTGAAATCCAAGTTGAGTTCCGTTTTTCGAGCATAGGGACATCCGCTTTCATGGTGTCGGTGGTGAAAAACATATCCCCGGCCCCGCAAGGTGAAAGGACATGGCGATGGAGATAGTCTGACCAGGTGTGGCCAGTGTGGCGTTCGATCCAGCGACCGAGAAGCCACCATCCTCCACGGGGGTCGTAGGCGGCTTGGCGGGGTTGCAGTGAAAAGTCGGCGGGCTGGGCTTGTGCTAAAATATGGAGAATTTCTTGTTCGGGGGCGAGAACGTCGAGAGTGGAAAGGCGAAGGCCGGTGCGGTGGGTGAGAATATCGAGAAGGGTGAGGTTGCCGAGATAGGTTCCGTGGAGTTCAGGAAATGTTTTTTCCATGGGCAGAGGCCAGAGGTCGGGCCTTTGTTCTGTGAGGTGGAGAACTCCGAGGGCGGTGACGGGCTTGCCCGCGGAGTACCAAGGAACGGAGGTGGTTGGAGTGGGGACGTTGCCACCGGAATAGGCAACGAACTTCCCGTGAGAAAAAACCGCTAAAGTGAATCCAGGCCATAAGTTTTCCTGAACCCCCTTCCGCAGATGAAGGCGAGCCTGGGAAAGTTCAAGCATTCGTTTCGAGGGGGGTGCCACGGGGTTCGTGGCGCAGGGCGACGTGGGTGACGCCAGGGAACTTGTAGTGAAGAGCCTCGCTGACGTGATTTTCTATTTCGTACACCTCGCGGGTGGTGAGTTGTTCTCCTACTTGAATATGGAGATCGATATGGATGTCGTTCTGCATTCCGTGGGAGCGGATGGCGTGAGCTCCGCGAACGCCAGGGACGGCTTCGGCAACGGAGCGAATTAATTCGGGATCGAGGCGGGTTGCATCGGAGACAACTTTGATGCCTTCCAAAAATATTTCGTAGATGGCGCGGGCGAGGAAGAGAACGATGCCAATGGCCAGAAGGGGATCGAGCCAAGGCAGGCCGAGGGCGCCGCTACCGATGGAGGCGATGGCGAGAACGGAGGAGTAAACATCGGTCCGGGTGTGGGCGGCATCGGCTAGAAGGAGAGGGCTGGAGACTTCGAGTCCTGCCCTTTTTTCCCAGGCGGAGAGGGCGGTGTTAAAAAGAATCCCGACGCTGAGGAGGGCCATGCAGCCCCAGCTAAATCCTGGGGCGGGGGCGTGATGGAGGAGTCGATTGACGGCAGCGCCAAGAATTTCCCAAGCACTGAGGAAGAGGAGGCCGGCTACGACCATGGTGGTGAGAATCTCGAACTTGCGGTGGCCGTAGGGGTGTTCGGGATCGGGCGGGCGGGCGGCGGCGGTGATGCCGATGAGAGCGATGACGCTGGCGGCACCATCGAGGAGAGAGTGCATGGCGTCCGAAAGAACGCCCAAGCTGCCGAGGCGCCAGCCGATACCGAATTTAAGGGCAGCGAGTCCTACGTTGATGGCGAGAGCGACGAGGAGGACTCGGCGGATGCGAGCGGAGCGGGCGGCTTCGTTCACGAGCGGCGATCCGCGATGCCCCCCGCGGGTGGAGCAAGATAGGCGGAGAGGTTAGAGGAGAGCGGACTGGGCTGAAATCCGAGAAGTTTTGCGGTGAGGGAAGAGTCTCCTACTTGGCCTTCTTCGAGCATGAGGATCTGATCGGTGGTCAGGGGCGGGTGGGGTAAGATTCTTTCGGCTACGGCGGCGAAGAGGCGACAGAGTGGGAGGGGGACGGGGAAAAGAATCGGTTTTCTGCGGGTTAACCAGAGCCAGGGAAGAGTGGCGAGAATCACATCTGGGGTGTTATCGACCCAAGTCGGGGAGAGGCCCATGGCTCGAGCGATGTCGAGGGCGAGGTCGCGAAGATTGGTCTCGGGTCCACAAAGATCGAGAGTTTGGCCGATGGTGCTGGCCTGTCCGAGGGAGCGGACGAGAGTGTTGGCCACATCGGTAACGGCGACGGGCCGGAGGATGACGTCGGCTCCGCCTGGTAGTGGGAGAAATCCGCCGCTGAGCCAAGAGAGGGGCGGACGCATGGAGGAGGCGAGGAGGGAGGTAAAGGCATCGCCTTGGCCGTAGATAAGTGAGGGGCGAAAAAGGGTGAAGGCAAGGCCGCTCTGGCGAATGATTTCTTCGGCGGCCCATTTGGTCTGGTGATATTGGGAGGCGGCCATGGGGCGGGTACCGAGGGCACTGAGATAGAGGAAGCGAGAAATGCCTGAGGCGCGAGCTGCGGCAACGACATGGGCGGTGCCGTCTTGGTGGACGCGTCGAAAAGTTTGTGAGCCGTGTTGTTGAATAATGCCAACGCAGTGAATGACGGCTTGGGCCCCGCGGAAGGCTTCGCGGAGAGAGGCGGGTTGGGTGATGTCGGCGGGAAAAAAATCGACTCCTGGGGGCAGGCTGTAGGGAGGGGGGGTACGGGCGAGGGCACGGGTGGGTAGGCCTTCGGCGGCGAGGCGCCGACAAATTTCTCGCCCGACAAAGCCGGTGCCACCTGTTACGACAATCATATGTCCTCGATGCTAGAAGAAATCATCATTTGCACAGAAGGCCATACCGAATTTATGCCCATAGCACAACCGTTGGAGAAGGCTGCCGCCGAGCGGGGGTGGCGGGATGGGCTTTTGCACATCATCATTCCGCACACCACGGCGGCGGTAACGATTCAGGAGGGGGCGGATCCGGATGTACGGCGGGATTTGGCGGTGGCGTTGGAGCGGGCGGTGCCGTGGGAGAATCGGGATTATCGGCATGGGGAAGGGAACTCGGCGGCCCATCTGAAGGCGGCGATGTTGGGGAATCACTTGGCTTGGCCGTTGGAAAAGGGGAAGTTGCGTTTGGGGATGTGGCAGATGATTTATTTTGCGGAGTTTGATGGCCCGCGGTCGCGGCGGGCGTGGGTAGGGTTTCAGCCCCTTTGGGCGGGTCCTCAATCTAAGATTTCGTGAATGGCCGAGCTGGGGAAAAGTTTCCCTGGGCATTCGGTGGGTTTGGTATTGATTTCACGGTGGAGGCGGAATTTTAATTTGGAATCGGGCTGAAGTTTGCGCAGGTATTGGACGAGTTCGATTAGGGAAGCGGTTTGGCGTGGGCCGAGGCGATGGGTGCTGAAGTCGCCGACGAGGCAGATCCCGATAGCGATTTCGTTGAGAGCTTCGCTGGCGAGGTGCCCGCCCTGTTTTTGCTGGAACCAGCGGGAGCCGACTTCGATTTGGCCGTCGCCTGAATCGGAGCCGTTACCGATGACGAAGTGGTAGGCCATGCCATTTTCCATGCCGCGGGTCTGCCGATGAAAATAGTCGAAGATTTTGGCATTACCCCCGCTGGTACCGCTGTGGTGGACGACGATATATTCCCAATCGCGGAGCCGATCTTTAGGGGCATCGATCTGGGCCCGGGCGGGTTCGATGAAAATCAGTTCACGGCTTGAGGGTTTGGGCGGGGAGGGCGGAGGGGTGGGGTGAGGTTTTAGGGGAGATGAAGGGGTGTTGGTTTGGGTTGGGGTGGATGAGGGAGGGGGGCGAAGGCGCAAGAGAGCGCCAGAGCGAAGGGAGTCCCCTGACAAACGGTTCCAGCGTTGGAGGTCTGCGATGGAAAGATTATTTTCGCGGGCGATTTTAGCTAAGCTGTCCCCTTTTTTGATTCGCACCCATTCGGCGGGAGTGGTGGGTTTGGTTTGGGTGATGGGAGGGGGGGAGGTTTTAGCTGGAGTAGAGGGGGTGGGGGCGGAGGTGGGCGTGGGGGTTGGGGAGGAGGGAAGGCGGAGGACATCGCCTGGGTGGAGGCGCTGAGGATTGATGGTGGGGTTGGCTTTGGTGAGGGCCTCGACGGAGGTGGATTGGCTTTTCGCAATTTGATAAAGGGTCTCCCCTTTTTGGACGGTGTAGGAGGCGGCGGGGAGGTTATGGTTGTACAAGAGAGTGCAGAGGATGCAGAGGATGCAGAGGAAACCAGCGCGAAGAATTTTTCGCATACGCATCCTTCTGCGCTAGCGCAGCGCGAAGCGTACGCCGATCCGATTCGTCTCCCTCGCGAGGCGGGGTAGGGGCTTGGCGAAGGTTCGGGCAGAGGGTAGAACGGAAGGTTCCTGGCAGTGTAGCTCAGCCCGGTAGAGCAAGGGACTCATAAGCCTTGGGTCGGGGGTTCGAATCCCTCCACTGCCACTTTACTTTTTATGCGGAACTTTCGAAATCTCCCAGTTTAGCGGAGGAGGGCAAGTTGGGTTGATCCATTGAATCACCGCAGCCCAGCCTTCGCTCTCCGTGTCATGGGGAAGATAACCTTGAATAGCGGTAATGGGTTCCCAACCGTCATGGAGGTGAACGGTTAGAGCTGGATCGATTAACTCGCCTAATTTCACCTTGCGGACGTATTCGTCGGCCGAGATCTTTTTCGAAACCTTGTGGTAACCAGGGAGTCGACTTCCACCGACCATGCGCCAAAGTTTTTTTGAGCAGGTCAACTGTTGCGCCGCCTTTGTCAGTTTTCGTCCCAGTCCGTGGTGCTGGTATGCCGGATCAACAAAGAGGTCAGCTCCATAGAGTGTGTGACCTGTTGGGTCATGGTCGGCGAATGTTCCCTTTGCGGTGAGAACGTCCCAGGGGTCGTCGATGTGAAAATGAGCCAGCCAGATCATCAGGGTGAAGTGAACTCCAGCCACCGATCCGGTGGGTTGATGAATGGCAACGAATTGACCCTCTGGGAAAAGGCGGTGATGCTCGGCCAATTCTGGGTCCGTATAGGGGCGCTCTGTTGGGTACACTTTTGCACAGATCGCTGAGATTTGGGTGTAATCGGACTCTAATAGTTCTCGAACGATGAAGTTTTGGGTCTGATTCGAGGAATCCATACCGAATCGTATCATTGGTACAAAAAATAAGACAACTGCGTCGATCTCGCCATATGCGACTATTTGCGCTACTTCAGGAAAGTGATTACCCCTCTCCTTTTGGTTTTTCTCTTTGTCGCGGGACTGGTTGGGGGCTTGGTGGCTTTACCGATGAGGAGCCAAGGGGCGAAGACATCCTGGCTTTGTTTGGGGGGAACTTTTGCGGGGGGGGCTTTTTTGGCGACGGCTATTTTTGAGCTGGGTCCTGAAGCGCTGGAGGTATTGGGGGTGGGTTGGGCTCTCTTGAGTGCGGGGGGGATTATTTTATTTCTTGGGTGGCTGGATCGGCAGGGGCATCACGCGCATGCGGAGATTCACGGGTGTCATCCTCACGGTGGGGGCGCGCCGGCGAAGCCCTATATTTTGGGGGCGATGTTGGGATTTCACTCCTTGCTTGAGGGATTGGCCTTAGGATCGGTGGCGGTGGGAGCGGCAAGGGAGGCGTTGGCCTTGGCGATTCTTTTCCACAAAGCGACAGACACTTTTGCGCTGGCGGTGACTTTGGTGCGCTATGGGGTTTCGCGGACAAAAATTGTTGGAGTTACGGTGATTTTGAGTTTAGCGAGTCCGGTGGGGGCGTTGTTGGCTTCGATGGCGGATCTTTCTGGGCATCATCTGTTGCACGGGATTTTAGCGGCGACGACCGCGGGGACTTTCCTTTATTTAGCGGGATCGGATCTTTTGTTGCCTGAGTTAAAGGACAAGGAGGGAAGAGGGGTAAAGATTGTGGCGGCGACGGTTGGTTTTTCGATCATCGCGCTAGCGGTGTTGATGGGGAGTTGAGCGGGAGGAACGACGGGCAGGTAAACAGAGCTAACGTTCCGACATTCTTAAGAACAGGGGAATGACGATGGGGTGGTTTACACCTTGGTTGGTTTTGCCGTTTGGTCGGGAAGGTGCTGTTAGCGACTGGTCGAAGCAGCAAAGACGCGACGAATCACTTCCTCGACGGGCATGGCTTCGATACGGATATCCTCCAGTCCTGGCAGGTCGATGGCTCTCCTGCTTATTTCTGTCGCACGTGAGGGGGTAACCCGAAGTCGCAAGGTGGCCCCATCGCGAGAGACCAGCTCGCCCCACTCCTCTCCTCGTAGATCGGGAGCAGTCTCTTTAAATCGGAGGACAATTTCTTTGCGATCGGAAAAGTTGCGGACGATCTGCTCCCAAGACCCATCGTGAATAATGCGCCCATGATCAATGATGACCACTCTGCGGCAAAGCGCCTCGATGTCCTGTAAGTAGTGGCTGGTTAGAATGGTGGTGATTTTTTCCTCGGCGACGAGATGGCGGAGAAAGTCCCGCACCCGATGTTGCGAGACGACATCAAGGCCCAAAGTGGGTTCGTCCAAAAACAAAATCTTAGGCTTATGGAGAAGCGCGGCAATTAACTCCATCTTCATGCGCTCCCCAAGCGAAAGTTCTCGGACGGGCTTATCGAGAAGCCCCCGCACTTCCAGCAAAGCAGAGAGATGATCGATAGTCCGTTGGGCTACGCCTTGGTCGATCCCGTAAATAGCGCGATTGAGCTGGAAACTTTCGCGGGCTGGCAGGTCCCACAAAAGCTGATTTTTTTGACCGAGGAGGAGGGAAATCTGTCGTCGAAAAACAACTTCTCGTTCCCAGGGAACGTGGCCGAGGACACGGGCGGTTCCGCCACTGGGATGAAGCAAACCTGAGAGCATCTTGAGAGTGGTGGTCTTGCCTGCGCCGTTGGGCCCGAGAAATCCCACTAGTTCCCCGTGGCCGATTTCGAGGTTCACGCCGTCCACGGCGACGGCCTCATCGTAGCGCCGATGAAAAAGGCCACGGATGGCGCCGGTCAGGCCAGGTTCTTTCCGAAAGACTCGGTACACCTTGCGCAAGCCCCGAGTGACGATGGCGGGTTCCATGATCAGATGAGCATAGTCGCTACTTCATCTGCGCGTAAACGACCGCGAGGGGTAAGCAAAAAACGGCCGTCTTGGCGGCGCCCCCAACCTTTTTGTACGAGTTCAGCCAAGCAGACCTCGTGGCCCTGCAAGGTTTCCTCTGCCAGTCCAAGGCTGGTACGCAGCCCTAAAAGAATTCGCTCGGTGCGTCGTTCCTGGGCGCCACAGATCTCCTCTTCTTCATGATCGGGGTGAGGAGAGGTTTCGGCGGAGCGGGCGTACTGGCCGGTATCGCGAATATTGCGCCAGCGCCGTCCCGCTACGGTGGAGACCGCCCCGGGTCCCATTCCTAAATAATCTTGGCCTGACCAGATGGCCTGATGATGAAGGCACTCCATCCCTGGCTTGGCAAAGTTAGAAATCTCATAAGCGTTGAACCCGTGCGCTTCTAAAATTCTTTGAGTGAGAAGAAAAAGTAGGGACTCATTTTCTCCGTCGGGGTGCCACTCGCCCCGTTCGATCATTGAGGCCAGTTCGGTACCTGCCTCAGGCGTGATGACATAGGCGGAAATGTGGTCGGGCTTCAAGGCACACGCTTCATCGAGGGTGGCTTGCCATTCGGCGGGGCCTTGGTTGGGGAGGCCGTAGATGAGGTCGAGATTGACCTGTGGAATCCCAGCCTGGCGAGCGGAGGCAACAGCGGAACGAATAGTCGCCCGATCATGGCGACGTCCGAGCCAAGCGAGATCCTCGGGGCGAAAGGCTTGGACCCCGAGACTTAAGCGGGTGACGCCTGCGGTTTGGAGCATGGCGGCTTTGGTTGGGCCGAATCCGTCGGGATTGGCCTCGACGGTCCACTCCTTCGCCTGTCCCCAAGGCGCAATTTCGATTAATTCTTGAAGTAAGGAGGGGGAAAGAGCGGTAGGAGTGCCCCCGCCGAAAAAAACTTGCTGGGGAGATACGGTAAACTCTTGTTGAACCCAAGCCCACTCCGCTTGCAGGCCTCGAAGAAAATCACGCATGCGATTGCCCGCGAGGCGTTCTTTAGGAAAATCGCAATAGGGGCAGAGGTGGGTACAAAAGGGCACGTGGACGTAAAGAGTTTCGATTAGGGGCTTCATGTTATTGGTCGCCGAAGAGGTTGGCCTGCTTTGGGCCAAGAGTAGCGAGGCGTGCCTCGGCTTCCCGGGTAAACCGCTTGAATTCTAAGCGTCGGAACAGTTCCACCTGCTGAGCGGGATCAGGGCGCAAAGATAAATCGGCGAGGGGAATAGGAAGGGTCAGGGCGGTTCGGAGTTCTACCATTTTGCGATTCCGGCGAACTATGGCGGCGGAGTTTTGCAGGATGGGGCGGAAGCGTTCGGGTTGGATCGAGTCGGCGGCGGCGAGGACACCTTCTGCGGTGCCGTATTGCAGAATCCATTTGGCGGCGGTTTTGGGGCCGACACCAGGAACTCCTGGGAAATTGTCGGCGGCATCTCCAGTGAGGGCGAGAAGTTCGGGAACTTTTTCGGCAGGGACGCCCCACTTAGCGGTGACTTCAGGGGGGCCAAGCAGGGTAAAGCTTTGGCCTTGGGGCTGATAAATCCTGCATCCTTGAGAGGCGAGGACCATGAGATCTTTGTCGTTGGTGGCGACGATGCATTCGGGGCCATGGGCGGCGGTGACATAGCTGGCGATAACATCGTCCGCTTCTTCGTCTTGAACCGAGAGGGTCGGCCAACCGAGGGCGATGGCGACTTCGCGGAGGAGAGGAAACTGTTTTTCGAGAGCCTCGGGAGTTTCTTTGCGGTTGGCTTTATATTCGGGGTGGGTGGCTAAGCGTTCGGCGGGAATGCCACCATCAAAAATAACCGCGCCTTGGGTGGGTTTGAGATCTTCCACCATGCGGAGGAGGGCAGAGGCGAAGCCGTAAGCGGCGTTAGTGGGTTCGCCTTTGGAATTGGTTAGAGCCGTGATGGCGTAAAAGCTGCGGTAGGCGTAGTAGTGGCCATCCACAAACACCATGCTCATTTTTTCGGGGCCTTGGTCTCGGAGGCTGGTTTGGCAGGGGCTTCTGGCGGAAGCAGGCGCCACTCCATGCGAGGTCCTTTGACGGCTTCGATACGCAGGCGGAGTCGGGCGGGGTTGCCTTCCAAGGATTTTTCCGCGGCCTCCATAAGGAGACGGGCGCGATCTTGAGCGGTTTCCCAACCATCTTTTCCTGGTTCGGCTCGTGCGATGAGTTCGAGGGTCCAGTCGGGATCGAGAGAGGAAAGCAGTTGGGCTAGAGAGCCAAAGTTGGCATAGCCCTGATTTCCCGAGGGGAGACTGGCTCCAGGGAGGAGGCGAATGGCTGCGTCACTTTTTTCCACGGCGGCCCAAGTTGGGAGTTTGGCTTGGGTTAAGTGGCTGGAGAAAGTGGTTACGGCTTGTCGTGTTTTTGATTTTTCTTCGGGGGTGGCGGGAGTTTTGTTTTTATCCTCGGCGGGGTGGCTGGCGGCTTGAGCGAGCTTCTGCTTGGTGACATCCAACTCTTGTTTTCTTTGGAGATAGGCGACACGGATCTGGTCGGTAGAAGAGGAGAGAGTCTGAAGGCGGTGCATGGCTTGGCGCAGGTCCTCGCGGGATTCGGCGAGATCGGTGGAAAGCTGGCGTTCGCGCATGATCCAGGCGGAGGCGAGGAGGGCGGCGAGGGCGACCATGCTAATGGCGATGGAGCGATCCCTAGGAGTTTTAGGGGGAAGGGGAGAGGAGGGTTCCATGAGTAAAGAGTATGGAAAGATGAGAGATTCCTCAAGTCGCCCATCGGGTCTTGCCTGAAGTGGATTAGGCTTCCATCTTAGAGGCATGTCCTGCATTTGGCTCGCCAGTTTGATGGCACTGCTTAGCGCAAGATGTTTTGCGGTGGAGGAAAAGCCTTTTCTCTATTCGCCAGTATCGGAGGTGCCAGAGTGGCGGTTGTTAGAGGGGTATCAGGGCACTCTGAGTCAGGAGGAGTTTAAGGAAAGGCTTCAGCGTATCTTCGATCCCAAGGGCGCTTTGGGCGACTATTTAGAGATGAGCGAAAGTGCGGTGGTGGTCTTCCGGGATCGGGAGAAGACCCAGTCTTTATTTCGGCTACGCTTTGCTGAGCCGAGTTCCACGTCACGGGCGGAGCTAGCTCCTTTTGCGCTGGCGGATCCGACACAGCCGTTGTTAGGAAAAGTGATCTGCCTTGACCCTGGGCATATTGGTGGAGATTGGGCGGATATTGAGGAGCGCACTTTTAGGATTGGGCGGGACCGACCGGTGGTGGAGGGGGAGCTCAATTTGCAGACGTGCCGTTTACTGGCGGAGAGGTTGAGTGCAGCAGGGGCGAAGGTGGTCTGGACCCACGAGGGGTTTGCGCCGACGACTGAAGTCAGGCCGGCCGATCTTTATCCCGAGGCGATCGAGTATTTGCTGCAGGATCCCGCAAATCGGCGGTTGCCTCGAATTTCGATGAACGGACTGATCCGTTGGAACGCGGAGCTTCTTTTTTACCGTTCGGCGGAGATTCAAGCGCGGGCGCGGCGGGTGAATGAGGAGCTGAGGCCAGATTTTACGCTGTGCCTGCACTACAATGCGGCGCCGTGGGGCTCGCCAGGGAGGGCGTCGCTCACCTCGGTGAGCCGCGTAGTTCTTTTCAGTCACGGTTCTTACACCACGAGTGAGTTGGCCTATGACGACCAAAAATTTAATCTTTTTAGAAAACTTTTAGAAAACTCCACTCCTTCGGAGTTGGCCATTGGTGGGGCGATTGGGCAGCAGTTTAAGGAGAAGTGGGGGGTGCCTCCTGAGAATTATGAGGGCTCTGGGTATGCGCACGCCTCTGGGGCTAGTCCGTATGTCTGGCATCGCAACTTAATTGCCAATCGTTTATTTCGGGGGCCGGTTATTTTTGTGGAGGGGCCCTACATGAATGATCGCACCACCTACGGTTGGATTCAGGCGGGGGCCTACGAGGGAAGTCGTAAGGTGGGAAGGTCGGAACGGCAGAATATCTTTCGAGAATACGCAGATCGGGTGGCGGATGGGGTTTTGCAGTGGGCTCGGACTCAGGCAGGTAGTTCGCGAGCATTCACAAATTATTCTCCGTAAAATATCTTACTTCTTGTGGGATCGCTGAGGGATGGCAGTAAAGACCTTATGAAAACATTGCGTATCTTATCCTTCGTCTTGGCTTGTTTGTCTCTCCCTGCTCTTTCTTGGGCTGATTTACGACTTCCGCCCAAGCCGACAATGATGGAGAAGTTAGCTCGAGGGATTGGTAATGTGACTCTCTCGGTGTCTGAGTTGTTCGATTCCCCTTATATGGCAACGCAGAAAGGGGGCGGGACTTATGGGGATACTCTAGGGTTCACGCAGGGAGTCTCGCGGATGGTGATGGATATTGGGGTGGGTGCGATTGAGATTGGCACCTTTTTTATTCCGACCAAATCGATGAAGATGCCTGCTCATGACACGGGGATGGTCAACCCGTTGCCGCCGGCCGACTTGAAAGACAACTGGTACTGAAAAATCTCTCCGAGTCGGTCCCAGAATCGATCGAACTGACGATTTCTGAGATCGCCTATGGGGGGGAGGGTGTCTCTCGGCACGATGGCCAAGTTATATTTGTTCCTTATACGGCTGTCGGGGAAAAAGTGCGGGTTGTCCTGACGGAGAAGCATAAAACATTTGCGCGAGCGCGGTGCGTAGAGGTAGTGCAAGCTTCGCCTGATCGGGTAGCGCCTCCTTGCCCGCTTTTTCAGTCTTGTGGGGGTTGCGTGACCCAGCATTTAGCTTATCCCGCTGAGGTGAAGGCCAAGGTGGGGCAGATCGAATCGGCCTTACGGCGAATTGGAAAAATAGAAAATCCAGTGCTTCGTCCTGCTTTAACCGGGGTGGACTACGGGTATCGCAATCGGATTACAGTGCATAATCGTGCGGGGCGGATGGGTTTTTTGGGAACGGATGGGCACACCTTGATCGATGTAGAGCGGTGTTTTTTAGCGGCGGACGATGTCAACGCTAAGCTGGCGCATTTACGAACCCGCCCGCGGCCTCGGGCTCACTATTCGATTCGGGCGGATGAGGTTAGGGGAGAAGCTTTTTATCAATCGAATCGACCGTTGGGGGAAGCTTTGCAGAAATTAGTGACCGAAGCGGTGCCCGTGGGAATTGTCTCGGTGCTGGAAGGGTATGCGGGGACGGGGTTTTTTACTGGACCGTTGTCCAAGCGTGGGGTGCGGGTGGTGGCGATTGAGCTGAGTGTGGCGGCGGCGCCTGCTTTTCAGCGAGAAGCTCCTCAGGCGGAGTTGCTCCAGGCGCGGTTCGAAGACGCTTTTGAGGATGGGCTGGGGAAGTTGGGGGTAGGACCTTCTTTTTGTCTGATCAATCCTCCTCGGGGAGGGCTAAGCCCAGATGCCCGCCGGTTATTGGCGCGCGCCTTGCCTTTCCAGGGAATCCTCTATCTATCGTGCGATCCACCCGCGTTGGCGCGAGATTTGAAAGCGTTAGCACCGCACTGGACGCCGGAGTGGTTTCAGCCGATCGATCTGTTTCCTCGGACATCTCATGTGGAGTGCCTGACTCTTCTGCGTCCCGCCGCTTTATCCCCAAGCCATTCACCCTGCTCGCAGTCCGGCGGTTGACGAATTGAGCCTCTCGGGTATTTCCAAAGAGATGAAACGCTTGATTCTCCCTTGGCTGGGGTTGGTTCTCTTTTGGCAGAGTCCCGTGTTACGGGCTGGGGCGCCGAGTGATTATTTTACTCCGCCTGAGACGATGTACTCTTTTGCTGATTTTTGGGCCGTGCGTCCTTTGGATCTTGCAGTGTTGCCGTTCACTGCGACCACTTGGCTGATCAGTTTGCCAGTAACGGCGGCCTCGGGGACCTCGGCCCAGGCCTATGATTTGCTGATCAAGGACGTGTCTCAGCACATGTTGCAACGCCCCTTGGGTCAGTTTTGGGATTGGGAAAATCGGGATCAGACCCGTCCAGTTGTGATTAAGTTTAAGGATAGTTTTTCCATGGCCGATCTTACTCCTCAGCAGGAGCGGAAGTACCGTGCGGCGTTAAAAGATCACGAGGCGCGCATTATGGCGATTGAGCGAGAGCAAGATCTACCTCAAGACGATCGTGATGACTTGGCTCGGGGTGAGGAGCGGCGCTGGGAAAACGTGGTGAGACTGCTTTTGTCCCTCTAGTCGTTGTTTTTTTCTAGGCGGGCAATTCTTTCATGGAGGGAGTTCAGTTCCTGGTGAATTCTCTGAATCGTTTGCGTAAGGACTTCCGTCAAGGCATGGCAAGAAGGATCAGGTTGGGCTGAAGGGGTTTTGCTGGCGGCGATGCCGTGGGCTTCTAGCCATTCTTGGGCGGCTTGCTCCACCACGGCTGGAGGAAGGGACGAGGCTAACTTTGTCGAAGGACGGGAGGCGGGCTTTTTTGCCTTGGCCACAGCAGTTAACCTCCGACGAGGCGGCGGGCTTCTTCAGCCAGGGGAGTAGTGAGATAGCGTTCTCCTGTGCTGCACCCGATGGTGACGATGAGTTTCCCTTTGTTTTCTGGGCGTTTGGCGACTTCCATGGCGACATGAACATTAGCGCCAGTGGAAATTCCGACGAGGAGGCCTTCTTCTTTGCAGATGCGGCGGGCCATGGCAAAAGCATCGTCATTACTTACGGTGATGACCTCGTCGATAATGTCGAGGTGGAGGTTATCGGGGACAAATCCCGCACCCGTGCCTTGGATTTTATGGGGACCTGGTTTGACGGGTTGACCTGAGCGGGTTTGGGAGATGACGGGGGAATCTTTGGGTTCAACGGCGATCGCTAGAAAAGACTTTTTGCGGGGCTTGATAACCTCGGCTACTCCAGTGATGGTGCCGCCTGTGCCGACGGCGGAAATAAAAATATCAATTTGGCCGTTGGTATCGGCCCAAATTTCCTCAGCGGTGGTTTGTCGATGAATGGCGGGGTTGGCCGGATTTTTAAACTGCTGTGGGATCCACGAATTAGGAATTTCTTTGGCGAGAGCTTCGGCGCGGGCGATGGCGCCTTTCATTCCTTCGGAGGCTGGGGTGAGTTCGAGTTTTGCGCCGAGGAGAGCGAGAAGAGTGCGCCGTTCGAGGCTCATGCTTTCGGGCATGGTCAGAACAAGTTTGTAGCCCTTGGCGGCGGCGACAAAGGCGAGGGCGATGCCGGTGTTGCCAGAGGTGGGCTCAATGATGGTGGTCTGCGGGGTGATCAAGCCATCGCGTTCGCCGGCGGCGATCATGGCTGCACCGATACGGTCTTTGACGCTTCCTAGGGGATTAAAGAACTCTGCTTTTAGGGCGACGGTGGCGGGGAGGCCGGCGGAGACGCGCTGGAGTTTTATCAGGGGAGTGCGACCGATTGTGCCAAGAACATTTTCAACGATAGGCATGGGATAGAAGGATGAGGGGAAAAGCGGAAAACCTCAAGCTTTGGTAGGAGTGGATTTCCTGTATGGCGGAGGTGGATTTCTCGGGTTGATCCATGCAGAATTGGAAATTGACCTCTGACCCCAAAATTTAAAAAGCGAATTTTAAGTAGCTGGTTTAGAGCGAGTTGCATGGGGACTTTTTTGATGGAATTGGAAATTTACCTCTGACCCCAAATTACGCGGTTGAGTGTCGGTGCTACCTAGGTTTTCCGCGTTGGGACATGAGCCGTCGGTAGAGATTGCCCATTTGGGTTGCCTGAACGGGTAGGGAGGCTTGGGCTTGGATGCGGGAGTGGGCCTCGAATTGTTCGGTCGCGCTTGGGGCTGGGCTTTCGGCCTGAAGGATCATAGCGCGGGCGAGTTCCTCGGGGTGTCCTGCGGACACGAGGTGTCCTAGGCCCCCGATGGCCCAGGCTTCGGGAATGCCGTCGAGTTGCGAGGCGATGACAGGGCGTCCGCAGGCGTGGGCTTCTAAAATAACCGAGGGGAAGGCCTCGGTGGCAATCTGTGGATGGACGAGGCAGTCGAGTGCGTGGTGGAGGGAGAGGGGGTCGGGTTGTTGACCCACGAGTCGGGCGCGCTCTTCGAGGCCGAGGTGGCGGATATCCTCGCGGAGAAGTGAATCCATGGTGCCTGATCCTGCGAGGAGGAATCGGGCTTTGGGAAGGCGTCGCATTACTTTTTGGGCCGCCTTGAGGAATATGCGTTGGCCTTTACCGACGGGCAGGTCGAATCCACCAACGACGCCGAAGACGAACTCTTTTGCGGCTAGGCTAAGTTTACTCCGGGCGACGGAAGAGAAAGATGGGTCTTGGGGTTGGAATCGTTGGGTATCGATCCCGGTGTGGATGACGTGGACCTTTGCGGGGTCGATCCGGCAGGAGGGGCGATGGTGCCGTTCGGGAACTGGTGAGGCAGGGTCGTCATGGCCTTGGAGAAGGACTTGAGCGACGAAGGAGGAAACAGCGACAACCGCGTCGGCGGAGGAGAAGAGATGTTTTTGGCTGATGGGGGAGCGTGGGCTTTTGGCAAGGTGGCGGGAAAAGACAACGAGGGGGCGGGGACTGACGAGGCGAGAGGCGAGAAGGGCGGTCCAGTAGTCGTCTCCGTGGTGGGCATGAAGGATACGGGCACGGGTGCGGCGTAGAACGCCAGCGAGGGCGAGAATCTGTACGGGGCGGAAGCGGGGAAGACAGTGGTAAGGAAATTTCTGGGCGACAGAAGAGAGGGGGGCTTGGGCGGGGCCTGCCATTTCGATGGTCCACCCGAGATTGGTGAGGCCTTGGGCGAGGGCGAGGGACTGGGAATCGGTGCCGCCTCCGCGGAGGCGGGAGTTGAGGTGAACGGCACGAGCGGTGAGATCAGAGGAGGACATACGGAGGGGAGATTAGCCTAAGGGAGGGGGAGAAGACGAGGGAGTTGGGTTTTATTCTCTGCGAGTGGGTTAAAAGCGGACATTGATGCCGAACTGGACCGAGTTGGAGAGGACGACTCCTGGTTGGAGGCCGGAGTAAGCGGGATTGATCACGCCGAGAAGTTTATAAAGGACATCGAAGTCGACTGTGTCGGATATTTGCCAAAGGAAGCCTGAGCCGACGGAGAAAGCTGGAGAGTAGGCCTCTTCAAACTGGTCGGAAGTTGGGGTGTTATCGATTTGAGTGATTTGGAGTTGGGAGTAGGCGAAGCCGAAGCCGGTGGACAGATAGGGTTTCCAGCGGGCTTGGCCTGGCCAACGAAAGACGGTGGAGACAAGAGCAGGAACTTGAATGTAGCGGCCGGTGAGGGAGAGACCGCCTTGGTCGATTGATTCTGATCCTTGATCGGTGGTGACGGTTCCGTTGCCGGTGAGATGGTCGAGCCCGTTGTAGGTAATTCCCCCTGAAAGTTCTACTCCAAGCCAATCGGTAAAGTTGATTCCTGGGGCGACATCGAAGCGGAGGCCTGGGTTGATGGAAATGGACGGGTTACTCAAGGCACCTCGTACTCCGGGCAGGACGGAGCTCGAAAGACTTTGGGAGCTGGAGAGATTGTTGACGAAGGCGAAGCCGAGATCGGTACGAACATAGGGGCCGACGCAGTCGGAGGCGTCGGGGACGACAAACTCTTTTTCGGAAAACTTATAGGTCATCGACCAGTTGGCACCGGCAGTGAGGTTGGTGAAGTCGCCGGTTTCGGCAATCTGGCTGGTGCTATCGCTTTTCGAGTAGTTGAAGTTGAGTCCAGTGGAGAGTTGTGGAGTGAGGGCAAAGTTCAGGCCTACGCCTAAAGTGAATTGCTGATCGAGGCGTTGAGAAAATCCGTTGGCGAATCCGGTAACCTCGCCTTGGTCGTTGTAGTCTTGGGTTTGGGGAGCGCTGGTGGCATCGGTGTAGTAGGCGATGCGGTAGGAGGCAAAGGGGCTGAGGCTGATCTGATCGGTCAGAGTGAGAAAATAGGAACCGGTGAGGCTGTTATCGGTACGGGTATAGTAGGTGGGATTAGAGAAGACGTAGGAGGCACGCCAGTTGACGGAGACAGCTTGGGTTTCGGTCAAGGGGTGAAAGTAGCTGGCGGAGTAGGCAACGGTGATTTCGTTGAGGAAATTGTTATCGGCGACTCCGGCCACATCCACTCTTTCGTCGGGAGTGTTCAGATAAAAATAGCCGTTTACATCGACGGAGAGGCCGACACTGAGTTCAGGGGTGACCTGTTTCGTTCCGCGGAAAAAAATGTTGGCGAGGATAAAGTCTTGGGCGAGGCCGATGTCGTAGGTTCCGAGACCATTATTGGTCTGAGAAGGTTCTTCCTGGCTGAAGTAGTTAAAGAAAGAGGTACGAGTGCCAATTTCAGGGAAGAATGTGTCGTAGCCTGGCATAGTGACGATGGTGGGAGCCCAGGCGGCTTCGATGGAGGAGATGGATTGCCAGGCAGCGACGACATTTTGTGAATTTTTGGCGTAGTTGGCGTTGGAGAGCCAGTTGTAGGTTTGGTCTACGCGGAGGCGAGCGAAGGGGAGGCTCGGGACTTCTTTCATGAGTTGCATCGACCCGAGGTCATCGGAGACGGCAGTAGCTTCGACTGGAGGTTTATCCTCGGAGCGCGGCTTGAGAGCTTGTTGGGCTTGTCTTTCACGTTCCTGCTGGGCCTGAGTATCGATGACCGCTTGCTGGGAGACGGCTCCTGGCAGAGCTTGTGACCAGAGAGGGGAGGTGTGTGCACAAAGGAGTAGGGTGGTTGCTGCCCAGAATTTGAGCAGAACCCACCTATCGGGAATGAGCTGTTTAAACGCCTTTTCCACCAACTCGACTTATATGCGAGTGGACGGCTTTACTACAACCTATAGTGGCTAGATATACCCAAACACAATAAAATGTGAA
>CAJBOM010000154.1 GCA_903956835.1 uncultured Verrucomicrobiota bacterium
ACCGTATCCGCTCCCGTAAGATTTAAGCCCGTGCCCCCTGCCTTTAGGCTGATCAGGAAAACTGGAATATCTTGGTTCCGCTGGAATCGATCCACCTCGCCCGCCCGATCCATCGTTCCGCCATCCAAATAACAGTGCGGTATTTTTCGCCGGCGCAGCTCTTCTTGCACGATCTTCAACATGGAAACAAACTGACTGAAAACCAGCATCCGATGTCCACCCGAAATCGCCTCATCTAACCGATCTAAGAAGTACTCCATCTTCCCCGACGGTTCCGTCCAGACCTTCGCTCCCGCACCCGCCTGAGGGAGTAACCCCAAATGACAACACGCCTGCCGCAAACGCATCAGCACCGTCAGCACCGCAATCCGATCCCTGCCCCCCGATGCCTTACCCGAAAGTTCGCTTACCTGCTTCCGCCCCTCTTCCAGAATCTGCCGATACACCCCCTTCTGCTCATCCGTAAGCTCACAAAAGGCAATCTGCTCAATCTTAGCAGGAAGATCCTTAGCCACCTCAGCCTTGGTTCTTCGCAAAAGAAACGGGCGCACCCGATGCCGCAATCGCGCCTGGGCTCGCTCATCCCCCATTTTCGCCACAGGAATTTCATACCGGTCCCGAAAATCAGTCGCCGTCCCCAAATATCCCGGCATCAAGAAATCGTAGATCGACCAAAGATCGAGCAGGGAGTTTTCCAGCGGGGTTCCCGTCAGCACCATGCGATGATCACAAACCAACTTCTTCACGCTGATCGCTGTCTGGCTTGTCCGATTTTTAATATTTTGGGCCTCATCCAAAATCACCGCATCAAACTCCATCTTCTCGTAGATCGCAATATCCCGTCGCAAAAGCGCATAGCTCGTTACCACCAGGTCATACTCTGGAATCTTGGCCAAGAGCGACTTTCTCCCCGCCCCATACAAGGCCAGCATTTTCAGTCCAGGGGCAAACTTCCTTCCCTCATCCATCCAGTTAATCACCAAGCTGGTGGGACAGAGCACTAATCCAGGTAGCTTGGTTTTATTTTCCGCCCGTCGTAACTCCAGAAACGCCAGCGTCTGCAATGTCTTACCCAGTCCCATCTCATCCGCCAATACCCCGCCAAAGTGGTTCTTCGCCAAATACTGCAACCAACCAATGCCCTCCTTTTGATACGGGCGCGCAATCTTCTCCAGCCTCTCAGGCAGTTTCGCCTCGCTGTACTGCACCAACTCCGCCGGCGGCTTCCAATTCGAGCGACCACTCACCATCCACCCCGTCCCACGAATCGCTTCCCCGAAATATCCTCGAAACTTTTTTTCCAGCCTATATCGCGTGCCGTCGTTCTTCACTTGGCAATCTCGTAACACCTCCGTGAATTCCGCCACGTCCTCCGTCGGTACCAACGCAATTCTGCCCCCCGCTAACCGATGATGACTCAACCCCGTCTGCAGAAGCCTCTGCACTTCCGATGGGGTTAAGGCATCGTTTCCGTTCCCAGACCGAAAATCAACTTCCACCGAAAGCCACGAACCGCCCGTGTCCCGCAAGGTTACTTCCGGGGCAATATAATCACATCGACCGAGCAAGGCTTCCATCCTCGGAGTCACCGTTACCTCCCACTTCTTTTTCCAACGGGGCAAAATGTTCGCCAAGAAAGCCCCCACCTTCCCCTCGCCAGCCAAGGTGTATCTCTCCGCTGCTCGTTGCCCTGGAAGAAATCCTGCCGCGAGCAACTCCCTCTGCGCCGTTCGCTCCATCGCCCGACCCCGCACTCGATATCGCCCCACATCTTTTCCATCAGGCACCCAGGCGTCCATGCCTTCGTTCTGCCCTGGCATCCCGGTTAAAATATGAATCTCTTTCCCGTAAAGCGCCTCCAATTGACAACTCACCCCCGAAAGCAAACCGTCCAACTCCACCCTGATCTTCGGCACCATCGTCTCGAACTGCAGCCCACGAAGCTTCTCCCCCGCTTCCACTCGCACATGCCTTTCCAAATTCGGCATCTCCCTCTGGAGAAAAAGGGCCAAGCCTTCACGAGCCACCGACCTCGGCCCATGCCGCAATCCATCATAACTATGGGGCAAACTGTCCAAGAGTTCTAGATTCTCCCCCGCTAACCTCCACCGCCCATCTGCACACTCCAACAGCTCACTCTCCGCCGGACCCGCTGGCGCCGCGAACAGCTCTAGATGCAAAATGCCATCGGCATCCAACTCCGCCTTCAACCGGGTGCCCTCCGCCGCTCGCTTCACTAAAAGGTGTTTTCGTCTCCCCGCAAAAACTCGCGGATGCCCTAAGAGCGCAGGAAAGAAAAGATCTCGATCCGCTGCGGTTAACTCGGCCTCCCCATGCACCGAAGCCCCCTCCATCTTTTCTAACATCGCCAAGAGCGTCGCGTCCGCTTCATCCACAATGTAAG
>CAJBOM010000155.1 GCA_903956835.1 uncultured Verrucomicrobiota bacterium
CGAGAGCGTACTCCCCAGAAAAAAGCGCCCCAAGGAGTAGCTTTCTTTTTTCCGAAAGCGGTCGCTGGGTGAAAACATGCCCCTCTACTCGCTTAAAGTTCGCCAAAAGGAGTGTTTCCAGGTCGCGATGGCGAGATTCAAAGTCGTTCCAAACCTTAGCTAATTCCTTTGCTACCTCGTCTTCAGTTAAGGCGAGAACTCTTCCCAGGGTCGTGGTGATTCGGTGCACCTCAGATGGAATAAAAGGCCGCAAGAGCACTCTTCTGCTCTGAGGGATGATGGACAATGCGTGGCGACGCAAGCGAATGGTGTTCATGAGGTGGGACTCGGCGGACGAGTAATTAGCTGCTCCGCATAGTTCATTTCTGCCAAAGAAAGATGAAAGGCTAAAGTAGACTCCGCCCCCTGATTCTCATTCACCCGATCGGCATGTAGCCCGTCACTGCAACCACCCGTCCCTGAGTCATACAATGCTAAGCCAAGATCATTTCGCCCTAAAAACCACTCGAACGCTCTTCGCGCCTCTTTTGTCCACTGAGGGTCTTGGGTTGCCCGGAAGGCTTCATGGCAAGCGGCCACCATAGCCTGAGCTTCCACGGGTTGCTGATCAAAATCCGCCCGTGCTCCATCCTTCTCATAGAAACCATTCGAACCAATCGGCCGAAAACACCCAGCCTGCGTTTTCTGAATCGATACCAACCAACGCAACGAAGCCAATCCCACTTGGAGAGAATCTCCACACGGCATCCACTGCCCACTCAGAATGAGCGCTTGGCAAAGCCGCGCATTTTCGTACGTCACACTCGATTCGAACCAAGGCCACTCCTTCGAATGGCAATCTCGCCAACGTTGCATCAGCTTTTCGGTTAGCCTAACTCGAATCGCCTTCGTTTTTTGGTCCTCAGGAAAAGTACGCAAATATTCATGAATTCCCAAAAGAGCAAAACTCCAGGCCCGCGGGGAAGAAAATGTTTCTACGATGGGTAGCCCCGCTTCGAATAATCGAGCTGCCAATCGTCGATGGCCTTGATGCTTGGAACGTCCAACCCCTGATCCTAAGGCCCACAAGGCACGCCCTTGACTATCCTCACTCCCAAAAGGTTCTAACCACTCTCTCCCGTGGCTCATGAAATTGCGGAACCGACTTTGCTCAGTATCCCAAGCTGCACTCAGAAATGCTAGATACCTCGTCGCCAACTGCTCCAAGACTCCCTCAGGCGCTGGATCCCCAAGCTCTTCCAAAACATGACAAAGAATAAACGCTCTCGCGTTGTCGTCCGTGCAGTAGCCGTGGCTAAAGTTTGGCACCGTGAAGGTCGCATGCTGGAAAATGCCCGTGCCATCGCTCATATGGATCAGATGGTCCAACCGACTTGGTGGCAAGTCATAGGGCCGATGATCAAGGGTCCACCCCCCGAAAGCCGCTCGCGGGTTGGCTTTGCGATCTGCTCGGGCTCGCTGAAATGACTCCAGATAACGCTCTCCTACCGCAGGCCAAATCATCTCACGGCCGAGAGCATAGGCGTTACGGCGCATCTTATTTAGATGGGCAGGATCGTCCAGTAGGGCACAAACACTTTTGGCAATTGCCCCAGCATCTCGAAACGGCACAAGCATCCCCCGCCCCTCCGCGAGCAGCTCCTGCGCATGCCAATAGGGAGTGGAAATCACCGCTTTGCCCGCACCGAAAACATAGGCCAACGTGCCCGAGGTGATCTGGCTCTCCTCGAGATAAGGGGTCAGATAAATATCCGTCGCCCCAATAAACTCCTGCAGCTCCTCCAACTCTAAAAAGCGATTATAGAAAATAATATGCTCCTTCACCCCACGATCCTCCGCCAATCGCTCCAAGCTTAAGCGATAACTCTCCCCCTCTTGTGCCAATAGATGGGGGTGCGTCACCCCTAACACCAAATAGACCACCTCGGGATGCTGCTGGACGATCTTAGGCAGCGCCTCAATCACATGCTCGATTCCTTTGCCCGGCCCGATCAAACCAAAGGTGAATAAAACCTTTCGACCCTCGACCCCCAATCGCGCCTTAAATAAATCTGAATCGATAAACTTCGTGTTCGGAATGCCGTGCGGGATGATATCTACTTTCTCCATCGAGACTCCATAGACCTCCTCAAGAATCTCTGCCCCCTTACGTGCCATTACGATCAATCGGTCACTCCGCTTAATTAACTCCTGCATCACTTCACGCTGGGCATCATTCGGTTTCGTTAACACGGTGTGCAACGTGGTCACGACCGGCATGCGCACCTCTTTTAATAAGGCTAGGAGATGGCTCCCCGCCGCTCCTCCATAGATTCCAAATTCATGCTGCACACTTAACACATCCGCATTGTGAAAATTAAGAAAGTCGGCCGCACGCCGATAGGAATCTAGCTTCTTCTCCGCCATTTGAAACCGTACCCGAGGAGGGTAGGCATAGCCTTCCGCTCGGTCATTGACTGCCCCGACGTAACAATCCGAACCTAATGCAGCGCCCGCCACCGCCTCGCATAAATCGCTCGTAAAGGTCGCAATCCCACAAAGCCTCGGCAAATAGTCCCCCAGAAATGCTATGCGCTTGGGTACCGAGGAGATGTCGGTACCGGTTTTCACCTTTGCGCCGTTGTTTCGCTTTGTTTTTCCTACCGATTTAGAAACTTTTCTGAACCGCACAGAACCATTCAAGGGAATTGTCTCTGTCTCTTTAGACTTTCTGGGCTGACTCGTCTGCCTCCGCCCCTTTTTTACCCCAGAAGAACTCATCATCATAGGATACCTAAGAACTCGCTGGAGTCCGTCTAAATAGAAAGCTGATTAATTTAGCGAGCCCAGCAACCCAGCGGTGAAATCGTTCGCGGTTCCTAGTTCAAACAACTACCGGGACGCCACCCACGGGAGCATCGACCCATTTGCCATGTTCCCGAATCAAATCCTGCAACCGCTCCACCGCCTCCGCCTCAGGAATATTAAATTTTACTGGCGTCCGGCCCACGTAGAGATTGATCTTCCCAGGAGCTCCTCCTACATAGCCAAAATCTGCATCCGCCATCTCACCCGGTCCATTGACGATACATCCCATCACCGCAATCTTGACCCCCTTCAGATGTTGTGTGCCCGCCTTAATTTTGGCCGTCGTGCTTTGCAGATCAAAAAGAGTCCGCCCACAGGAGGGACACGCCACATAATCAGTTTTAAAGATCCGACTTCCCGCCGCCTGTAAAATATTAAACCCTAATCGCAAACAGGCTCCTGGCGCTGGCTCGCCCCTTACCAGAACTGCATCTCCAATTCCGTCGCAAAGCAACGCCCCAAGATGAATCGAGGCCCGAATGAGCCCACTCAGTCCACCCTCCGAAGCGTCAGGCTTCAAAGTGTCCTTTAAAAGAATCGGGTGCCTTGCCGGAATTCTCGCCGCCAGCATCCGCGTGGCTGAAACAAGATTCAAATCGAGCCCATCCTTAACCGCCACAACCACCGCCTCGTTCATCGCATCCAAAGCCGCAATCTCCGCATCGTTACGCGGATCTACTTCCACTACCGAAGTTTTTTCGTAGACCAACTCAGGCGCCAAATCACCCAACTGCGCTAAACGAGGGCGCAAGGCCTCCTCCACCTTAGCCGAAACAAAAACCCTCGGCGGCTCCTCCCCTCCCATGGTTACGCCAGATCGCACCACCTTCGAACTCGCCCGCTTTGTAAAACTAAACGGATCATAGGAAAGGCTAGTCGCCGCATCGAAACTCCCCTGAGCTCTCTCTTCCAAGTATTTTACTAACGCCCGCCCCACGGGAATCTCGTGAATGCTATCCTCTGTCAAACTCACTCGAATGGTATCGCCAAGACCATCCAGCAGAAGTGAACCAATGCCGATCGCACTCTTAATGCGCCCATCCTCGCCATCTCCCGCCTCAGTCACCCCAAGATGCAAAGGATAATTCCAATCTGCCCCCTCTTTCTCTAGAGCTACGGTCAGCAGACGGTACGCCTCAATCATCACCTTTGGATTGGATGACTTCATCGAGAAGAGGAAGTTATGAAATTTTAGCTTTCTCGCGATTCGCGCGAACTCCAGCGCACTCTCCACCATCCCGTGCGGAGAATCCCCATAGCGGTTCATAATCCGATCCGAGAGGGAGCCGTGATTCGTCCCGATCCGAATCGCAATCTTTCTCTCGGCGCAGATTTTTACCAAAGGAGTAAATGTCTCCTCAATCCGGCCCAACTCCTCCGCATACTGCTCATCGGTATATTCCCGAATCGCGAACTTTTTCTTATCGGCAAAGTTCCCAGGATTAATCCGAACTTTTTCGACCCACTGAGCCGCTTCCAGAGCCGCATCTGGCTTGAAATGAATATCAGCAACAATCGGTACATCACATCCAGCGGCCAGCAGCTCCTTTTTTATTTTCTGAAGATTAGCCGCATCCTTAATCGTCGGTGCCGTAATTCTTACGATCTCACATCCCACCTTCACCAGTTCAAGGGTCTGCTTGACCGAAGCCGCCGTATCCATCGTGTCGGAAGTAATCATACTCTGTACCCGAATCGGATGACTTCCTCCAATCCCGACCTTTCCCACTTTCACTTCACGAGTTGGCCGCCTTGAGTAGCGATAAGCACTGGCACAGTAGCTTTTCATTTCGTCCTCTTTTGAAAAATCGGCATATCTGCGCTCTCCGTAGGCTTTTCCATCCGCCTCTTTAAGCGCATCGAGTCATGGTAAGTGACCAAAAGAAAGAATCCAGCCAACAGAACGACGAAGCAGGTTTGAATCATTCCAATAGTCTTGGCTTGCAACTGTCGCCTCCGTACCGCTTCCACTATCGAAAAAAGGATGTGCCCTCCATCGAGAACCGGAATCGGCAGAAGATTGAGTACCGCCAGATTCACATTCAAAATCACACTAAAATAAAGTACCAACCTAGGGTCAGTGCGCAGAAGAGAAACCAATCGTTCAAAGATCCCCAGGGGTCCACTCAGATGTTGTAACCCCACGCTGGAAGCAGGAGTGACCAACGCGCGTAAGGTGCGCAAGACCAACCCCGCCGCCGAACTCACCTGCTCCTGCGGGGTCGGGTGGGTAATCTGAACCTCGCTCGGCTTCCAGATTACCCCGATCATCCTATCCTTCCGATTGGTCGCTTTTTCTGGCCTGACATTCACCGAGATCTCACCGACCGAAGCCCTCTCCACCCTTAGAGTAAGCACCGCTTGGCCCGCATCCACCGCCGCTTTAACCGCTGCAGGACTCCATAATTTTTCCCCGTCCAACATCACTATCCTATCCCCACCTCGGATTCCCGCACGGTCAGCTGGTCCATCCGCAATGACTTTATCCACCACCGCCGATTGGGCAGGATACATCTCAAAACCCAATCGCCTCAGACCTTCCATTTCCGCATCTCGCTCGGGTAAAATCCTAGCGGTCACGATCTCCCTACCCCCTCGATCCAGTTCGAGCAGAATCTCTTTGTCCGTTCCCAATAAAATACTCTCAACCACCGCCCCGGGGCGCCCCGCCCAACGCTCCGGTCGCTGTTGGTCAATCGCTAGAATTACATCCCCTGGCAAAATCCCTGCTTTGGCCGCAGGGGTGCCTGGCTCCACCCAGCCGATTGTCGTCGTCCGATAAGTCATATTCGTCGGCACCCCGAAAATCCACACTCCCACCGCGCAGAGAACCCCCAACCCCAAACTGGCCACTGGACCCGCCAACGCCGTAAAGATCTTCGCCCCAGGCGATGCAGGAGGCAGATCCTGCACGTCTTGTTCCGATTTGCCTTCAATCCCCTCCGCAGGACTCATCTGCGGTAGCTGAACGAATCCCCCAAGAGGGAGTAAGTTCACCTGCCACTCCACCCCATCCACCACTTTGCCATAAATCTTAGGCCCGAATCCGATAGCAAACTTCTCCACCACTAATCCCGCTTTGCGCGCGGCACAAAAATGCCCGAACTCGTGGGCCGCCACCGTCAGACCAAAAAGAAAAAGAGCCAAAACAATCGTTCCCGCCACCGTAACGATTTCCAACCAAGGTAAGGAAGCCAGAAAACTCATACGGCTCCCTGCAGGGCGGTCTTGGCCTGGGAGCGGGCCCACTGATCGGCCGCAATAATCGCCGCCAGATCAGGCTTCTTTTCGTTGGCGTGAGCCGCCATGACCTTTTCCACCATTCCCCATATCCTCGGGAAAGAAATTTTTTCTTCAAGGAAAGCCTCCACCGCCACCTCGTTAGCTGCGTTAAAAACTCCTGGCAACGTCCCCCCAGCCTCCCCCGCTTCTCGAGCTAAGCGCAAGGCAGGAAACCTTTTCTCGTCAGGGGCTTCGAAGGTTAGGGACCCAATCTTTGCCAAATCCAATGGCGGCAACCCGCTGGGCAAGCGCTTTGGATAGGTCACCGCATACTGAATCGGAAAACACATGTCGGTCACACTCATTTGGGCCAGTACCGATCCGTCCACAAACTCCACCAACGAGTGGACCAGGCTCTGCGGATGCACCACCACCTCGACTTGGCTCATCGGCAACCCGAAAAGCCAGTGGGCCTCGATCATTTCAAGCCCTTTATTGAACATCGTCGCAGAATCGATCGTGATTTTCTTCCCCATTGACCAGGTCGGATGTTTCAGTGCCTGCGCTACTGTGACCTTCTTCAACTCCTCCACTGAGCTCTTTCGAAACGGCCCGCCCGACGCCGTGAGAATGATTTTCCGAACCTCCTGGCTCTTGGCCCCTTGCAAACACTGAAAAATGGCGTTGTGCTCACTATCCACAGGCAGGACTTGGCGTTGATGTTTTTTTGCTTCCCCCATAACCGCGGAACCCGCCAGAACCAGAATCTCCTTGCTCGCCACCGCCAAATCTTTTCCCGTTCGCAGAGCCGCCAAGGCAGGAGCTAGCCCCGCCGTCCCCACCACCGCCACCAGCACCATATCCGCCTCCGTCTCTTCTACCATCCGAGTCAAACCTTCCGCTCCTGGATAAAACTTTGTTCCTTGAGGTAAGTCCTTTTTCACTTTCTCCGCCGCACCCAGATCAGAAACCGCTACTGCCTTCACCCCAAACTCCCGAGCTTGAGCCAAAACTCGCTCACCGCTTTTGGCCACTCCCAAGCCCACCAGCTTCATCGTCTCGGGTAGCGCCCGCGCCACCTTGCAGGTGCTCTCCCCGATCGAACCACTCGAGCCTAGTAGAATGACCCGCTTCATATTCTCCCCGTGAAAACGAGATATCCGTAAAAGACAGGCAAGCTAAAGAGCAAGCTATCCACTAGATCCAAGGCTCCGCCAATTCCTGGGAGAAATTGCCCCGAGTCGGTTACCCGAGCATCCCGTTTGACCACCGACTCTCCCAAATCTCCGATCACACTGACCACCGCCAAGCCGATTCCCAAAATCCAGCCATGCACCCCCGCTAGACTGCCCAAGGATTGCGGAAAATAGTGAATCAAGCCCAGACTCGTAAGTAGGGCAACCAGCACCCCGCCCACCAGTCCTTCCCAAGTCTTTTTTGGGCTAATCACTGGACTTAGTTTCGTACGCCCAAAGAGATTCCCTGCCACGTAGGCTCCAACGTCAGTAAATTTCGTCACTGCCACCGCATAAACTAGGAGAGCCACCCCACCCCCTTGAGGCACACAGTAAAGGATCTTAGTCGCGTAGTTCAACAAGTACGGAACGTAAAAGAAGCCGAAGAGAGTCAAAGCCATTGCAGTGGTCGCACCCTCAACCTTCGGATGAAACACTCTCCGCGTTAGTGCCCCCAAAATTACTAAAAGTACCAAGACCGCCTCGCCCGAAAAAGCATCGGGAAACCCTCCCGTAGGAGAGACCACCGAGAAGAAGGTCGCCCCATAAAGCAGGGCCCCTGCAAGTAGACCCGTTTTTAAAAACACCGTGCGCCCTGCGGTCTGCTGGGAAAGATAAAATTCTCGCTGGGCAGCCAACCCGACTATGGCGATGAGCAGAAAAACTCCGTTGGTATACCGCAAGGTGACCAGCGTAAGAATAATGCCCCAAAGCAGAAGCGAGGAGAGAAGACGCCAGCCCAGCATAACTAGATCCCTCCAAATCGGCGGTCACGCCCCGCATAATCCGCTAAAGCTTTGGCAAATTCATCTTTTCCAAAATCGGGCCAGAGGACAGGCGTCACATAAATCTCTGCGTAGGAAATCTGCCAAAGCATAAAGTTGCTGATCCGCATCTCCCCGCTGGTGCGAATCAAGAGATCGGGATCAGGAATGCCCTCGGTGTAGAGGTTCGCCGAGACCGTCTCCTCCGTGATCTTCTCAGGATCCAGCTTCCCCGCCTTTATTTCCCGCCCCATCGCTTGCATCGCCTCAGTAATTTCCACGCGGGAGCCGTAACTCAAAGCAAGAATCAGATCGAGGCGAGTATTTTCTTTGGTTCTTTCAATCGCGCCCTCCAGCTCCTCTCTTACAGCTTCAGGTAAATCTTGCCGTCTCCCAATCGTTCGCAAACGAATCCCTTCCTTCCCCATTTCGTTCAACTCCTCCCGAATCACCCCCCGAAGAAGACCCATCAATCCCTGCACCTCATCCCTCGGCCTCTGCCAGTTTTCCACCGAAAAGGCGTAGAGAGTCAAATAACGCACCCCGTGATCGATGGCGGCTTGCGCTACAGCTTTTACCGATTTGCGCCCTGCCTCATGCCCGCTGAGGCGAGGAAGGTGGTGCTGACTCGCCCACCGGCCATTGCCATCCATAATGATGGCAACGTGGGAGGGAATCTCTGCCGAAGTAGATTTTTTACCCATGCCGAAAGGTCTGGTCACGGCCAGCTCCCACAGAAATTAGGCCCAGGGGAGCGCCGACCAAATCCTTGATCGCGGAGAGATATATTCGTGCCTTGCGAGGAAGCTCTTTCCAATGACGCGCTTCCGTGGTCGGCTCACACCATCCTTCGAAATTCTGATAGATGGGACGACAGCGACTCCAGTCCGCCGCATCAACTGGTGGCTCCTTCAGATACTTTCCTCGAAGACGATAACCCACGCACACAGGAATTTTTTCCAAACCATCCAAACCGTCCAAATTGGTCATAGCCATCTCCGTCACCCCGTTGAGCTGAACCGCCCGCTTCACCAGCACCGCATCGAACCAACCACAACGGCGTGCTCGGCCCGTCGTCGAACCAAATTCACGACCCATCCCATGAAGGAGATGTCCCAGAGTTCCATCTTCCGTGACAAAAGGACCGCCCCCTACCCGTGTGGTGTAGGCCTTCAATACTCCAACCACTCGGTGAATCGCCGTCGGCGGCACTCCCGTTCCGGTGCAGGCCCCGCCTGCAGTGCAATGGGAACTGGTCACGAAGGGATAAGTGCCATGATCCACATCCAGAAAAGTTCCCTGTGCACCCTCGATCAAAATCCGTTGCCCCGAAGCCACTGCGCGGTGAGCCAAGGTCACCCCATCCGCTAGGTAAGGCCGAAGAAACCGAGCGGCCGCTTCCACTTCTCGAATCGTCTTGGTCGCCGAGATTTTTACCCAGCCTTGCCCACGAGAGGCGCGGTTATGCAACGTCACCCGCTCACGTATCCGCCGACCCAGTTCGCGGGGTGGCAAGGCCAACTCTCCCGCGCGAAGTCCCACCCGGGCCGCTTTATCCGCGTAGGCTGGCCCGATCCCCCGCCCTGTCGTGCCAATTTTTCCGTTTCCTCGACGTTTTTCGAATCCCTGATCCACCGCCCGGTGATGCGGGAGAACAAGATGTGCCTGCGCCGCCAAATGCAAACGACCACGGGTACGGATCCCTCGCTTTGTCAGTCCCTCAATTTCTTTGACCAGACTCGTGGGATCGACCACCGCTCCACCCGCGATCAGGCAGGAAACTTTTCCTCTCAAAATTCCCGAGGGAATAAGGTGCAAAACATACTTCTCCTTGCCGATTTCAACCGTATGCCCGGCATTATTCCCTCCTTGCGCCCGCAAAACCCAATCCGCCTCCGCCGCCATCACATCAAGGATTTTACCCTTCCCTTCGTCTCCCCATTGGAGACCGAGAACTATCGTGACGGCGGGCTTCAACGTCCGATGCTCGTGTACTCGAAACCAAGAGAGATCATTTCCTCAGGATTGAGCAGGTTTCGGCCATCGAATATTCTTGGGGTTCTCATTAAAGTTTTGATCTTACTCCAATCGAGTAAACGATACTCAGGCCATTCTGTCGCTATAATAAGCACATCCGCACCTTCCGCTACTTGATGCGCATCAGCCATAATCTCCACGCTTTTCGGTAGTAGCTCCTTGGCCTTCTCTCCTCCCTTGGGATCGTGGCAACGGATGATCGCGCCCTCTGCTGCCATCCGCCGAATCAACTCGACCGCCA
>CAJBOM010000156.1 GCA_903956835.1 uncultured Verrucomicrobiota bacterium
CCCGGTCAGCCGATTAAAAACCCTCACCTCCAAACACAACCCTGGTAGGGACGACTATCTTTTAGCCTTCGAAGTAACGCGTCTGCGGAACGTAGTAGGCTCGGTCGTCCTAGTTCTTTTCCAGACGGAAAAGAACGTAAACAAGCCTCAACCATCCCCACTTCAAAGGGTAGGGCTGATCATCCCCGGCAACCACTTCAACTTATAAAACCTCGAGGGCGCGCCCTCGGCCGCCAGATCGGTCACCTCCAACTTACCGCTAGCCGCCGACGTCCATGTCGCACCAATTTTCAAGTAAGTGCCTGCAACCGTGTCCGAACCGTACGCTTCGAAAGCTAGCCCAGGCATAACCAAGAACGTCGCCTTATGTCCGTTGGCCAACGTAGGCGGAGATGCGAGCGCTACTGAGATCGTCATGTCTGGACTCACCAGCGAAATAGTTACCGTGCCAGTCGTCGTACTCGTCCCGTTGCTCAAGGTGTAGTTGAACGAATCGGTCGCTCCAGCGATTGCACCCGCCTTCGGCACATATACCACCCACGAACCTTTGGTAGACACGGTTCCCTGAGTTACGCCAGGAATCACCGCCACCCCCGTAATCGAAAGCGTTCCTGAAAACGTCCTGTCATTCAGTATCAGCTGCGCAAAGGAGTACTTCGTCGAACTACTGGGCGCAGGCGCCGCCGTCAACGCATCCTCCCCAGCAAATGGAATACTACTCACCGTCAACGTGCCGTTCGTTCTCGACACCGTATAGTTGCTCAACGTCGAGCCCGTTACCGCAGGCACAATACTGTAGCTACCTGGAGCTGAGCTTGCCGTAGCCGTCGTGCTAGCCGTCACCACAAAGCTCTCCCCATCCACCGCCCCACTCACCACCGAACCGGTCAGCTCAGGATTTCCCGCACCAAACCCACGACTCTTATCATCCGCTCGAATCGTCAACGTTCTCACCCCAATCGTAAACGCAGTCGCAGGCGAGCTCGTCTTTTCCCTAAAGTTTGCATCACTCGCCACACGCGCCGTCACCGAGTAATTTCCCGCCGCTGTTGGCTTGATGTTTGTAGGTCCATACCCTGAACCCGCATACTCATACGTCACTTCACCCGTCGAACCAGTCTTGGTCGATGTGCTCGGTCCCTGCGGATTGCCGTCATAGGTAAAGCTCGTCACCCCAGTCACGCTGATGGTTGAAGCTGCCTGATTCACCGTTAGCCTCTTCACCACAGGAGTCGCGGGCAGATAGGCACCCCCACCAGCTTGGCTCGCCGTAATATCCGCAACCCCAGCTCCCTGGATTGTTACGGTGCTGCCCAAAATCGTCGCCACCCCAGTATTAGAAGAAGTGTAGGTCACCGTCCCACCCGCCGCTGTTGCTGTCAGATTAAATGGGGCATCCCCAAAAGTCTTCGGCGCCAAGTCAGTAAATGTGATGCTCTGCGTGCCTTGAACCGAAACCGTATACGCCGTCTCCGAGTACAACCCATAACTATCGGTCGCCCTCACCAAAATCAAATAGGCAGGCTTCGTGGCATAATCAAAGCTCCCTAGCGCAAGCTTGATCGTGCGCCCATCCAGAACGAAAAGATTGTTATCGTTAGCATCGGGGAAAGTGAGAGCCGGCAAACTAAGCGTTTCCGTATCCCCTGCATCTAAATCTGAGAACGCCGCTAATGTCCCAACCACATCTGTGCCAGGTGTTACATTCATATTGCCAATCAATGCACCCAAAAGCACCGGCTTCGCTGGGGGATTCATCGGCCCAGTTACCATCCGAAACTGAGTCTCAGTCGATCTGGCCGCCCCGCCCGTCATCGTCACAAAACCCACCTTTGCGCTATATACCTGATTCGTCGGAAGGGTGCCCGCAGGAATCGCAAGGTTCGTGCTGTTCGCAGGCAAGTTTGTCGCGAAGTTTACCGTTACGGGAGATGAGATCGACAGCAGGCTCCCAGTCACTTCGACCCGAATCGAATTCGTCGAACCCAACACGGGGGTGTTCGTCCACGCCGCCCACGAAATCACATTCGGATCGGCTGGATTCTCCAAACGCAGGCTGTGCGCCACCCATGTTCCACCAATCTGTGGAGCCTGCACCGGATAATCATTGGTGTTATTCGACCAGTTCACCACTGCATTGGTCACGTTTTCTGAGGACGAATTCTTTCCCACAAATACATAATTTCCGTTTGGCACAGCATTCGTCGCACTGCTGTAGCTTGTAAAGGAGGCTGGATTGCTGGGAGAGGAGTACCCGATCACCCCTGGAGCCACCTCGTTGGTCTGCGTTAAATTGGCCACCGGCGTCCCACTGAATGAGATTGGGACGGTCCGTATCTGCGCCGCCGCCGAGGCCTCCGCATATTCAATCTTCGTATACGCGTAGGTATTCGTACCCTTCGTCACCCCCGCCACTGCACTGTTGGTCGAATCCTGCGAGTACAGCTTCGACAAACCCCAGGCAGGATTAAGCGGCGTACCCGCAATCGTCAGGAGTTGCGAAACTGTTATGGCCGCGGAAAAGTTTTCATTCCCCGCCTGCGCCACACCGATCGTAGTTGTGCCCTCTGCCACAGGGGTGATCTGCCCACTCGCTACATCGATCGTCGCTGTTTCCGCGTTCGAGGAGCTATAAGTCAACTGCAGACCTGAATCACTGCTCGCCGCCGACAGAAACTTCGGCGCCAAGCTCCGTGTCCCTAACGCCGCAAAGGCAATCGTTTGCTCTTTTTTTGTCAGGCCGATCGTTTTCGTCGTCCATGCGCTCACCTGCGAAATCCCATCCACCTCTCGGTAACGCGCCCTTACTTGGAATTCTCCAGTCCCTGATAGAGCCTCTAATTCATTTCCCGAAATCGAAGCCTTAGCTGGGATACTAGGGGCAACCAACTCATACTCCAATCCCGCGCTTCCCACGCTGGTACCCGAAGCGGATAAATCGCTGAACTGTATCGACCAACTATCCAACCGCATCGTCCCCCCATTCGCTAAATCGGCCACCACCAAGGCCCAATCCCCATTCCAATTGAACGACCCATCGCCCTTCGTTCCCATCGTGCTTAACCCAAACGAACTTCCCCCCAAAAGAGAGGCAGGTTGCCAAGTGCCCGTCAAAGGGGTCGCACTATCCGTAGGGGAGCCCTGAATATTGAATGCTCCGCTATCCGACATAATCACATTTAACCCTGTCGCTAACGAGCCCGTCAGATCTAGACCTTCCACCCCTACCCGATCCAGAATCATTCGAGTTTGATCCACTATCGTCACTCCCTCTGACACCAAAGTGTGCTGAAGATAAATTTTTAAATCCCCCAAGACCCCCGCACCCAGCGCAGAGACGTTGATTCCAAGATTCACCTGATAGTTTGTTCCCGCCGTCAGACCCGCAATCGTCATCGTTTGACTGATCCCCGCCCCATTGTAATCAGGAATCGCTGTCGGCGTGCTCGTTGTTCTCTGCAGTGCGGAAACCGCTCCCGCCAAGACAACCTTTTGCTGATACACCATCGTCGCAGGCAACCCCGAAAGAACGGGCGCAGCAGGGATGAGCAGATCCGCTGCTCCTGTCGTCACCGGCACCGAGCTATAAGTAGTAGTAGCACCAGCAGGAATGGTCGCAATCACCCTGTACCAGTAGTTCGTATTCGCACTCAAACCGGTAATCAGTTTCGAGGTCTCTGACGCTGTAGCGTTTACTGTTCTAACAATATCGCTAACGCCAAACAGCGGCGTTGTTGAAATCTCAACCGTGTAGGTAGCCCCGGCCACTGGCGCCCAGACAGCAGTGAACGAAGTTCCAGTTATCCCACTAGGCATCGAAACTAAGTTTAGCCCAGCAATCGTAGCCCCGCCCCAATCCGCTGCCCCCGCAGGATAATAGCCAATGGCCCCGAAGGCCACGCCATTGAAACTGGTTGCAACAACGCTCGGCGGAGAACTCTTTAAAAAATTTACCATGGCCAACCTGGCACAACTTTTAAACGCCTGCGCATCAATACTAGTCACGCCGCTACCGATGGTGACGCTGGTCAGGCCAGTGCAAGAAAAGAACGCACTCGTCCCAATCGTGGTCACGGTGTTGGGGATGGTGACACTGGTCAGGCTGGTGCAACTAGAAAACGTGCCCGGCGCAATACTGGTCACGCCACTGACGATATCGACGCTAGTCAGACCAGAGCATTGAAAGAAGACCAAGTTTCCCATACTGGTCACGTTGTTGGGGATGGTGATGGTGGTTAGACTGGTGCATCCGCTAAATGCTTTCTCACCAATACTAGTCACGCCGCTACCGATGGTGATGGTGGTTAGACTGGTGCAACCAGCGAACGCAAAAAGCCCAAGACTAGTCACGGTGTTGGGGATGGTGATGGTGGTTAGACTGGTGCAACCAGAGAACGTGCTACCCTCAATACTTGTCACGCCACTGCCGATCGTGAGGCTGGTCAGACCACGGCATCCTGTGAAGGCACCAATTCCCATACTGGTCACACTGTTGGGGATGGTGATGCTGATCAGCTTGCTGCAATTTATAAATGCACTCGATCCAATCGTGGTCACGCCGCTACCGATGGTGACGCTTGTTAGTTCATCGCAACCACTAAATGCCTGCTCTCCAACAGTAATCACGCTGCTGGGAATGGTGATGGCGGTTAGGCCTCTGCAGTTATAGAACGCCTGTTTCCCAATGCTATTTACACTGCTAGGGATAATGATGCTGCTTAGGCTTGAGCAACCGCTGAATGTACTCTCCCCAATATTCGCCACACTGCTGCCTAGGGTAATGCTGGTTAACCCATCACAACCAGAGAACGCAAAAGACCCAAGACTAGTCACGCTGCTGGGAATGATCATGCTGCTTAGGTTGCTGCAATCTTTGAATGCACTACCCCCAATACTGGTCACGGTGCCAGGGATGGTGATGCTGGTGATGCTGCTCTTCCCCAAGAACGCGCCACCGCCAATACCGGTCACCGGGTTTCCTTCAATCGTGGCGGGAATCACCACCGCCCCACCCGTTCCCGTATATCCCGTGATCGTCACGTTTCCGCCGGTCGTATTGATTGCGAAATCCGTTTCCCCTGTCGTCACCGGCACCGGACTAGAGACAGTAGACGGTCCGGCACCAATGGTCGCAATCACCCGATACCAGTAGTTCGTATTCCCACTCAAACCGGTAATCAGTTTCGAGGTCTCTGACGCTGTAGCGGGTACTGTTTGTACAATGTCGCTAAGCTCAACAAAAGGCGTTGTCGAAACCTCAATCATGTAGGTAGCCCCAACCACTGGCGCCCAGTGCACCGTGAAGGAATTTCGAGCTATCCCACTAGGCATCGAAACTAAGCTCAGCCCAGTAATCGTAACTCCGCTCCACCCCGCCGCCCCCGCAGGATAATAGCCCACCGCTCGAGCAGGGATACCCGAGAAAACGCTCATTCCTACGCTGGGTGGCGTAGTCGCCGCAAAATAAACGTCATGAAGCAAGCTGCAATTGTAAAACGCCAGGCTCCCTATCGATGTTACTCCACTTCCGACCTCCACACTTTGTAGACCTGTACATCCCCAAAATGCATTATTCGCTATGCTTGTCACGCTGTTGGGAATCTTCATCTTCGTCAATCCGATGCAATTCTCAAAAGCCTGAGCACCGATCGTCAGCACGGTGTTGGGCATAATCACCTGAGTTATCTCGTCTCTAACGCCTGACATATTGCTTGCAAACGCAGTTGCTCCAATCGCTGTCACCGGGTTTCCTCCAATCGTGGAGGGAATCACCACAACGCCGCCAGCGGTCCCAATGTATGCATTGATGGTCACCTTTCCACCGGTCGTAGTGCAGTCGAAATCCCCTTCTGCTGCTGCCACCTGCCGATTGGATAAGGCACCTAGATGAAAAAATTCTGGGGTTCCGGCAATCGTGGCAGGGTCGATTTTGATTTGCGCATTCCCTTCCCCATCCGATGTGTAGTTGTAGACAACCCGCATTCCATTCCCATGGTATTCCAATAAAGTGGTATCTGGGAATGGGGCTACGACTCCCGTGCCGCTAAATAAATTGGTATCAATCTCTCTCTCGTTTGTTCCAGAGTAAAACTTCAAAACCCTATCGTTCCCAACCGTTGAAGAGGAATATAGAGAAAGCTCATATCGGGTATTGGTAGCCAGCCCAGAAAGATTGATTTCCATAGGACTACCATCGGTAGTCGCTGCCCGATACTTGCTGACGAGCCCAGCTGAGTTCCCCTCAACTCGTGATCTAAAGTCGGCTGTAGGATCAACAACCGGGCCGATCTGTCCCATAAGCAAACCCGTTGCTCTATCTCCGGCAACTGACGTAAAGGTCACCCCATTCACCCGCACATCCCCCGAACCACTCAGTGCATATTTATGTGTGTAGTAGTTATTCTGATCGATTCCGCTGTCCGCATCATTCGTCCATTCGGCATAGGTCCATCCTGAAAGAGTCCCCGTCAAAGCAACGGTTTGTGTGATTACCCCAGTTGTCGAAACATTGATCACCACCCCAGAGACGGGGGCAGTTAAAGTCTGCGCCTTCATTCGAACAAGAACCGCTGTCGGGCCCGCCAGCGAGAATTCGAAGGGTGAAAAAGAGATCGAGTTTTGAAAATCCGCAGGCGTTGTGTTTTTGGAAACCTCAAATTGCGAAGGGGCACTGACAGTAACTTCATCGGTGAGATCACTCGCAGTAATCGTGAAGGGCTTAATGGAGGACGGGGCGGTCAGCGTGAAGCTGAAGGGTCCCAGTTCAGATGTACTCAAAGTCAATGTCTGGGCCACTGCCTGTGAAACCGCTCCGCCCAACAGAACAGCGGCAAGAATCAATCGAACAAAAAGTAGCCCAGCCCGACACAAATAATTTCCTCCGCCCATTAGAAAGTGGGTTAGCCCAGATTTTACTGTTTCAACCGTACTCATTTTAAATGTTTTTGTTTTAGCTAAGCCAATGAATCTATCGCCAAGAGATAACATACACACTTTCGACCAATTTTTCACCCAGATGTTCAAACTGATTAACGACTTACAGCTTATTTTTAATAATTTTATCAATATTTCATTTCTCGCTGTCCATCAATAGTTTAGATTATTATGCAGAAATTGTATTGATCACATTCCAGCTAGAACATAAATATCAACCACTCCGCCCTTATTGAGCGTATTATTCTGATGAATAACGTTTTAAAGCATAAAAACTCTCTGCTGGGCGCCTCTGCTCTTCTCACCTACAAACCACAGAACTGGTACGGACGACCATCTTTTAGCCTTCGAAGTAACGCGTCTGCGGAACGTAGTAGGCCCGGTCGGCCTAGTTCTTTTCCAGACTGAAAAGAACGTAAACAAGCACTCAATTCCCCCGCGTAAGCGGAAATCCATCCCCGCGGGACGCGGATCTGAGAATGGGCGGGCGGCAGGTCTTAGGGGGC
>CAJBOM010000157.1 GCA_903956835.1 uncultured Verrucomicrobiota bacterium
TGCCCGCCCTACATCTCGCTTCATCCTCAGTCTTCGTCGGCTATTTTTCCCTCTTAGTTATGGCAGGTGTACCCGGTCGTAGATGGTATCGAGCAAGGAGGTACTCCCACTGGTGACATCCTCGCTTAGCTCCCAGAACATCAGTCCTCCTAAGCCGACTTGGTTGGCGTAGTTGGCCTTCACCTGCATCGATTCGGAATCATCATAGGTGATGAACCGCTTCGCCGTCGCCGAGTAGAGATAAGGAACCTGAGCCGTGGCGTTCCAGTACCGCTTGTATCCACCCGCTCCAGCATAGACCCCGTTGCTGTAGGTCAGAGCCCCGGAACTGAACAGGGAGTTGTAGGGAAACTCTGTCTCCCCCAATCCGGGCGAAGTTGCTTCGTAGCCAGCTTGACCCAGCCCGTCTCCGTTCGGTCCCGCTTGAACTCCATCCCAACCCCGGCCGTAAAACGGAACGCCCAAGACAAGTTGAGCCGCAGGCACTCCACCCTTTCCATTCAATCCGTTGAGGTAGATCTGCGTTGCCCCTTGGACCGACCAGCTGGCGCGACCTGCGCTCGGATCGATATTCACCATCGGCGCGTTAATTCCAGCGTACGAATCCCACCCACCGTGGAAGTCGTAGGTCATGATGTTGATCCAGTCGGCGATTTGGGATACTGCCTTGGGATCGAAGTTTGCGATATTCTGATCCCCACCAGGGCCTGCGATGGAGAGATAGTATTTTTTCCCATCGATCGCCGTCTGACGATTCATTTCATCCCGGATCGCCTTCAAGAGGAGGTTGTAGTTGGCACCGTCGCTGGTCGAAGCTACGCCGCTACCATCCAACCCTCCCCCGCCTGGGTATTCCCAATCCACGTCGATCCCGTCAAACCCGTACTTCACCATGACGTAGACGGACGATTTCGCAAAATCTGCCCGCTTCTGTGCATCCCTCGAAATCGAGTAGAGCGGAGCCGACAAGGTCCATCCGCCGATCGAAATCATCGTCTTCAACTTCGGATACTTCGCCTTTAAGGCCTGAAGTTGCCCGAAGTTGCTGCTGGGCGTGTAGGCGGGTGACATGGTCAACGCCTCCCCCGCACTGTTCGCGCCTGCATCCGCATACTCGTCAAACAGGCCAATGCCCGCCGACAGAGTCGTTCCCGCTGGCTGCTGCATGTAGGCCGCGTAGTTGCTGTACTTCCACCCACGATAGGTGGATACGATCTTATCCCACGCGGTCGGCATGGTCCGATCCAGCGGAATCAGGAACGCGTAGTTGATCACATTGATTCGATCTCCCCGGATCTTGGTCACGGGGAATCCTTTTTGGTAAATGCCCCAGTTCGGGTAGTAGCCTACGATCTTTCGCTGTTCGACCGTCGGCATCTTCTCATATCCAGCAACAACCACCGGAGCGGTCGCTACGGTGATCGTCAGGATCTTTGTCGCCGAGCCTCCAGCGTTGGTTGCACTCAAAGTGACGTTTGAGGCGGCCGCCACGGTCGGCATTCCCGAGATTAACCCACTGGTCGCATTGACCATCAAACCAGCTGGCAGTCCGGTTGCGCTGTAGGAAGTCGGACTTCCCGATGCCGCAATCTGATAACTAAACGCTGCGCCCACCGTTCCACTGGCCGTCGACAAGCTGGAGATGAGAGGTGCTGTCACTGCCGGAGCAGCCGCAACTGTGATCGTCAGAGCCTTGGTCGCAGAACCTGCGGCGTTGGTCGCATATAGAGTAACAGCCGAGGTCGCGGCTACTGTGGGCGTTCCCGAGATTAACCCACTGGTCGCATTGACCGTTAGACCAGCCGGCAGTCCAGTCGCGCTGTAGGAAGTCGGACTTCCCGAAGCCGCAATCTGGTAACTAAAGGCAGTACCCACGGTCGCACTCGCAGTAGCCGCGCTCGAGATGACAGGAGCGACTGCAGTACCTCCACCTGTGGTTCCGCCCGCCGCTGTTCCGTTGATCAGAAAGGCGGCTGGGATCTTGTTAATCGTTCCAGGGGTTCCGTTGTAACCAAACGTCACCGATCCACCTGCAGGAATGGTGCTAGTCCAAGCAACCGGACTAACCGCCCACTTGGTTCCAACCTGGGAGGCAACAGCTGCGCTCCAGATTTCAGGAATCTTGCCATCAAAGGTGAATCCCAGACTCCAGTTACTCACTGCCGCGCTTGTTGGATTACTGATCACGACCTGAGCCGTGAAGCCAGTTCCCCAATCATTCTGGATCGTTTGCACCACCGTCAGGGTTGCCGTAGCTGGAGCGACCGCGACGGTGATCGTCAGGGTCTTGGTGCCAGCACCTGCGGCGTTGGTCGCCTTGAGGACGACAGCCGAGGTTGCAGCTACTGTTGGCGTTCCCGAGATCACACCGCTAGTCACATTGACCGTCAGACCAGCTGGCAGCCCGGTTGCGCTGTAGGAAGTAGGACTTCCCGAAGCCACAATCTGGTAACTAAACGCCGTGCCCACTGTTCCACTTGCAGTGGCCGCACTCGAGATGACAGGTGCTGTGACCGTTGTTGCTGCCGCCACGGTGATCGTCAGGGTCTTGGTCGCAGAGCCTCCCGCATTCGTCGCCTTCAAGGTGATGGTCGAGGTTGCAGCTACTGTTGGTGTTCCCGAGATCACACCACTGGTCGCGTTCACCGTCAGACCAGCTGGCAATCCGGTTGCGCTATAGGAAGTCGGACTTCCCGACGCCACGATCCGGTAACTAAACGCCGTGCCCACCTTTCCACTGGCAGTCGCCGCACTGGAGATTACAGGTACGGTGACAGTTGTTGCTCCCGCCACAGTGATCGTCAGGGCCTTGGTTGCAGAGCCACCGGCATTGGTTGCCCTGAGGGTAACGGTTGAGGTTGCAGCTACTGTGGGGGTTCCCGAGATCACACCGCTGGCCGCATTCACCGTCAGTGCAGCAGGCAATCCGGTTGCACTGTAGGAAGTCGGACTTCCCGAAGCGACAATCTGGTAACTAAACGCCGTACCCACCTTTCCACTGGCAGTCGCCACGCTGGAGATCACAGGGGCTGTGACAACTGGAGCTGCCGCGACGGTAATCGTCAGTGTCTTGGTCGCAGAGCCTCCAGCGTTGGTGGCATTCATGATTACGGTTGAGGCAGACGCCGCGGTCGGCGTTCCAGCGATTAGTCCACTGGTCGCATTGACCGTCAGACCAGCTGGCAGTCCCGTCGCACTGTAGGAAGTCGGACTTCCCGAGGCCACGATCTGGTAACTAAACGCAGTGCCCACCATTCCACTGGCTGTGGCCGCGCTCGAGATGATAGGAGCCGCGGGCAGAACGACTGCCGCAGCCTGGATCAACCCCGCTGCGGTTCCATCCGCAATCGTGGCACCTGAGACGTTGCTGAGCTGAACGGAGAACTGCTTATTTGCAGCCAACGTCTGCCCCGGCACGACCACCGAGATCGTCTTCATGGTTTCCCCGGGAGCAAAGGAGAGCGTTCCCGAGGTAGCTGTGTAGTTCGTCCCTGCCGCGGCCGTTCCATCCACCGTGGCATAGGCCACGCTGACAACGGCCGAGGCAGGTGCGGAGAGAGTCACCGCAAAGTTCATCGTCTGCGAAGTCACTCCACTTCCTGTCGCCACTCCGATCAAAGGAGCCAGGCTCCCTTGGATGTAGGACATCCGCAGGCTATTCACCGTGGTCCAATCATCATTGAGGATTCCACCCGTATCTCCGCTGTTGGGATTCAGGCTCCAGTAGGTCCAGCTCATTCCCTTCTGGTTTCCTGTAAGGTCCTTGACCCCATCGAGGTTCAAATCTCCATCCATGTAGTCGGTCAACTTATTCATCCACTGCTGATCACTCGTCGTCAGCAGCTTGCTTCCAAACTCACCCAAGAGAAGCGGAGCCGTCTGGTTCTTGAAGATGTAACCCCAGTGGGCATACCACACATCATCTAGATTGTTCGGATAGTTCGCATCCGAGAACCAGCTTTGAGCAAAGACGCTCGCTGGATAATCATGCATCGAATAGACCAGCTTGCTTGGATTCGTCAGCACCACGGGATAGGTGGCCACTCCTTTGAGGTTGCCTCCCCACCAGGTGGTCTGACCGTTGTACTGTTCCGTTCCCTCAACAATGATCAGCCAGTTCGGGTTGGCCGCGAGGACAGCGTTACCCGCCCGCTCCGCCGCTTTGTTCCAATCGGTCGCAGGAGCAGAATTTCCCCAAGTCGCACTTTTCTTGGGCTCATTAAAGAGATCCGCACCGATGACCGTTGCATTGCCCGAGTACCGCTTGGCCAACATGACCCAATCCTCGATCCAGCGCTGCTCGGTGTAGTAGGCGTCTCCAGGGACGTACCAAACATCTTCCCCGGTAAAACCATCCGCTTTGGCCGAGTGGCGATCGAGGATGACCTTCAGCCCAATCGATCCGGCGTAGTCGATCACCTTGTCCAAGCACTGGATCGGAGTCAGACCCTGCAGGTCAGGATTCTGCGCAAAGTTGATGCTAGTAGTCGCCGCATCAGTGCGGAGCATCTCGTTCGAGAAAGGAATCCGCAGAGTGTTAAAGCCCAGTCCCTTCACCTGATCGAGCATCGGCTTGTAGCCCCGGCTCCACAGCCCATGGAGTACCTTGGTGCCCGTTTCAAAGCCGAACCAGTTTACTCCAGAAATCCGAACGGGGTTTCCGGCCGCATCAACAATCTGATTCCCCGAAGCGGAAAGATACCCGTTCGTGGTCACAGTGCTGGTTGAAGCGGACAAGGTCAGCGTCGCATCCCCTACCGCCAAGGTGGGCAGAGTGATGGGAGGAGTGACAGGAGGAGTAACCGGGGGGGTGACCACGGGGGCCGCCGCCACGTTTAGGGTGAGGTATCGGGTGGCTGTGGCTGAAGTCGAATCGGTAACCATCACCTTGAAGGTGTAATTTCCCGGCAAAGTAGCGGTGCCGCTGACCACCCCCGAATTAGAGAGGGTAAGTCCACTTGGACAAGCGCAGCAACTCGGCACCATCCAGGAATAAGGAGCCGTTCCTCCTGTTGCCACCAAGGTCTCCGAATAAGCCACCCCCTGGGTTGCGCTTTTAAGGACACCGCTACTCACCGCAAGAGCCGGCACTACACTGCTACTTCCATTGAGAGAAAAACCGGTCGGCAATGTTCCGGGCATAGAGAAGTTTGCCACTGCACCCACGAGAACGCTTCCGCCAGAGGGTATAACCGCGTTGTACGGCGCATTTTTGACAAAGTAGTGATTTCCCACTTTGCTCACGAGAACCCCTTCCCAAATGCTGGTAATATCTCCCGCCCAATCAAATTCCAGATTCCAACCGTTGATCGCTTGGGCAGAAGTATTCGTGATCTGGAAATTGCCCTGCCCGCCGCTTGTCCACTGGTTGGTAAATGCGAAAACGACCGTCCCCTCGCCCGATACAACCACCGGGGTGGTGGGAACTGTGGGAGTTGTCGGCGTGGTGGGAGTCGTCGGAGGGGTCACCACCACTTCAGAACCAGGAGGCACAACGGGATTCGGAGTGGCACCATAATTCACGCCCCCGAAATCCACATCACTAGTAGAAAAGAAAACTTCCGCCCGCGGATCGATCCGTTGCCAGATCACATAGAGAACGTGCCGACCGATCCGATTCGGGAGTTGTAAGGTCATGTAATAGTTGTTTCCAGTCAGCGTAACATTGTCCGCCCCGGCAACCTCGACTAGATCCGACCAGAGAAGAGGCTGAAGGGGGTTATATCCCTCCCTTGTGATATAGGCTTTGAAGAAACTTGGTTCGTGCGGAGTCGGAGCGTAGTAGCGGCACAGCTTGGCTCCGGGGACAACCTTAGTGGCCGGCCAATCGGTCCGAAGCAGATTGAGGCCGGCATACTTATCCCGTCCCGCACCGGGAAGTTTTCCGTCTGGAATCACCGCTGCATACTTGTAGTCGGGCACATTCAGACTGACCTCCATCCAGTCGTAGAATGGTTGCGTGCCACCAACAGCGATCGCAGCCTTGGCCGCTTCACTGGTGGGCGTCTGGGGGTTTTCTAGAAAAACTTCATACGAGCGGCTGATCGGATCGGCCATCGAACCGTGCCCGAAGGCACTGACCGCACCGAGAACCAACGTGTAGAGGAAACCTCTGATGAGTTGTGTTTTTGTTTTTGTTTTCATACGCGGAACCTAATCCACGTTTTTTCTGTTTTTCCGGAAAATCGACCAACAGGCCCGAAAACTCTTTGAAATAGGCTGAAAAAATATTTAACCCGTTAACTAAACACCAAAATAATCCGCCCAAACGGAAGTAAAATATCGTGATCGTTTCAGTTTTGAAACAAAGCGCGGATCTTGGCCGTGTCTGGATAAACCAGTTTTTCACTCGGCCCGCCCTGAAACACCCCGTTCTTGTAATACGGAGTCTTAAGGGCGAGATCGATTTGGGGAGGTGAAGCAAACCCGCCCCAGAAACAAGGGAGTTTGCCCTGCTTCGGCGGGTGGAACACCCCACAAGGCGCAAGCAGGCAATCCAACGTATCCATATCCCACCATTCTCCCGGCTCCCCCAGATAGGCCGAGCCCCGTCCTCCCCAAAGAATGAGGCACTCATCCGAAACGGGATGCGTGTGGGCAAAATCCGGCTCGTTCTGGTTGAAACAGAAGTTAAACCCGCTCATGCGGGAACCACCTCCGGGCCAAATCACAAAAACCGCCGGACTCCCCAAGGCTCCGAACGGCGTTCCTCGAAACATATTAAACAAGGCCCCTTCCCTCCGAATATCAGCCGACGAACGGTTCCAGGAGCGTGCCGCGGATTCTGTCTCCCTGTATTTCAAAGCCAACGGAGCTTTGAGTGTCCCCGTGTCCGCATTCATGCCCGCATGAAAACAAGCTTCATGATTCATTACTCCCATCGCCACATCATAAAATCCCGCCTCGGTATAAAGATCGAACTGGGGCGGGGTGATTTGCGAAACCAAGACCAGATTATCCTTGTTGCCCGAAGTGTTTCGAACCGCATGAGCAACTCCTTCCGGGAAATACGCGATATCCCCAGGCTCGACGGAAATCCACCGACCCAAAAGAAACACTTCTCCCCGGCCACCCGCACAAAGCAAAACCTCTTCTGCCATGGTATAAGTATACGAAGCACTCTCCTCCCCGGGCTTCAGAGTCAAAACATGCACGCTTTCCGTCTGAAAGCCGTTCCCCGCCCAGGCGATCAGCCGCGTGTGAACCCCATGCGTTTGGATGACCACCCCCTCATTAAGATTCCCGATCGCCCCATGAGCACGAATATGGCTGTAAGTGTAATACTTCGCCTGATGCTTGGGATCCGCCATCTCCTACTCGTAGAGCTACCTAAACAAAGTGTCCAACCCGAAGCTAAAGCGCACGATACGGCCCCCATTTCGAAACCAGCGAGTTGGTTTTAATAACTATAGACAACTTCGGCTCCCACATAGTGAGCGGGGCCGCCAGAAGCTGCGATTTGGTTTCCCGGAGCTGATGGATTGAGATTTGTGTTCGAATTGCCCCCTGCCGTCCCAGCTCCCCAGTCCAAACGGTATTCACATCGCAACAGAAGATTACTGCTGACCATAAAACCCGCCGTCAGGGTGTCCTCCCAGAGATTCTCACCTGTGTTATGTCCACCTTGATCTGCGGTTGTCATATTCCCATTGGCTCCAAACTTTCCTGAATTATTCGATCCCATAAATTCTCCGCGACCCGCCAAGTAGAACCAGTCGTTAATTTGATATTTTGCATAGACCCCTGCCCCATACCACGTCGTGGCCGCTTGGGGCGAAGAAAAGCTCCCCAAAACCGAGTTAAAAGCGAAAAGTAACTTGTCGTGAGCAAATTCTGGGGCCCAGTTCCCCCAGGAGTTGAATATCAGCATGTATCCTGTGGGGCCTCCATCATTGGCAGCGGGCACAATCGAGCTATTCGCCACACCAAACCCACTATTGTTCTCTGGATTGGTGCTATATTGTATGTCATTACACCAGTTGGCGTGAGTTGTCGGCGCAGTCAGATTTAATCCTGCAATCAATGCGCAACCATCTCCATTTCCTCCCGTAGTGGTATTATTGGCCGAGTTGGATCCGTTCACGACACCGATTTTTCCGTCCAGATAACCATCAAAACGGTAAGACGATAAGACCCCGATATAAGAAAGCGGGAACTGCTGGGACAACAGGCCATAAGTAACATTCATATTGGCGGGTCGCTCAATAACTTCATACCCAAAGATGGGTACAAAACGCCCCACCTGAAAATCCCAGCCGTTCCCGAAAGGAATCCGCAAACTAAGGTAACCCTGTTCCAAGAATAAAGCGTTGGAGTTTTGGTCGCTGTTCAGCCGACCAGCAGGATCGGATCGATCGAGTAAATAGTTCGCGTCTTCCCCAATAATCACGTCGACCCGAAACCCCGCTTGCAACCTGTTTTCTGAGGTCAGGGGCCTTTCGAGGGCCACTTTCATAGCGTAAAGATTGAAATCCCCCTGTTGTGCCGAGTCACTGCCCAATCGGGCCGGAATATCGGATCCTGTCCCCGTGGAGGCAAAGTTATAGCTGTACCCCATATCGACATATCCACTGAGTTTGATTCCCGGATCTACGCTTTCGACAAAGTTATCCGATGGAATTTCTTTCCCCTCTTCGCCTGAAACATCGGAGGCATAAGTTCCTTCTGGAAAACCATTCAGAATCCAGAGAATGAGAAAACCTCTGCAGAACCTTTCTTTCAATAATCTCCCCCATGGAAACTTCATCTTCGAATCCAGTCTAATCAGGAACTACCTCACGAGCGAGCATAGCCACCTTGAAATGCAGCTCCGACCAACTTCTCCCGCGTTGACCCGGCCTCTTTTTCCCCCAGCCTAACCCAATGCTTGAATCCCTTCGCCGAAAGCTTTTCTATCCACTCAAGTTTTGGCGGATCAACTTTTTCCTTTGGTGTGGCTTTGGCTTGCTCGCTTTTCTTATCCGCCTCGTCATGCAAGAGGACCTCCCTCGCGCCCTTCAGATGACTCTTTCCACAGAAACCATCGGCTTTCTCCTTTCCGCTTTCTTGCGCTACATTTACAAAAGAGCGGGCCTTCAGCGCATCCTCCGTCCCTCCTTTATTTTTCTGGCCATGGTGCTTACTGCCGTCACTGCAGGACTCCACGCCGCCCTCATGCAAACGTTTCTCTCATGCCTCAATCTGCTCTACGCCCCATCCGGTGCTTCGATTCATTTCGCCATCTGGGAACGTTGGGTCGTCTTCACCATTCTCATGTGGTTTGTTTATCTCTCGTGGACTTTTGCCTATCTCTGGCTGAAGGCGGAATTTCACTCCCAAGCAGAGGCCGCCCTTGAGGCCAAAGCTCGTGCCGAAGTTCAATCCATGGAACTCCAGCTCATCCGATTCCAGCTCGACCCCCATTTTCTCTTCAACTCCCTCAACGGCATCGCCGCCGAAATTCCCATTCACCCTAAGATCGCCGCCAATATGGTCGATGAACTAGCCACCTACCTAAAATACTCCCTCGATCATCGCCATGAACTGATCACCCCTTTAGCCGTTGAAATCGATGCCGCCACCTCCTACCTCAAAATCCAAAAAGCCCGTTTCGGAACTAAACTACAAACCCGTATCACCGCCTCCGCAACCACACGAAAAATTCTCGTCCCCAGCTTTATCCTCCAACCCATCGTGGAAAATGCTTTTAAATACGGTCTAGGTAAAAGTTTCACCCGCCTCACCCTCCTTATCACCGCCCAAGCTAAAGCCGGTCATCTCATCCTTCAGGTGAAAAATTCAGGAAAAATTTCCTCCTCTCAAAAGGGATCAGGCCTTGGGCTGGACGCCGTCCGACGCCGCCTCGAAATTCGCTATCCTAACCGCCACCACTTTACTTTGACGGAGGCAAAAGGATTTGTTGTCGCCACTCTCGATTTAGAGGGAGAACCATGCTCCGTGTAATCCTCTGCGATGACGAGCGACTCGCCCTCCAACGCCTTCGCCAACTTCTTTCTCCACATCCAGACATTCAAATCGTCGGGGAAGCCAAGACCAAGGCCGCCGCCCTCAAACTGATTCGCAAAGAAAGGCCAGATGCCCTCTTTCTCGATGTCCAGATGCCGGGGGCAACCGGATTCGATCTACTAAAAGCACTTCACCCGCCACCCAAGACGATCATGGTCACCGCCTACTCCAAATACGCAGTCCAAGCGTTCGATCTCGATGCCGTCGACTACCTCATCAAGCCAGTCAGCCCCCAACGTTTCGCCCAAGCCGTTCATCGCCTCCAGACCGCCTGCTCCAAAAAAGTCGCTATCTCCAAAACTGCTTATTCCTTGCAGGACCGAATCTGCCTCCACACTCCCCATCAATCGATCGTCGTCCCCATTGAGTCAATTCCCCTCCTTCAAGCCGACGGGGATTTCACCCGGATCCATATCCCCGACTCAACCCCCTTGATGATCTGCCAGGCCTTAGGTAGTTATGAAAAGATCCTGCCCTTCCCACCCTTCGCCAAGATCGATCGCTCCCACCTGATAAACTTAAAAAAGATTACCCGCATCGACCGAAAATCACGGGACGAGGCAAACCTCATTCTCGAAGGCGTCCCCCAACCCATTCCCATCGGCCGCGCCGCCCAACTCCGCCTCAAAGATTTCCTCCCCAAACCGTAATTTGGGGTCAGAGGTCAAATTCCAATTTTACATCGTCAATATCGTCCCCGCCTTTTCCTCTCCCTTCACCACCTTCGTCATCGTCCCCGCCACCCGACCATCCACAAACTCAACCCTCTTTAATCCCTGCCGCAACGCCACCGCTGCCGATCGACACTTCGGAATCATCCCCGCACGAATCACTCCCCCCTCCTCCATCTTCGCTAACTCCACCACTCGAAGCTCTCGAATCAAAGAAGCAGGATCACGGCGATCCGCCAGCACTCCCGGCACATCCGACAAAAAGATTAGCCGCTCCGCCGCTAATGCTCCCGCCAAAGCCGCCGCCGCCACATCCGCATTTAAATTCATCGCCCCCCCATCGTTGCCCTGCCCCACGGGACTGACCACCGCCGTCTCCCCCGCCGCCAATGCCTTCCGCACCTCCTCCACCAAACAACGCTCCACCTCCCCCACCCTCCCCAAATCCACTACACCCCCTTCCGACAACCCAGCCACCGCTTTTCGTGCCAGAAAAACTTTTCGCCCACTCAATCCTCTTGCCTTGCCACCTTGCCCATTCAACTGAGCTACAATCCCAGGATTCACCTTTCCATCTAACACCTCTTCCACCGCCACCATTGTCGCTTCGTTCGTTACCCGAAACCCCTCCACGAAAACTGGCTTCAATCCCCGCTACTTCATCTCCGCACTAATTTCCTTACCCCCGCCGTGGACCAAACCAATCGGTATCCCCCCACGAGCTAATCCCGCGATCTCCGCCAAAATTTCCCCGACTTTCGCAGGATCATCCATCGCACTTCCCCCATACTTAATCACCACCACTCCACTCATAATCCTACTCCCCTAAATTAATCCGCACGTACTTTTCCGAAAGATCGGTCGTGAGCATCGCGTAACTCCCCTTGCCCAAATTCAAATTCACCTGAATCGCTACCCTCGACCTCCGTGCCGCTGCCCGCAACCTCCCCATTGGCGTCGCCGCCGCTACCCCACCCCGCACCGCCGCCACCCCGTCATAGTGAATATCCACCAACTCCTCCCGCATCCGCGCCCCACTCGCCCCAATCGCTCCCATAATCCTACCCCAGTTCGGATCCCCACCATGCCACGAAGTCTTGACCAAAGCCGAGCGCACCACCGCCTCCGCCATCTTCTTCGCA
>CAJBOM010000158.1 GCA_903956835.1 uncultured Verrucomicrobiota bacterium
CTGGGGTGGGGTGTGGGGCGGATCCGAGGGGGAGGTTTGAGGCGGAGGTGCGGGGGATGATTGGAGAGGTAAAGGCGGGAAGGTATGGGGAGTTGGAGGGGGTGATGTCGGAGGGGTTGAAGGGGAGGATTCGGGCGGAGGGGTGGGAACCGAAGGCGGTGCTTGGGGTGGTGGCGAGACGGGATCGGGAGGAGAGGGCGGAGTACTGCTTGAGGGATGTGCCGAAGTTTGAGGGGAAGTATGCGGAGGCGGAGATTGGGAGGGTGGTAGGGGAGCGGGAAAAGAGGGGGGTGATTCCTTTTGTGTGGGAGGAGGGGAGGTGGAAAGTGGGGGCGGCGTATCGGGATGGTCGGAGTTGGGATGGGGAGGATTTTTAATTTTGGCTGATGAAAGGCTGGTTCTGGCTTAGCGTGGTATATGGCAATCTGGAAATTTGAGCCTTTGGCGCAAGAGAGGATTTGGGGAGGGAGAAATCTGGAGGAAAAATTTGGGCGGATCTTGCCTGAGGGGAAAAAGATTGGGGAGACGTGGGAGTTAGTCGATCGACCTGAGGCGCAGTCGGTGGTCGAGGGCACGGGGCAGACGCTGGGTTCTTTTTGGTCGGGGACGGATCGCAAAAAGATATTTGGGAGTCGGGCACCCGACGGGTTGCACTTTCCCATTTTAATTAAGCTGCTGGATGCGCAGGACAAACTTTCTTTGCAGGTCCACCCCCCTGCGGGGAAGGCGAAGGAGTTGGGTGGGGAACCGAAGACAGAGATGTGGTTCTTTTTAGAAACAAAACCGGGCGCGGAAATATTCGCGGGTTTAAAAAACGGAGTTGGCAGAGTGGAGTTTGAGAAAGCCTTGAGCGCGGGGAAAGTGTCGGAATGTTTTCACCGCTTGGGGACGGAGGCGGGGCATGCGATGTTTTTGCCTTCGGGACGGGTGCACGCAATTGGGGCGGGGAACGTGATTTTAGAAATTCAGCAGAACTCGGACACGACCTATCGGGTGGATGATTGGGGTCGGAAGGATGAGCGGGGTAAATCGCGGGAATTGCATGTGAAGCAGGCTTTGGAGTCGATCCAGTGGAAGGATCACGAGCCGGCGATGGTTCAACCGAGGGGAGAAAGGCTGTTGGTTTGTGATTTTTTTAAGGTGAAGCGTTGGTGGGTAGCGCCAGGAGAGATTCGAGAGATCATTTCCGATGGAAAAACCTTTCGGTATTTATTTGTGGCGGATGGGCGCGTGAAGGAGGAGGAGAGTGGGGAGGAGTGGAGCAAGGGGGCGGCGCGCTTTGTCACGGCGGATCATGCGTCGGTTATTTTGCAGGGTGTGGAAGAGAGCACGGTGGTAGAGGTGGGGTTTCCCTGAGGAGTCGGACCCTGCTTGGGAACTAGGAAGCTAACGTCCAATGTTTCCGCCGAGCGAGGGCGAGTTGTTCTTGGTCGAAGGTCACGAGTTGAAGAGATGGGCGAATGGATGCGAGGCGAGTGAAGGCGTAGAGGTGGGCAGCATCGGCGGCACGGAGGTGCCAGCTGCGGTTCTGTTTTCGGATTTCCACCCACTCTGGGCTGGGAATATGGATCCACTGAAAAAGGGGGCGAATCTGCTCCCACGCTTGCCAGTTCTTGGTCTGCGCCTGCCTGCGGGCGAGAGCGGCCTCGACTTCCACCTGTAGCCAGTCCCAAGCGAAAAAAGATTCAGCCTGATCGTAGGTTGCTTGAGCTCTTGGGGTATGGATTTCCCGAAAGATAAGCGGGACGACGGCGCTGGTGTCCCAGAATCCCTGCAGAAGAGTCACCAGTTCCGCCCGCGGCGCATCGCTTCCACCGAGGGTGCTGCTTTAGAGCGGGAGGAGATTTGGGGATCTAGCTTAGGGCGAACAGGTGAGCGAGTAGGGATGGTGAGTTGAATTCCCGCGGCACGGGCTTGGGCGAGAAGGGCGAGGCGCTGCCTGGACCAGTTATTATCAGGAACCTGATCGAGCGGGGTGAGAAGGGCGATAGGACGGTTTCGGTCACAAACGACATAGGTGGCACCCTCCTCGCGGACGCGATGAAGATAAGCGCTGAGCTTGGCCTTCAGCTCGCCAGTCTTTACGTTCACAAGACTAACTTAGACAATATAGTTAGTCGCGTCAAGTAAGGGGCGTAGGAGGCTGGGTCGCCTTGGTGTTGCCACGACCTTGGGGTTTACCGTGGAAGCAGTGGTGGCAGGATTTCTCGTAGGTGTAGTGGGGGTGGGTGAGGTCGGAGGCGAGGAGGGGCATTTGGCAGTTGTAGCAAAGGACGGATTCGGTTTCTTGGAGCTGGGAGTCGACGCCGACGCGTTCATCGAAGACAAAGCATTCGCCTTGGTAGTGGGCGCCGCCGGCTTCCTCGAAGTATTTTAAAATTCCACCATCGAGTTGGAAGATGTTTTTGAACCCCTGCATTTCCATGAAGGGGCCAGCCTTTTCGCAGCGGATGCCACCCGTGCAGAACATGACAAGAGGTTGGGTTTTTAGCGAGGGGTTCAGTTTTTGGACGGCTTGCGGAAAGTCGCGAAAATTAGAGATATTTGGATCGATGGCGCCTTGGAAGGTGCCCATGCGGATCTCGTACTGATTACGGACATCGAGAAGGGTGATGGGGCGCTTGTCATCAAGCCACTGTTTGAGTTGGGTTGGGGAGATTTTAGGGGCGGGGTGGCGAGCGGGATCTACCCCAGGAACACCGAAGCTGACGATTTCTTTTTTAATTTTTACGAGCAACCTTTGGAAGGGTTGAGTGGAGCCAGGGCTTTCTTTGGGGCGGATTTCGGAAAGGGCTGGGATCGAGCGGATTAGTTGGAGGATAGGGTCGAGTTGGGGGCGAGTGCCTGAGAGAAAAAAATTAATACCTTCGGAGGCGAGTAAGATGGTTCCTTTGATTCCGAGCTCGAGACAGCGGCTCTTCAGTGTGGTTTTCAGTTCCTCGAGGTGATCGAGAGGGGTAAAGCGGTAGCAGGAGAGATTGATAATTTGGAGCACGATTGGGGAATAGTTTCGCAGGGGAAGGAAGAGGCTGACCATAAAAATAAGAGGAGGAGTGAGGAGGGAGGGACGCGAAGCCCCGACGCGGGACGCGAAGGGATTCCAGATGTGAGAAGGTGGGAGTGTTAGAAACCCCGACCGGTTCGGGGCAGGGTGCGAATGTGGTGGTAGGGCCGATGGTCTCCATTGGCCGATAGAGCGATTTAGGTTTGAGCGGTTGAGTGATTCAATCGGCGTATCACGGATGATGCGCCCTACCGGTGGACGGGTTTAAGTGTTGAGCGCAGGCGTTCTCGGAGAGACCGCCCTACCTCGGTGTTGAACCCGTGGTTGAGGTGAATTGAACTATTTTAAGCGGGACGAAAATCGACTTGGCGTTTTGGGAGGTCGATTTTCAGAACGGCGACTTGGAGTTGGACGCCGGCTCGGTAGATCTTGCCGGTGCGACGACCGAGGAGGGAGCGACGGGCGGGATCGAAGGAAAAAAAATCACCGGTGAGGGCGGAGACATGGATAAGGCCTGAGAGAAGAAAGTCGGGTAGTTCGACAAACATACCGAAGTTGGTTACTTCAGTGACCATGGCGGGGAAGGTTTGGGATGGATTGGGGCCAGTCTGCATTTCGAGGTATTCGAGGAGTTTTAATTTTTTAGATTCCTGCTCGGCTTCGGCGGCGGTGCGTTCGGTACGAGAGAGGTGCTGGGCGAGGCCTTCCAGTCCTGAGGCATCCATCTTGGGGGAACCTTTGGTTGGGAAAAGGGCACGGTGGACAAGAAGATCGGCGTAGCGACGAATCGGGGAGGTGAAGTGGGTGTAGTGGGATTTGGCCAAGCCGAAGTGGCCGAGGCTTTTTGGGGAGTAGACGGCGCGTTTGAGAGAGCGGAGGAGGCCGATCTTGAGGGCATGGCCGTCGGGTCGACTGGGAAGAATTTTGAGAATCTTTTGAATTTCGCCTCGTTGGGTGAGGTCGCCTGCTTTGACGCCGTGGGCGATGAGCAGCTCTCGATATTCTTGGAGGCGAGATTCCTCGGGAGTTTCATGGATACGGTAGACGGCGGGACGGTTTTCTTGGTTGAGGTAACGGGCGACTGATTCGTTGGCGAGAAGCATAAACTCTTCGATGAGCTGGTGGGATTCGTCGGTGGATTCTTTCTCGATACGGTTGGGTCGGCCTTGGGCATCGAGAAGAATGCGCAGTTCAGGAAAATCGAGGTCGAGAGCGCCGGCCTCGAAGCGGCGCCGACGGAGGGCGGAGGCGAAGTGCCAAGTGCGTTGGAGAAACCGATCGAGATCGTCTTGGGCGGGGCGGCGGAGGCGGGTGAGGGCTTCGGCGTAGGTGAGGCGGTGGCGGGAAAGAATGACGGAGCGGGCGAAGCGAGTAGCGCCGGGTTTGCCATCCGGGCTGAGGTGAATGAAAGCGGAGCAGGTAAGGCGCTGTTCGTTGGGGCGCAGAGAGCAGAGTCCGTCGGAGAGGCGTGGGGGAAGCATAGGAATGACGCCGTTGACCAGGTAGACGCTATTGGCTCGTTTGCGGGCTTCTTGATCGAGGGCGGAGCCGGGGATGACGTAATGGGAAACATCGGCGATATGAACACCGAGTTCGACGTGACCTCCGGGAAGTTCGCGAAGGGAGATGGCGTCGTCGAAATCGCGGGCGGTATCGGGGTCGATGGTGATGACAAGTTCGGAGCGGAGATCTTCGCGGCCGACGGGGTGGTCGGGCAGTTCGACGGGAGGGAAGGAGGCGGATTCGGAGAGGGCATCGGGCGGGAAAGTGGAGGGGAGATCGAATTTTCGGATAATGGAAAGAATGTCGATGCCGGGGTCGGTGGCTCGGCCGAGCCGTTCGATGATGACTCCCTCGGGGTTGGTATGGCGGTCTTTCCAATCGATGAGTTTGGCGACGACTTTATCGCCGGGTTCGGCGGCGGGGGCACCGGCGGTGCCTGGGGCGGGGACGTAGAGATTATGGAGGAAGCGAGGGTCGTCGGGGATGACGATAAAGAATCGGGCGGTTTTTTGAAGAGTGCCGACGATTTGGGAGGTCTTGCGTTCGAGGATGCGGACGACGGTGCCGCGAAGGCGATCGGGGGCAGTGGGGCGACGACCGCGGGCGGGGGCGGATTTTGCGCGGCGGTCGATGCGGGCGACGACGAGATCACCGTGAAGGGCGGTGCCGGTTTCTTCGGAAGGAATATGGAGGTCGGGCGAGCCGTCGGGGGGGATGACAAAGGCGAAGCCTTTGGCGTGAAATTGGATGGTGCCGGTGACGAGATCAGCGGAGTTGGAGGCAATCCATTGATCCCCGCGGACGCGAGAGATTCGGTTGGCTTTTTCGAGTTGTTCTAGGGTGAGGGAGAGGGTGCGGAGGGGGACGCGGAGGCGGCGGCTGAGGGTAGCCGCGTTGAGGGGGGTAGCTTTTTTGCCTTGGAGAAGGGAGAGAACGCGGTCAGGTAACTGGCTGGCGGTAGACATGGGTCTTAGGGCATAGTGTAAGGCTCGAGCAATGAACATCCTATTCGTGGCAACTGAACTCGCGCCTCACGCCAAAGTGGGGGGTTTGGCGGATGTGATGGCGGCATTACCCATGGCTTTGGCGAGGGCGGGGCACGGGGTGAGTTTGGTGGTGCCACTGCATCGCGGGTTGCGACTTTCGGGGGAGTTTCGGCGCACAAAGCGGGAGTTGAACGTACCTTCGGCGGGTCGTTTGCGGGGGACGCGAATCTGGGAGGGCAACCGCGGTGGGGTTTCGTTGTTTGGCATTGAACGGGACGAGTATTTCGACCGAGCCCATCCTTATGGAGAGGGGGGAGTGGATTACCCTGATAGTTTAGCGCGCTTTAATTTTTTGGCGCGGGCTTCAGTGGAGTTAGCGCGTTATATCGAACCGGTCCCCGATGTGATTCAAGCGAATGACTGGCACGCGGCTTTGGTTCCGGCGCATGTTTTGGCAATGGGGCTACCGATTCGAACTGTTTTCACAATTCACAACTTGCGGTATCAGGGGGAGTTTGGGGCGGAGGAATTTGGGGAACTGGGGTTGCCTCTAGGAATGTTCCGAATGGAGGCGTTGGAGTTTTATGGAAAGTTAAATTTAATGAAGGGGGCGGTGAAAATGGCGGATGCGGTGACGACGGTGAGTCCGACTTATGCGCAGGAGATTCAGGATGAGGCGCAGGGCGCGGGGTTGCACGAGGTGTTGCGGTCGCGTGCGGAAAATCTCACGGGGATTCTCAATGGGATTGATGAGGAGGGGTGGAATCCGGCAACGGATACGGAATTAAAGATGAACTTTGAAGTGGGTTCGATGAAGGGGCGGGAGGGGTGCCGTTTGGCGTTGGAGCAGGAGATGGGGCTGGAGTCGGCGAATGGGCGACCTATTTTTGGAATGGTGACGCGGTTGGCCTTTGAGAAAGGGGTGGATCTGGCTCTGGCGGTTGCGGGAAAGATCGTGGAGAAGGGGGGGAGGTTGGTGATATTGGGAACAGGGGAAGCGGGTTTAGAAAAAGAGGCGCAGAGGATTGCGGGTAAATATCCCAAGCAGGTGGCGGTGAGATTGGAGCATAACGAGGGTTTGGCCCGGAGGATCTTTGCGGGATCCGATTTTTTCTTGATGCCATCGCGGAGTGAGCCGTGTGGGCTGACGCAGATGTATGCAATGCGTTATGGGGCAATCCCGGTGGTGTCGGATACGGGGGGGTTGCGGGACACGGTGGAGGAGTGGGACTCGGTGAAAAAAACTGGGACAGGATTTCGTGGACAGGCTTCTTCGGAGCCGGGCTTGTTGGAGGCGGTAGATCGAGGCTTGGCGCTATGGAATGAGCCAGCGATGATGAGTGTGGTTCGTCGAAACGGGATGAGCCGAGATTGGGGTTGGGGCGCGGCCGTGCCTGCCTATGAAAAGGTGTACCGTTCCGTGCTACCTTAAACGAGAAGGAGAAAAATATGCCTGAATTAAGAAAAGATCCGGTAGTGGGACGTTGGGTGGTCTTCAGTCCAGAGCGACAGATTCGACCTGAGCGATATGTCTGTGAAGAGCTGCCGCCGACAAAACCTGAGGACAACCCATTTTTGGAGGGGCATGAGGCGTATACGCCACCTGAGATTTACGCGATTCGGCCGAACGGTTCGGCGCCCAATGGGCCGGGTTGGCAGTTGCGGGTGATCCCGAATCGGTATCCGGCTCTGCGGGTGGAGGGAAATCTGGATAAAGAGGCGGTTGGCTTTTATGACCGAATGAACGGAGTGGGGGCGCATGAGGTGATTGTGGAGACCCCGCATCCCCAGTTAGTGTTGGAGCAACAAACGCTTCCTGGGGTGGTGCGAGTTCTGCAGGCATGGCGGGCACGGATGATCGATCTTTCGCGGGATATCCGATTGCACTACGCGCTGGTTTTTAAAAATCACGGGGCGAGAGCGGGGGCTACGATGCCTCATCCACACTCTCAGTTGATTGCTATGCCGGTGACCCCGATTGTGGTGAAGGAGAAGTTAGCGGCGGCGCGAGCCTACTATATCGAGAAAGATCGAAATCTTTTCGAGGACATTCTTAAGTCGGAGCGGACGTCTGGAGAGCGGGTGGTCTTTGAAAACGATGGATTCACGGCGTTCTGTCCCTTTGCTAGTCGATTTCCCTTTGAAACATGTTTGATGCCACGGAGGCAGTCGCCTGATTTTCAGACGGCGAGCGACGGAGAGTTGCTCCTTTTGGCTGAAGGGATCCAGCGTGTTTTGTCGACCTATGCGAGTGTGTTGGATCAGCCTAGCTACAATTTAATTCTCCAGACGGCCCCTTTTCGTCGAGGTCGACATCCCGACGCATGGTCGACCATCGACTTGGATTACCGATGGCACATCGAGATTCTGCCGAGTTTGACGGGGGTGGCGGGTTTTGAGTTCGGCACGGGGGTCTACATTAATCCCACGTTGCCCGAGGAAGCGGCCAATATTTTGCGAGAGGGAATGACGCATGGGTGACGTGGCGCTGCTTTGGCATTTGCACCAACCTTCTTACGTGGACGCGGCGACTGGGGAGGTGCTGATGTCGTGGGTGCGGCTCCACACCGTGCGTGGGTATGCGGATATGGCGGAGATGGCCCGGCGGCACCCCCAGGTGAAGCTAAACTTTAACTTAACCCCAGTCCTGGTGCAGCAGATCGAACAGTTGGCGGAGGGGAAGGTGCGGGATCGGTGGGGAGAGTTGGCGAAGAAGCCAGCGAACAAGTTGACCGAAGCAGATCGGCAGGAGTTGTTGGAAAACTTTTTCAAAGTGAACTGGGTTACGAGTGTGGATCCTTTTCCGAGGTATCGGCAGTTACTCGACTTGCGGGGGCGGCGGGCGGGGGCGGCCCAGTCTCCGCAGAACGCGAAACGCTTTAAGGAAGGAGATCTGCGTGATTTGCAGGTCTGGTTTAATTTGGGTTGGTGTGGTTTCGCGGTACGAAAGAGATATCCCGAGTTGGAGGCTTTGATTGTCAAAGACAGGGATTTCACGGAGGAAGATAAGTTGCGGGTTTTGCAGATTCATCAGGAGATGCTCAAAGGAATTTTGCAAGAGTACCGAGAATTGGCGGAGTCGGGACAAGTGGAGTTAACCACGACGCCATTTTATCATCCGATTCTTCCTTTGCTGGTGGATACGGATAGCGCGAAGAGGGCGATGCCAGGAGCGAGATTGCCAAGTCGGATGGAGGCGCCGGAGGATGCCTTGGCCCAGTTGCAAAAAGCGCAGGTGCTGCACACGCGGGTTTTCGGGCGGAAGGCGCGGGGTTTGTGGCCGGCGGAGGGGTCGGTAAGTCCAGAGGTGGTGCCTTTGATGGTGCAGGCAGGCTTTGAGTATTTTTGTACGGACGAGCTGGTTCTTTTCCGAGGTCTCGAGGCCCAAGGAAAAAAGGTGGATCACGTGGAGCTTTTTCAAGCGTGGCGAGTGGAGGAGGGCGGAGTGACGATGAAGGCGCTTTTCCGAGAGAGGCCCTTGTCTGATTATATTGGATTTACCGCTTCGCGGACTGACCCAAAGGTTGCGGCGGACTATTTAAAAGTTCATCTCGAGCATATTACTCAAGTGATGGCGAAGGATGGGATTGTCTTGCTGGCCTTGGATGGAGAGAACGCGTGGGAATCTTTTCCTGATAGTGGGGAGGCTTTTTTGGATGCTTTTTATGGCGGACTGGAGAAGGCGGTTGGATTGCGAACCCAGAGGTTGGGGGACTATCTCGATGGTAAAGAAGGAAAGCCCGCAGGGCGTTTGCATTCAGGATCGTGGATCAGTGCAAATTTTGATATCTGGATTGGGGATCCCGAGGAGAACCTGGGTTGGAGTTGGATCAAGCGGACTCGTGAATTCTTAAAGCAGGCGGAGGCGAAAGGGAAATTGACGCCAGAAGTTAAAGCGGCGGCGTGGGAGGATATTTATGTGGCGGAGGGGAGTGATTGGTTTTGGTGGTACGGGCCTGATTTCCAGACGGATAGCGACCTGATTTTTGACGCGCTTTTTCGAGGACGATTGCAAAGTGTCTATCGAAGGTGTGGATCGACCCCTCCGCCAGCGTTGAGTCTGCCCATCTGTGCGGCGGACTTACATTTGGGGGTACCGCCGCTGGGGGTGATTGAGCCAAGATTGAGTACGACGCCGAGTTTTTTGGACTGGGTTCGGGCGGGACGGTATGAGGCCTGGCGGGATGCGGGGGCGATGGCGCAGGGGGATCGGCGGGTGAGGACGATTCAGTATGGGGTAGGTCGTGATGACTTTTTCTTCAGGCTGGATGCAAAGGGAAGTCCTGGGGAGGAGGTGGTAGTTGATTTCAATCAGCCAGTGGCGATTCGGGTGCGAGCTAAGGCTGGGGAGAAGGGTTGGCAGACGACGGTGGAGCGGGCGGAGGACGGGATGGTCTATGTGCCGGTGCAGTGTCAGAGTGAATCGGTGAATGGTCAGGGCCTTCAGCTTAAAGTTCCGTTGGGGGTGTTCGGCTGGGACGATGACGGTAAGGAGATTAGTTTTCTGGTGCGGGTGATGCGGGGAGGGGTGGAGGCGGAGCGTTATCCGGATCATGGGCTGATAGAATTTACTGGACCCGTGCGTGCCACCGACCTCAAAAACTGGTATATCTAATGCGCTATTATGAAAAATGTTAACCTAGTACTTTGTCTGCATATGCACCAGCCGGTGGGCAATTTGCCTGAGGTGGTCGATCAGATTACGGCAGAGGTTTATCGGCCGATGATTGAGGTTTTAGAAAAGCATCCAGGGGTGGCGGTGAATTTGCACTGCAGTGGGTCGTTGTTGGAAGTGTTGGCGGAGAGAGATCCTGAATTGATTCAGAAGCTGAAGGGTTTGGTGGCGACGGGGCGAGTGGAGATGTTGTCGGGTGGTTTTTATGAGCCGGTGCTGGTCGACTGGCCTGAGGAGGATCGGGATGGGCAAGTGAGTAAGATGGGCGGATGGCTGAAGGAGCGATTGGGCGCGCAGTTGGCGGGTGCTTGGCTGGCGGAGGGGGTGTGGGGTCCCTCGCTTTGTGGCGTACTGGGCAGGGCGGGGTTGCAGTATGCGCCAGTGCAGGGATCTTTCTTTCTGCAGGCGGGCGTGATTCCGGCGAAGCTCAATGGGCACTATGTGACGGATCAAGCAGGGCAGATGCTTTTCGTATTGCCGACGTGCCCAGATTTAACGCGTTTGATCCCGCACGCACCCTTGGATGAGTTATTTGCTCACTTACGGCGGATCGCCAACCGTTCTGAGGACATCACGCTGACCTTGGCGGCGAATCTGGAGACATGGCCCAAACTTCCTGCGGGGGCAATGGGGTACTTGGAGCAGCTCTGTCGTAAATTAGAGGAGTCCTCGAATTGGGTGAACACCTTAACAGGGCAAGCTCAGTTGAAGCGGCAAGCTCCACGAGGGAGGGTTTCTCTGCCACCGGGAACGCCTGCGGAATTAGGAGGATGGTCTTTACCTGGGGTGGCTCGAAAAGAGTTTTTTAAAGAGCGGGGTCAACTGGCGCAACGCTACGACGCGAAAAAGTGGCTGCCTTTCTTTCGGGGTGGGTCATGGGCCTCGTTTCGAGTGCGCTACGAAGAGTTGAATTTGATGTATCGGAAGAATTTGTTTTTGGGTCGCAAAGTGAAAGCCAAAATAAAGTCTGGGGCTGGGCGTGCGGTCGTGGAGAGATTGTGGCGGGCGCAGTGCTCGACGGCTTTGTGGCACGGGACACGGGGTGGATTGCATTCGCCTCATTTGCGGGCGGCGATTTGGCGTGAGCTACTGGCGGCGGAGGCGGAGTTGCGTTCTGGTCAAGGGGAGACGGAATTGACGCGGGAAGACGTCAATGCGGACGGGGAGGTAGAAGTGCTGGCGAGTCATCCCCAGTTGAGCCTCCTTTTCGCGCCTCATTTGGGCGGAGCCTGTTTGGAAGTGGGCTTACCTGAGTTTGGCAGAAATCTGGCGGATGTGCTGACACGGAGAGATGAAGGGGTCAATGGGGCGGAGGCGACCCTTACGGACTGGTATGAGCGGCGAATTTTTCAGGAGCATTTCTTTGCGCGAGGGACAACCGTGGGGCAACTCGCTACGAATACTTATCCCGAGTTGGGAGATTTTATTCTGCAGCCTTTCGCGATTAGCCAGATGAGGCAGACGGGGAGTCGAGTAACCTTAGGACTGCAGCGGGATGGGGGCTTGTATCGGATGGGAACGCGCCAACCCTGCTTGCTCGAAAAGACCTTCGCAATTGATGCCTCCAGCGGGTTGATGGAAGTTGCTTATCAAATAACGAACACGGGAACTTTACCGTTGGAGACGATGTTTGCGGTCGAGCTGAACTTAAACCTAGGGCCGGATCAGTCAGGTCGTGGATTATGGAAGTGCGGGGACCAGAAAAAGAGTGATCGGGAGAGCTGGCAAAAGGAGGGGGTATCTTTGGTTTCTGCTCGTTCGGTGGATGGGTTGGAAGTTCGCATGGCTTCAGAGAATCTGCCTTCCGTTTGGTGTTACCCTTTGCTCGATGTGGAAAAAGGTCCAGATGGACCGATACGCCAAGGGAACTGCATCCTCTTTGGCCAGCATATTGATTTAAAGCCAGGGAAAAAGGCGGAAGCTCGTTTGAAGGTGACTTTCCGCAAGATTGCCGAACCCGCCTAAATCTGATAGTATCTTGTTCTATGAAAATCTCTTCTGGTTTTGCTTGTCTTGCTCTAATTGGGGGGACTTTTCTGGCGGGTTGTACGATTCCTGGTGACGCAGAGAATGTGACGACGACTTACGGGGATACGACGACACCGACTTCGACTGAGGCAAAGCCTGGGGCAGAAGCAGATGCGAAGACTTCACCGACGGCTGCGGCGGATGAGAAAAAGCCGTGGACTCCTCCGCAAGGAACGGAAAAGAGTGCGCCAGGAAAAGCAAGTTACCCCAAGGGCGAAAAAGTTTCGGGCAAGGCGGGGATGGTGCGAAGTCCTTATGCGCCCTATGCGGGGTTGGTGGACGTAAAAGGTTTTGCTCCTGGGACAGAAGTGAAGTGCCCTTACACGGGTAAAATATTCCTAGTTCCGTAGGTTTGGGTTTTTCTACTTCTTGTCCAGTTATGGACCCCCTTTTACAGGTTCTGAAAGAGCGTGGGCGATGCTCGGTGGGGGAGCTGGCGCAATTGATAGGGAAGACAGAAAAGGAAGTTGCGGCGGCCCTGCAAAAATACGAGAAGGAGCGCGTGATTCTTGGCTATCAGGCGATTTTGGATTCGGACAAAACTGGGCATGGGGGAGTTCGGGCGGTAATTGAGGTAAAGATTACCCCTGAGAGGGAGGGTGGGTTTGATCGGATTGCGGCGAGGGTGGCGCGGTATCCAGAGGTGGTCTCCTGCCAGTTGATGAGTGGTGGGTATGACCTTTTGATTGTGGTGGAGGGGCCGGATTTACGGCAGGTGGCTAGTTTTGTTTCGGAGAAACTTTCCACCTTGCAAGGGGTCATTTCCACTGCGACCCATTTTCAGTTAAAAACCTACAAGGAGGCGGGGGTTCTTTTTTTGGAGGATGAGAAGATCGAAAGATTGGCGGTCTCGCCGTGAAAAAGACGAGTGAGTTTCTGGCAACGCACGTCCAGGCGATTCCGAGGTCGGGAATTCGTGATTTCTTTGAGTTGGTGCAAAAACGTGGGGATGTGATTTCCTTAGGAATTGGGGAGCCGGATATTTCGGCTCCTTGGGCGGTACGGGAGGCAGCAATTTTCGCCTTAGAAAATGGGCGGACAGGATATACGTCGAATCTGGGGAGCCTGAAGTTGCGTGGGGAAATATCTAAGTACATCGAGAAAATCTGCGGACCGAGTTACGACCCCGAGTCTGAAATTCTGGTAACGGTGGGGGTGAGTGAGGGGATTGATCTAGCGCTGCGGGCGGTGATGAATCCAGGGGAGACGGTGTTGTATCATGAGCCTTGCTATGTTTCCTACGCGCCTTCGATTAGTTTGGCGCATGGGAAGGGTCGAGGGATTCCCACTCGAGCGGAGGACGGCTTTCGGTTGGAGCCTGAGGCGGTGGCAAAGGCGGCGACGGCGGGGGCGAAGGTGCTCTTGCTGAACTTTCCGACCAATCCGACGGGTGCGGTGATGAGGGGCAAAGATTTGGATGCGCTGGCGAAAGTTTGTGTCGAAAAAAATCTGCTGGTGATTAGTGATGAGATTTACGCAGAGCTGAGTTATGAGGGTGCGCACGAATCGATCGTCACTCGACCAGGGATGAGGGAGAGGACGATCCTGTTGCATGGTTTGAGCAAAGCGTTTGCCATGACAGGATTTCGTATTGGCTACGCTTGTGCGCCGGCCCCGTTGATCGAAGCGATGATGAAGATTCATCAATATGCGATTCTTTGTGCGGCGACTCCGAGTCAGGAGGCGGCGGTGGAGGCGTTGCGCGGGGCTGAGGCGACGACGAGCGAAGCCCGGGCGAAGTACCAGATCCGCCGAGATTATTTGCGGAATAAGCTAGAGGAGGCGGGGTTGAGGCCGACGAATCCTGCGGGAGCTTTTTATCTTTTTGTGGATGTGCGGAGTACGGGGCTGTCTTCGAGGGAGTTTGCCTTGCGTTTGCTTGACGAGGAGAAGGTGGCGGTGGTGCCAGGTGAAGCTTTTGGTCCTGGGGGGGAAGGATTCGTACGGTGCAGTTATGCGACAGGATTGGACCGGATTGAGGTGGCGGCGGAGAGGATTGTACGTTTTGTTAAAAAAATAAAAAGCGGCCATGGGGCTCCTGCTTTGGTAGGGACGAGGTAGGATCGCTTTGCAAGCGGATGTGGTGGTGGTGGGGGCAGGGCACAATGGGTTAATTTGTGCCTGTTACCTAGCCAAAACCGGACTGAAGGTGGTGGTGGTAGAGAAGAGGGATCTTCCTGGAGGGGCGGTCTGCACGCGGGATGATTTGATTGCGGGGTTTCGGTTCGATGTGGGTTCTTCGGTGCACATTATGATTCATCTGACGCCGATCTTGGCGGAGTTAAATCTAGCGAGAGAAGGGCTGGAGTATATTGAGATGGATCCGTGGGCCTACTATCCAGTTGAGGGAACGGGGCGGGGGATTTCCTTTCATCGTTCGGTGGAGAAGACTTGTGAAAGTATTGCTCAATTTAGTTTGCGGGATGCGGAGGCCTATCGACGGTATGTGGAGCGGTGGACGGAGTTGAATGAGGGGATATTTGAAACCTTCTTGGCACCGCCTTCTCCGGGGAGGCTTTTTGGGACGATTCTGAAGCGGAATCTTTTTCGGCCGAAGTCGAGGAAGCTTTGGTCGAGTTTGGATACGGCGCGGCAGTTGATGGCTCCGTATGGGTCAGTGATTCAGGAGACTTTTGAGAATGAGCATTTGCGAACGGCGATGCTTTGGCTCTCAGCGCAAAGTGGACCGGCGCCGGCGGAGGTGGCCAGCGGGGATATGTTTGGTTGGAATGCGATGATTCACCGGTGTGGGGCAAAACGGGCGAAGGGTGGCAGTGGGGCTTTGGCGACGGCTCTGGTGAAGTGTCTGCAGAGGCATGGGGGAGAAGTTGTTTTGGGGCAGGCGGTGAAGGAAGTGAGGAAGGTGGGAAAGGGGTGGGAAGTGGAGACGGGGGATCAGGTTTTTTCGGCGAGCAAAGTGGTGGCGGCGTGCCATTTAAAAACATTCTTTTGTGATTTACTGAAGGAGGGCCCGAAAGATCTGACGGAGCGGATGGGAAAAGCGCGAATTGGAAATGGGTTTGGGATGGTGGTGCGGCATGCGGTGGAGGAGTTGCCGGTGTATGGACGGGAGAATGAGAATGGGAGTAAGCCGAGGGAGTACCATGCAGCGATGCAGCTACTGTGTCGGAATCAGGATATGCTGGAGAGTAGTTACCGGGACTATCTGGCTTTTCAGCCGCCCGCGAAGCCGAGTGTGGTAGCGATGACCTTTTCGGCGATTGATCCCACCTTGGCTCCTGAGGGGAAGCATACGCTTTTTACTTGGGCCCAGTACCATAGCTACGAACTGCGGAACGGGGAGAGCTGGGATGGGATTCGGGAGAGGGAAGCGGATAAGTTGTATGATCTGGTTTGCGAGTATGCACCGAACATGAAAGGGAAGATGATCGGACGATACATTCAGACTCCGCTGGATATCGAAAGGGACTTGGGGCTGTTGCGAGGAAACGTCATGCATTTCGAGATGAGTCTTGATCAGATGTTTATGTTTCGGCCTTTGCCGGAAATCTCCTGTTACCGGGCGCCGATGAAGGGTTTGTATTTAACAGGAGCGAGCACCCACCCTGGGGGCGGGGTGTTTGGGGCAAGTGGGAGGAACACAGCCAAAGTGATCCTGGGTTGGCGGGGATAGGAGAAGGGAGTAGGGTTTAGTTATGGCCACAGCAATCTCTACAAAAAGGAAGCATGTGGATCCGGTTCGCCAGTTCTCGATTTTTCTAGCGAATAAAGCAGGTCGGTTGCTGGAGTTGATTCGGATTCTGCATAGTCGGCAGGTGCACGTGGTGGCGTTGACGATTTTGGATACGACGGACAGTTCGATTGTGCGAATGGTGGTGGATGATCCGGATCAGGCGCGGGCGATTTTTCATGAGCAAGCGGTTGCGCATACCGAGTCTACCGTGGTGGCGGTGGAGTTGGGGGCGGCGACGGAGCTACCGAAGGTATTTTCTTCTTTGTTGGAAGCGGAGATTAATATTCTGACAACCTACGCATTTTTGGTGAGACCCGAGGCGAAGCCCGCCCTTTGTCTGAATTTAGATGACAATGAGTTGGGGGGGCAGGTGTTGAGTCGGGGTGGCTTTAAACTATTGGGGCAGGGCGACATTTCCCGTTGAGGCAGAAGTTAGGGATGAGTCGGTTGGAAGCTACGATTCGAGACGGGAAAAGAGTAACGGCTGAGGAAGCCTTGGAAATTTACGATTGGCCCTTAGCGCGGTTGGGAAAATTAGCGGATGAGCGAAGGAACCAGGCGAAGGGGGCGGATTATGGGGGGCGGGGTAAGGAGTTGGTGACCTATATGGTTGATCGAAATATCAACTACACGAACGTCTGTGATGTGTACTGCAAGTTTTGCGCTTTTTATCGAACGGAGAAGGATGCGGATCACTATGTTCTCTCGCAGGAGCAGATCGACGGAAAGATTGATGAGTTGCTTGCGGTGGGAGGGAATCAGATTCTGTTGCAGGGAGGACACCACCCAAAGCTGAGTCTGGGGTGGTATTTAAATCTGTTGCGGCATCTTCGGGCAAAGTATCCCCAAGTAAACATTCATGGATTTTCTCCCCCAGAATTTAATCATTTTGCGGAGGTGTTTGGCCTGCCATTAAAAGAAGTGGTTGGGTTATTCCGAGAGGCTGGGTTGGGGAGTATTCCAGGGGGGGGTGCGGAAATATTGGTGGATAGGGTCAGGCAGAAGATTGCCCCGCGGAAATGCGACACGGAGGGGTGGTTAAAGGTGATGGAGATTGCCCATGGGATGGGGATGCGTTCGAGTGCGACGATGATGTTCGGGCACGTGGAGACTCCGGCGGAGCGGATCGAGCATCTTGGACGATTACGAGATTTGCAGGATCGGACGGGTGGATTTACTGCCTTCATCTGCTGGACGTTTCAGCCTGAGAACACGGTATTGAAGGTGGCGAAGATGGGGTCGCATGAGTATTTGCGGATGCAGGCGCTTTCGAGAATTTTTCTGGATAATATTCCGAATGTGCAGTCGAGCTGGGTGACGCAGGGTCCTGCGATGGGTCAGGTGGCTTTAAAGTTTGGGGCGAACGATTTCGGGAGTTTGATGATGGAGGAGAACGTGGTTTCGAGTGCGGGAACGAGCTTCCGGCTCAGTTTGGATGAGATGCGGAGATTGATTCGTGAAGCGGGGTACGAGCCGTGGCAGAGAAACAACGAGTACGAGCTCTTGGGCGGGGCGGGGGAGAGCCCAACCCTGATGGCGTAAGGAGTTGGTTGGTCAGTTGGCGGATGGATTTACTGGGAGTGGTTCGGAAAAAAAAGAGCGAGAGAGATGAGAACTGGTCAAGAGCCACCTGTTGGCTAAAAAAATACGATGAAAAAACTAAGTGGGGTTGCGCGGGTGGGATGGCTGGGAGTGGCGCTGGGTGGGGCGGTAGCGCTGGCGGTGGTGGGTTTGCAGCGTGGGGAACCAGTGAATGCTCTTTGGTTGGTTGTGGCGACGGGTTGTGTCTACGCGATTGGGTATCGTTTTCACAGTGCTTGGCTGATGGCCACGGTACTGATGATTGACGAGAGTCGAGAGACTCCGGCGATACGGCATGCGGACGGGCGAGATTTCGTGAAGACGAATCGGTGGGTGGTCTTTGGACACCATTTTGCGGCGATTGCGGGTCCAGGGCCTTTGGTGGGGCCAGTGTTAGCGGCGCAGTTTGGCTATTTACCTGGGCTGCTTTGGATTCTGATCGGTGCGGTATTGGGGGGGGCGGTGCACGACAGTATTATTCTGTGGTTGAGCGTTCGGCGTGGGGGGAAGTCGGTTGGGCAGATGTTGCGAGATGAGGTAGGGCCGACAGCGGGGACGATTGCGGTAATCGGGCTGCTAGGAATTTTGACGATGTTGATGGCGGTACTGGCCTTGGTGGTGGTGCGAGCGTTAGCGGAAAGTCCGTGGGGATTGTCGACGATTGTTTTGACGATGCCTTTGGCCTTGGTCATGGGGCTGGGGTTGCGGGGTGCGGGTGGAGTGAGAACGGGGTGGGTGACGGGGTTGGGGGTGTTGGCACTGGTGGGGTGTGTTTGGGCGGGGAAGTGGGTATCGGACGTTCCAACCCTCGCGAGAATGTTTACTTGGGATGGGCTGACGTTGGCTTGGTCGGTCATGGGGTATGGGCTGACGGCGAGTATTCTTCCGGTTTGGCTTTTGTTGGCGCCGAGGGACTACCTGAGTTCGTTTTTAAAGATTGGGACGGTGGCGGTATTGGGGGTGTTGGTAGCGATTTTGGCGCCACAGTTGCAGATGCCTGGATTGACTAAATTTATTGATGGAAGCGGTCCAGTTTTTGCGGGGCCGGTTTTCCCTTTTTGTTTTATCACGATCGCTTGTGGAGCGGTGAGTGGTTTCCACTGTTTGGTGGCGTCGGGGACGACGCCAAAACTGTTGGCTAGCGAGGCGGACATACGGGTGGTTGGGTATGGAGCGATGATTACGGAGATGTGTGTTGGGGTGCTCGCTTTAGTGGCGGCGTGTGCCATGCCGCCGGGAGAGTATTTTGCGATTAATCTAAGGGGTGAGCCGGCGGCGGTGGTGCAACAGATCACGGCGTTGGGCTTTCCCGTAAGTGAAAAGCAGATGGCGGACTTGGCGAGGTCGGTGGGGGAGAGCACCTTAATTGGGAGGACGGGTGGGGCCCCGACTTTTGCGGTTGGTATGGCGCAGATCTTCGCCCAGGGGTTGGGGATGGTGAGCGGTGCGGCGATGGCGTTTTGGTATCACTTTGCGATTATGTTTGAGGCTCTTTTCATTTTAACGACGATTGATGCGGGGACGCGGATTGGGAGATTTCTGGTTCAAGAGGTGTTGGGTTGGCTTTGGAGACCGCTGGGTCAAGTGAACTCCTGGTTGGGAAGTGGGCTGGGGAGTTTGCTTTTTGTGGGGGGGTGGGGTTGGTTTCTTTATCAGGGGGTAATTGATCCGCAGGGTGGAATTAATAGTCTTTGGCCTATTTTTGGGGTGGCGAATCAGCTTTTGGCGGTAATGGCGCTGAGTTTAGCGACGACGGTGCTGTTGAAGATGGGGAAGGGGAAGTTGGTTTGGGTAACTTTAGCTCCGTTGGGCTGGTTGGTAGTGGTGACGTTCTCGGCGGGGTGGATGAAGATATTCAGTCCTGATCCGCGCTTGGGATTTCTGGCGGGGTACGATCAAGCATTGGTGGCGGGCCAGGGGAAGCTGGCAATCGCGCAGGCGACGAATGCTGGAATTACGGGATTTTTTCTAGTGCTGGTGGTGCTGGTCTTGGGAGCGTGCGGTAGGATTGCTTGGCGGCGGTGGCGGGGATTGAGTATTCCGCCCGTGACGGAGGAGGGGGTGGCCTAAAAAAAGATTGGGATGATGAGGATGGCGACGATGTTGACGACTTTGATCATGGGATTAATCGCGGGGCCGGCGGTGTCTTTGTAGGGATCGCCGACGGTATCACCAGTGACGGCGGCGGCATGGGCGAGGGATCCTTTGCCTCCGTGATTTCCTTCTTCGATATATTTTTTGGCGTTGTCCCAGGCTCCGCCGGAGGAGGTCATAGCGATGGCGACAAAGAGGCCGGTGACGATGGTACCGACAAGGACTCCACCGAGGACGACGGGACCGAGGCCTGGGGTGGCGGCGACGGCAACAACGAAGACGATGGGGAGGAGTGCGGGAACGACCATTTGGCGAAGGGCGGCTTTGGTAACGATATCGACGCAGGTTCCGTAGTCAGGTTTTTGGGTGCCTTTAAGGATTCCTGGTTTTTCGGCGAGTTGGCGTCGGACTTCTCGGACGACAGCGCCAGCGGCGATGCCGACGGCATCCATGGAGCGAGCGGTGAAGACGAAGGGAAGGAGGCCGCCGATGAAGAGGCCGATGATGACTTTGGGTTCAGTGAGGGAGAACTCGAGGCTGGGCATGGCGGAGCCCAAGGAGATGAAGTGCACTTTAAGTTCTTGGACGTAGGAGCCGAAGAGGACGAGAGAGGCGAGGCCGGCGGAGGCGATGGCATAGCCTTTGGTGACGGCTTTCATGGTATTGCCGACGGCGTCAAGTTCGTCGGTGCGTTCGCGGACTGATTTGGGCATGCCGGACATGACTGCGATCCCGCCGGCGTTGTCGGTGATGGGGCCGAAGGCGTCGAGGGAGATGATGATGCCTGCCATGGAGAGCATGGCCATGACGGCGATGGCGATGCCGTAAAGTCCTGCGAAGTGGTAGCTAAGGAAGATGGCGATGCCGATAAAGCCGACGGGCAGGGCGGTGGCGTGGGAGCCGATGGCAAGGCCAGCGATAATGTTGGTGGCGTGGCCGGTTTCAGAGGCTTTTGCGATATGGCGAACGGGGGCGCAATGGGTGGAGGTGTAGTAGTTGGTGATGAGGAGAACGACGAAGGTCATGAGAAGACCGACGAGGGAGGCTAAGTAAATACCGTTGGTTGATGCGATTTGCCCGTCGTGACGAAGACCTTCTGGAAAAAAGACATGAGTGAGAGGCCAGAGAACTGCGGCGGAGGCAAGGGCACTGACGAGAACTCCGAGGCTGAGAAGGCGGGTGGGGTTTCCCTTGCCGAAGTTGACAGTGAGAATGCCGAGAATAGCGGAGAGTATGGAGACGCCGCCGACGACGAAGGGGTAGGCGAGGGCAGCGGGATCAGGCTGGCCATCGCCCCCGAAGACGGTGAGGTAGGCTACGAGAATACAGCCGATGAGGCTGACGGCGTAGGTTTCAAAGACATCGGCGGCCATCCCAGCGCAATCGCCGACGTTATCGCCGACGTTGTCGGCAATGGTGGCGGGGTTACGAGGGTCATCTTCTTCGAGTTGGGATTCGAGTTTGCCAACGAGGTCTGCGCCGACATCGGCGGCTTTGGTGTAAATGCCTCCGCCCAAACGAGCGAAGACGCTGACGAGAGAGGCTCCGAGGGCGAGGCCGGTTAAGCTATCGATGGCGGCACGGAGGCCGAGCCAGCGGGAGGCGACGAGATAGAAGGTGCCGATGGATAGTAGGGCGAGGGCAACGACGAGCAGGCCGGTGACGGCGCCACCGTTGAAGGCATTACGCAAGGCGGCGGTACGGCTAATGGTGGCGGCTTGGGCGGTGCGAACGTTGGCCATGACGGCGATTCGCATACCTGCGAAGCCAGCGACAAGGCTACAAGCGGCGCCGACGACAAAGCCGATGCCAGTGGGAATATTCTTTAGGTAACAGATGGCGGCAAGAAGAACTAGGGCAATGATGGAGACGGCTTGAAGTTGGCGATGGAGGTAGGCGGCGGCGCCTTCTTGAATTGCAGTGGCGACTTCGCACATGCGCTCGTTGCCAGCAGGTTGGCGTTTAATCCAGAGGATAAGTGCGACGGCGGCGGCAAGACCGACGGCAGCGGAGATTAAGCTGAAAAAGACGGCATTATTTAAAATGAAATTACTCATGGGATATTGCCAGAAAGTAGGGTTTGCGATGAGGCAAGCAACGTTATTCGGATCGATTTATGATATTTTAAGTACTTGTATGAGTTGGATATTCCATATATTGTATATTTCACATGACGAAGTATTTGAAAAACGGTTTCACGGGTGGGCTGGACGCTCGGGTTTTTGAGTTAGAGAGGATTGCCACTCTGTTGCAGCGGCGGTTTCTTTTGGACTTATTTAGGCAAACATCGGCCAAGCGACTTTCAGTGCCGCAGTTTACACTTTTGGGTTTTCTTGCGGGGACATCGGGTGTGGCGATGGGGGTATTGGCCAAACGAATGAGTCATGCTACTTCGGCGACGACGGGGTTAGTGGATCGGTTGGAGGCGGTGGGATTGGTTAAGCGGCACGCGGTAGCTGGAGATCGGAGGCAAAAGTTGGTGGGAATCACTACAAAAGGGAAAGAGTTGATGGGTCGATTACAAGGCGAGTTACGGCATCATTTGAATGAAATTCTTGGTCAGGTCGAAGAGAGGGATCAGGACGCTTGGGTAAGGATTTATCGGGTAATGGAGAAATACTGTGATGAACTCCCGCGCAGTTAAAATCGCAGGACTATTCTTGGTGGCCTGGGGATCGGGGCTACTCGGTCAAGAGAAAGACGTTGCCAAGGGGGCTTCCGCATCGGCGGTGCCCGAGTTTGCGAGTAAGAAGCTGGATTTGGCAGAGTGTGTGGCTTTGGCGCTAGCCCAGAACACAGAAATTCTGCAGGCGAAGGAGGAGGTGCGACGAAAGGAGGGAATTTCGGTGGTGGTGAGGAGTGAGTTGCTTCCCAAGATAACTGGGCAGGGCACTTTTCAATATCAGAACAATTCGCTAAGTGGGTTGCTGGTACAGAACGGGATTCTTTCAGCGGATGAGTTGAACTGGAATGCGGGGGTACGGGTGACCCAACTTCTCTTTGACGGAGGGGCGGCGTTCTCGCGGACTCGGGCGGCGCGAATTGCCCAGGGGCAGTCGATGCTTCTTTTGCAAGACACGATCGATCGGGTGATGCTGGATGTGCGTCGGACGGTCTATACGGTTTTGCTGAACCGATCGCTGATCGATGTGCAGACGGAGGCGGTGAGTTTGAAGCAGGAGCAGCTTTCCAGTCAAAAAAAGCGTTTTAACGCTGGGACGGTGACAAAATTTAATGTGCTGACGGCGGATGTGGAGTTAGCGAATAATTTGCCACAACTGATTCGGGCTCGAAACAACAAGAGGACGGCTGAGGTGCAGTTGGCCCGAATTCTGGCCTTGGACTATCCCTTGGATGTGCCGGATGACTGGATGCCGCCGGTGATGGTCCAGGGAGAATTGCCGTATCAACCGATCCAAGTTGATTTACCCAGTTCCTTGGTGAATGCGGTGCATAACCGGCATGATTTGCGGGCGAACCAGCAGGAGATTGAAGTGCAGAAGAAGCTCTTTGACGCGGCGAAGGAGGATGCTTTTGTGCCGAAGATCGTGGGGTCGGGCGGGTATGATGTGATTCAGAATCCCACGAGCTCCAGTTTGGGTAGTACCCAGCAAGGTGCGCTCGCCAATATTAATGGGACATGGACGATTTTTGACGGGCTAGCGAATACGGGGCGCTTTGAGCAGTTGAGAGCGCAGATTGCCAAGGCGACGGTAGCGTATGAGGAGAAGCGGCGATCGGTGGAAAGTGATGTGCGGGACGCGGTAGTGAAGCTGGAGGAGGCCCAGGAGCTGGTCATTTCGCAGCAGAAAAATGTGCAACAGGCACGGGAGAGCTTGCGTTTAGCGGAGGCTCGTTTTAATGCGGGTGCGGGAATTCAGTTGGACATTATTAATGCGCAATCGAATTTAACTCAGGCGCAGTTTAATGAACTGCAGGGTAGGTATGACTACAATGTTGCGTTAGCTCTTTTGGAAAGGGCAACTTGCACGCCTTTTGGCCCGAAAAATCCGCCGGCGCTTCCAAGGACGGTATCTCTTCCTCCCAAGCCGAAAGTGAGCATGCAAGCTTCGAGTTCGGTAGGACTTCAGCCTGGGCAGTGAATTTTTTACGCTTCTCGGAGTTGGAGAGGCAAGGGTGCCTGCACGGATTTACTCTTCGGTCGGATCCAACGCTGGGGACGGCAGATATTTCTCAAATTTTAAAAGAGGCGGGATTACCGCAGAACTATGTGATGGGGGAGCAGACCCATGGAGCGGGGGTGGCAGTGGTAGGGTTGGGGGGAGGTGGGAGAGTGATCCCAGAGGTGGATGGGTTGGTGACCATAGAGAAAAATGTATCGCTGGTGATTCGAGTGGCAGATTGCGGGCCAGTATGGATTCGGTGCGGGAAAACGGGTGCGGTAGGGTTGGTGCATAGCGGGAGGAAAGGGACGGAGATGGGAGTAGTGGAGGTTGCGGTCCGCAAAATGAGGGCTGAATTTGGGGCGGAGGCGAGGGATATGGTGGCACTTCTGGGGCCTTGTATTCGGCCTCCGCACTACGAGGTAGATTTTGCGGGTGAGATTTTGCGTCAGTTGGCAAGGGAGGGAGTGGGGGAGATTGTGGATACAAAAATTTGCACGGCGGATGATCTTGGAAGATTTTATTCTTATCGGTCCGAAAAAGGTAAAACGGGTAGGCACTATGCGGTGATGGCGATGAGTTAGTTGGGGAGGAAGAAGGAGCAATCAAAAAGGAAAGGCAAAGAGGGGCGTGGTATGGCCTTTGACTTGGCCTGTGTTGGAGAGAATATGGGGCATGGCGGGAATGACAAAGGAGTCGGTTTGGTTGGCGACAGCTGGAGTAGGGTTAGCGCTAGGGTTTGGGTTGGGCCGAGTGACAGCACCTGGAGGTCCCTTGGGAGGTGAGATGAAGGTGAGGGGTTCTGCTAAGCAGATAGGGCAGGGTGAAAAGGAGGTTGAGGAAAGAGAAAAGGTTGATGGGGGAAGGGAGGGGCAAGCGCAGGTCTCGGTTGAGGAGAAGTTTGCCAGGGCGCTGGTGATGAGTGATCCCAAGACGAGGGATCGGGAGTTAGAGAATAGCTTGAGCCAAGCATCTTTGGCTGAAGTGAAGAAGGCGTTGGACATGGCCTTGGGCCTACCCGAAGGCGCGGCCAAAAGGGCGGCGATGGCGAAGGTGATGGAAAGGTGGGGGCAGTTGGAGGGGCCGAAGGCGGTGGCCTATGCAGAAAAACTTTTTGCGGAGAGCGGAAATCCTGATCTTTTGAAAGATGCCATGCGGGGATGGGGGCAGACTGATCCGCAGGCTTCGATTGCCTACACCCAAGCGATGGAGGTGGGGGATGGAATTCGTCGGGACATCACCAGAGATCTTTTTCGGGATTGGACGGATCGCAATCCTCAGGGAGCGGCGTCCTACGCAGCGAGCAATCCGATGGATGTGGGTCGTGGTGGAGTGACTTCCTTGCTTGCGGATCGGTGGTCGAAGCAGGATCCGCAGTCGGCGGCGAACTGGGCGATGAGTTTGCCCGCGGGAAAAGAGCAACTGAAGGCTTTGGATGAGTTGGTGCAAAACTGGTCGGATTTGAATTTGCAGGCGGCGGCTGATTTTGTGAGTCGGCAATCTGCGGGGGAGAAAAAGGACGCCATGGTGAGTACCTTAGCGAAGGAGGTGGCCAAGCTGGATCCCTCGGCGGGGCTGAAATGGGTTTCGACTTTGAGTGACCCTGTGCTGCAGGAGCGAACGGCTATGGGGGTGTTGTGGCGAACCGCACGAAGTGACCCGGTGGCGGCCCAGCAGATTCTGAAAAACTCTTCTCTTTCCGCGACGGTACAAACGGCGGTTTTAACGAAAATGATGAAGAACAGTAGCCGCTGGAATGATCCGTAAGGGAAGGAGAGTGGGTGATTCTTTCCAAGGACCGATCCTCTTGCGGTTGGGTGGCTTTGTTAACTATCGGTGTCTTGGGAAGCGAGAAGAAGGCCTTCGGCAATGCACTGATCGAGGGATGCGCTGACATCGGCTGATTCCCGACTGAGATTCATGGCGGCACTATTGGCTTGATAGGTTTCCGGCTTTTCTAGTTCAGTGGTGATTTCAGCGAGGCGAGTCTGCAAGTGGAGGACGCGTCGCTCGAGGTCGGCGGCCTTGGTTTCGTTCGTCTTTTTGGCCTGGCTTTGGGCTTTTCTCTCCTCGGCTTCGGCCCGCTTCTGTTCTTTGGTTTTTCGCGGGGTAGGAGCGCGTTCGGGAGATTCGGAGTTTGTAATCTTTTCGGGGGCGACGGGCTGGGAGTTGCTTAGCTGTTCGCCAGCGGTGAGGGCGGCGCGTTCGGATGTGGCGCACGATTTATCGAGGTAGTACTGGTAATCGCCTGAGTAGGGTGTGAGGTGGCCCGCACTGATGTGAAGGACGGTGGTAGCCATGGCGCGGATGAAATGAACATCATGGCTAATAAAGATGAGGGTGCCCTCGTACTGGCGAAGGGCACCGATGAGGGCATCGATCGAGCCAATATCTAAATGGGTGGTGGGCTCGTCCATCAAAAGGAGATTAGGTGGATCGAGGAGGATTTTAACCAAGGCGAGACGAGATTTTTCTCCTCCGCTGAGGATGCCAACGGTTTTAAAAACATCGTCACCACGGAAAAGAAAGGAACCGAGGACAGTTCGGGCGGTTTGTTCGCTCACGGGATTGGGGGAATCGAGGACGGATTCGAGCACTTCGTGTTCCATATTAAGAGTGTCACCGCGGTGCTGGGAAAAGTAGCCGACGCGCACGTTATGTCCGGTGGTGCGTTCTCCGCTTTGGATGGGAATGGCCCCGCCGAGGAGTTTGAGAAGAGTGGATTTTCCTGCACCGTTGGGACCGACAAGAACGGTGCGTTGACCGCGTTCGGCTTCAAAGTTGAGCCCTCGGTAGACGACGAGATCACCTTGGCCTTCGACATTGCGGTAGGCGTGATCGACATTTTTCAGGGTGATGGCGCGGAGCCCGCTACGAAGGGGTTGAGGGAAAGAGAACTTGATGGAACGAGCTGCGGAGACGGGGGCTTCAATCTTATCCATACGATCGATCTGCTTGAGTTTGCTTTGGGCTTGGGAGGCCTTGCTCGCCTTCGCACGAAAGCGGTCGGCAAACTGTTGGAGGGAGGCGATTTCTTTCCGTTGATTTTTGTAGGCGGCAAGGTGTTGCTCTTCGCGGGCGGCCTTTTCGATAACGTACTTGTCGTAGTTACCACGGTAGCGGTGGAGTTTGGCTTGAGAAATTTCGATAATGGAGCTGACCAGCTGATTGAGAAATTCGCGGTCGTGGGAGATCATGAGAATGGCGCCGGGGTAGTTTCGCAGATATTCCTGAAACCAGACGAGGGATTCGAGGTCCAAATGGTTGGTGGGTTCGTCGAGGAGAAGAAGATCGGGTTCTTGGACGAGGAGGCGAGCGAGATGGGCGCGCATAATCCAGCCCCCGCTGAGGGTGCGGGCTTTGCGATCGAAATCGGCATCACGAAAAGCAAGGCCGCTGAGAATCTGTTTGGCGCGGGGTTCGAGTTGCCATCCTCCAAGCTCGGTGAAGGTGTCGATGGCTTCGTGGTATTCTGGATCTTCTAGGGTGCCTGCAAGTTCGTGGCGTTTGATGGCTTGTTGGACGCGAGACATTTCCGGTGAAGTGGCACAGGCCAGTTCGAGGATGGTTTCTTCTCCCGCGGGGGCAGATTCTTGAGGAAGAAAGCCGAGGGTAATATTTTTTTCAATGGTGACGCGACCGTCATCGGGGGTGGCCTCGCCAAGGATCAGGGAAAAGAGGGTAGATTTTCCTGCGCCGTTGGGGCCGACCAAGCCGAGGCGGTCCTCCCGATTGATCTGAAGGGAGACATCGCTAAAAAGAGTGCGACCTCCGAAGGCTTTGCTGAGTTTGGAAAGAGTGAGCATGGATAGAGGGGAAAAGAGCACGGGGGGCGGGCGCCCGTGCGGAGGAACTTATCTGAGCAGAGGAAACCGCGTGGCGGCGATGGCGAGCAAGAGCCCGATTTTTTGATCTGCGTGCACGAATTGCATCGGGAAACCGTAGCGGAAGACTTTGGAAAAGTCCAGTTGAGGGGTAGGCGGCGAGTGTGCTTGGGGGACGAGTTTAGAGGAGGATACGGAAGAAGGTTTTTTTGCCGACTTGGAGGACTTGGCCCGAGGTGAGGGAGATTTCGGATTGGGGATCAGCCAGTTTGGTGCCATCGAGTTTGACGCCCCCTTGGGTGATGAGGCGGCGGGCTTCGGAATTGCTGGCGATGACTTTCGTTTCCTGGACGAGTTTGGCGACGGAGAGGGTGGGGGCGGAGGGGCGAAAGGATTCCATTTCAGCCGAGGAGAGATCTTTTTTGGAGAACTTCGCTTCGAAATCGGTTCGAGCGGAGGTGGCGGCGATTTCTCCGTGGAAGCGGCGCACGGAAGCGGCGGCGAGCTCCTTTTTTGCCTCCATTGGGTGGGCGGGAGATTCCTTGGGTAATCCGAGGAAGGGGCCGAGGAGATCGCGCCAAGAGGTGCAGGTTTCGTCGGGGATCGACATGATTTTACCAAAAATCTCTTGGGCGGATTCGGTAATGCCGATGTGGTTGCCGAGGGATTTGCTCATCTTCTGTTTTCCGTCGGTGCCGGTGAGCAAGGGAGTTACGAGGACGACCTGAGGTTCTTGGCCTGCTTGGCGTTGAAAGTCGCGCCCGACGAGGTTGTTGAAGAGTTGATCGTTTCCGCCGAGTTCCACATCGGAGTGAACGGCGACGGAATCGTAGCCTTGGAGAACGGGATACTGAAATTCGGCGAGGCTGATGGGGATGCCCTCTTTGTGGCGTTTGGAGAAATCGTCGCGCTCGAGCATGCGGGCGACATTGACTTGGCTGTTGAGGCGAAGGAGATCGAGGCAGGTGAGTTGGGCGAGCCATTCTCCGTTGCGGCGGACTTCGGTTTTCTTGGGATCGAGGATTTTGAAGACTTGGTCGGTGTAGGTTTTGGCGTTTTGCTCGATGGTTTCGGGATCGAGGGCTGGGCGGGTTTTGGAGCGTCCGGTGGGATCGCCGACGCGAGCAGTGTAATCTCCGATGATGATGACGGCGAGATGGCCAGCGTCTTGGAATTGGCGGACTTTGGCGAGGACGAGAGCGTGGCCGAGGTGAAGGTCGGGGGCGGAGGGGTCGAAACCGAGTTTGACGCGGAGGGGGCGGCCGGTGGCGAGTTTTTTGGCGAACTCTTCCCGGGTGTGGACGTGGGTGAGGCCAGAGAGAAGGGCATCTGCGGACATGGGGTGAGCCTAATCAGCATGAGGGCGGAGGTGAAGGCGATTAGGTGAATTTTTCACACCTAGGTGGGGCTGTTGATAAATGAAAGAGGGGCGACTAGAATAAATATTGGTGAGGATTCCTCTTATTTACACAGGGGTGGTTTGTTTTTTGAGTGGCACTCTGCAGGTGAGCCAGGCGGGGACGATTCGAAATGATGTGGCGGATTCTCTTTACACTTCGCTGGCCCAGCAAAGTGTCTACGACAGCGTGGGTTTTTTGACCTGGAGTATTGGCTCGAGTGGGTACATCGCTTCGGGGACTTTGATTGCGCCTGATTGGGTGCTGACGGCGGGTCATGTGGTGGGGGGAACTGATGATTACGGGGCGGGGGTAAGTGGAATGATCTTTGGGATGGGACCGACGTACAGTGGGATTGGAATTTCTGCGACGGAGTGGATTCCGTATGGAGGTTGGAGTAGTAGTGGGGGGGATTTGTGGGCGGGGGTGGATTTGGGGCTGGTGCATTTGAGTCAGCCGATTACCAATGTGACGCCTGCGCAGATGGATTTTAGCACTTCGTTGTTAGAACGACTGGGAACGAGTGTGGGTTATGGAAGGAGTGGAACAGGTTTGACGGGGATGAACACTAATCCTGGGACGAAGCGAGCAGGGCAAAATGTAATTGATGCCCAAGGAGGAATGCTGATGAGGATGGGGGATGGTAGCTCGCTCGATCTGGATGGAATTTCTCCCACGGTGCTCTTTTACGATTTTGATAAGCCCGCGGAATCGGTTTTGAGTTCTATGGGCTCGACAGCGCCGGTGGCCCTGGAATATCTGATTGGAAATGGGGATAGCGGGGGTGGGCTTTTTATTGATGTAGGGGGAGTGACCAAATTAGTGGGAGTGCACTCGTTTTTGGCCTCGTTGCCTGATCCCCTGGACACAACGGGGCCGAATGGGGATTACGGAGATTTGGCGGGGGTGGTATCGGTACAAAGTTTTGGAAACTGGATTTATGAGGTGACGGGAGTGCCAGAGCCTTCCGGACTTTCGCTTTTGTTGCTAGGGCTTTCTGGGTTGGCCATCGTTCGGCGAAGGAAGTAGGATTCGAGGAAGAGTGAACAAAGAGGTGCGTGCTCTTTTGCTAAAGAAACTGGATCTAGTTCTGCTGTTTTGTGGAGCATTGATTTTTGCGGTGAGTTCGGAGGTGCGAGCTCATCCTGGGCATGAGGAAGATATAGAGACTGCGGCGGGAAGTGCCTCGGGTTTGCCTGCTCCGCAGGTATCGATAACGGAGGAGGGCGGATATCGGGTGATCAAGGCGAATGGGGTGCCGAACCACGAGATAGGCCAATTCCCAGGGCCTGGGTGTCCGAATGCGGCTTCGGCGCAGAGTTATAGTTTAAGGATGCCACTCCATCCTAAAACCAATGCCACTTTTACGCAGTTGAAGCAGCAGTCGATTGGGGTGGCGGTGAACGGGGTCCCTTTTGATCCTGGGACGGCGGAGTATTGGAAAAACGATCACAGTTCGATTTGGCATATTGAGGCGCTGGGGGGAAGTAAGAGTCTGGGGCTGGATCAAAACCATGCGCACGTCCAACCGAACGGGGCTTACCATTACCACGGCATACCGACGGGGCTGGTATCGGCGTTGGGCGAGACGGGTGGAAAGTCGAGTTTGCTAGGCTATGCAGCGGACGGCTTTCCAATTTATCTTCAGACTTCGGGCAACCGATCTAGCTACCAGCTGAAAGGGGGAACGCGTCCCAGTGGTACGGAGGGTCCAGGTGGAAAATATGATGGAACCTACACAGTGGATTATGAGTTTGTGGAGAGATCGGGGGATCTGGATGAGGCGAATGGGAAAACGGGTGTGACCTCTGAATATCCTGAAGGAACTTACTACTACGTGGCCACGGCGGAGTTCCCTTTTTATCCGCGAATGTTGAAAGGAACTCCCGATGCGAGTTTTCGGCGGGGGCCGCCTGGGGGTGGGCCTGGAGGGGGAGGAAAGACAGCGGGCTCAGGGGGGCAAGGCGGGGTGGGCAAGCAGGGTGGCGATCCGATAAAGAAGTTCGACAAGGATGGGGACGGAAAAATATCGATGGAGGAGGCTCCCGGGCCGATGAAGACGAACTTTGCTAAGCATGACACCAACGGAGATGGGTTTATCGATGCGGATGAAGCAAAACTTTTACCCTCACCGAGAAATCAGGGTGGTCCAGGTGGCGGAGCTCCGCCACCGCAGTGAAGCACCGACTGGTTTTCGGTTTGTGGCTCCTCGGTGCGGGATTCGCGTCGGCTCACATGATTGAGGAGGCGGATTATCAGGCGATGAAAAAGAAGTCGGCGGCGCAAACTGTCCCCGCTCCCAAAATGGCAGAACCCTTTCAAAAATTTCCAGAAGCGGTTCTTTTGGATTGGGATGAGAAGTATCTCTATGTGGGGTCGGACGGGTTGCCTGACCATCCGATGATGGTGGGAATTACGGCGTGGCAACAGCAAGTGCCACTTCCCCATTCCTATTATTTGGGAAATGCTTGGTCGATTCCACTGCATCCTGTGCCAGCGGCGAATGGAATGTCGGCCAAGACGAACTTTTTCCGTGGGGCGATCGCAGTGGCGGCGAACGGAATTCCGATTTTCAATCCGATTAAGAATGATGGGCGGACGGACACTTTTCTGGCGGGGGAGTTGGATGAGTATGGGGGACACTGTGGGCGGGCGGACGACTACCATTACCATGTGGCTCCTTGGCATTTAGCGGAGCGGTTGGGTCCGAGCTTGCCCTTGGGTTATGCCTTGGATGGGTATCCGATTTATGGGTTGGCGGAACCGGATGGCAGTACGGTGAGCGGACTTGATTCATTTCACGGTCACGCGAGCGCGGCAGGAGAGTATCACTACCACGCGAGCAAAAGTTATCCCTACATCAACGGCGGGTTTCATGGGGAGGTAGCGATCGGTGGTGGGCAAGTGGAACCGCAACCCAGTGCTAATCCTGTGCGACAGGCAGGTGAGCCTTTGCCCGGAGCAAAGATCACGGGGTTTGTTATTTCGGCCGATAAGAAAAAGTATCAGTTGGATTACAGCCAAAATGGGAGAAAGGGTTCGGTGAACTATGAGATACTTTCTAACGGAAACGTACATTTCACTTTCAAGAAACCAGATGGGACGACTTCTGAATCAACGAGTGAGAAAGGGAAGCAGAGGAAGAGTGGGGATCGTCCGCCGCCTCCACCTGATCGAAAAGCGGCGGGAGGTTCACCCCAGATGGAGGCGAATGGGCAACCCCGCAAGCCATGGATCGAGAATCATCTAACGGAAATGGATGGGGATCAGGACGGCAAACTGAGTCAGGAGGAGATGATGACGGAGGTGAACAAGACTTTCAGTGGCTACGACGCGGATGGAGACGGGAAGATTAGTCAGGGGGAGGCGAATGGACCGGGGGTGCGGTCGTCGATGGCTGGGTTTGTGAAGCAGCACTTTACGGAGGTGGATGCGGACGGGAGTGGATCGATTTCATTGGAGGAGTTGAAGGCGGTGGCGATGAAGATGTGGGAAAAGTATTCTCGAGGAGAGGGGTTTTCATTTCCGCGTTCTCCAACTTTAAAAACACCGTGATCAGAAGTACGTTTTTCGCAGCCATGCTTTCGGCGGGTTGGGTTTTGGGGGCAACGGAAAAACCGAATGTGGTAATCTTGGTGGCGGACGACGAGGGGTGGGGAGATATCGGGTGGAATAATCCTGAGGTGAAGACGCCGAACCTAGATCGATTGGCAGGGGAGGGAGTGCGGTTAGACCATTTCTATGTGAACCCGATTTGCAGTGTCACTCGGGCGGCGTTGATGACAGGGATGCACACCCTGAGGACGGGGGTGGAAAACTTTTCAGGGTTGGATTTAAAATACCAGACGCTTCCGCAGGCTTTGCGTGAAGGGGGATACCAGACTTGGATGTGCGGGAAGTGGCATTTGGGTGGGGCGAAGGAGAATCGTTTGTCAGGACCTGAGTATTTGCCGACGGCTCGCGGTTTTGACCATCACTACGGTCAGTTGGGTGGGGCAGTAGATTATAACACCCACATGAAGCCAAGAACTCAGGAGTTGGACTGGTGGCGGAATGGTCAACCTGTTGAGGAGGTGGGGTATTCCACCGATCTTTTAGCGAATGAGGCGATCGAGTTGATGCAGAAGCGGGACAAGAGCAGGCCCTTTCTTTTGTATCTGGCCTTCAATGCGATTCACGGTCCAATCGCGGCTCCTCCTGCGGAAGTGGGTGACGGGAGAATGCGCGGCCGTCCGGTTCTTTTGGCGGCGATGACAGGATTAGATGCTGCGGTCGGGCGAGTGGTGGCGGAGTTGGAGAAGCAGGGGGTACGAAAAAATACCCTGATCATTTTCTTTTCTGACAATGGCGGGGACATAACCAAGGGCTCGACCAACCTGACTTTGCGGGAGGGGAAGGGAACGGTTTTCGAAGGGGGTATTCATGTGCCGGCAGCGATGAACTGGCCCGGTGTCCTGCCGACTGGACAAAAGAGCGAGCAGTTCATTTGTGTCGCGGATCTTTTTCCGACGATTCTGGATCTAACGGGGGTGAAGATGGCGTCCGCGCCGAAATTTGATGGAAAGGATGTCTGGCCCTCTTTGCAAGGAGGGCTAGCCACCGAGCGGCCGATCTTTTTCATGGGAAACAAAGAGGTAGCGGTTTTCCGGCCACCTTGGAAGTTGATCACTTCTCGGCAGGGGCAGGGAACGGCCCCGATGCTGTTTGATGTGCTGGCTGATCCCTCTGAAAAGAGTGATCAAGCAAGCCAGCATCCTGAGATCGTAGAGGAACTATCTCTGGCCTTGCAGGAGTATGCGAAGGATATTCCGCAAAAGGCACGTCGTGGACCCGGCGGAGGGGGCGGGGGAAAGAAGGGGCCGGAAAAAATATCGAACTGAGGAGTGGGGTTGACTACGAGTTGGGCTCAAGAATTTCGAGGCGAAGACCCCAGCGTGTAAATTCTTGAAAATCGGGATCACGGGTGACCCAAGTGCATCCGTTTTCGATAGCGAGGGCGGCGTGCTGGGCATCGGCGACGCGTTTTCCTGTGGCCGAGGTTTTTTCGCAGAGGAGTTTTGTGAGGTCCCAATGGTGAGGGCCTGGTCCTGGCGAGCGGTGATGGGGAGAGGATCGAAGAGAATCGATGACGCTGAGGGCTTGGGGCAGGGGGGTAGGGCTGGAAGAAAAGGATGGATGAGTGACGATGCGGACAAAGGCAACGGCCACGAGAGGAGAGAGCGCGAAAGGTTCGGGGCCGTTGATTAAATCCTCGAGCCAGTTCTGGTAGAAAGGGTGATCTGGGTCCTCTTCGCGGTGAGCGTAGATCAGGACGTTAACGTCCGGCATCCGCATCGCTTAGCGCCCCTCGTCTCGCAGTCTGGCTAATTCGGAAAGAGGATGACTTTGTGGGGTTACGGAACCGCGAAATAATGGAATTTGGATCCGAGTAGGAGAGGGCTGGATTTTGTGCTGTAAAAAATTTCCGCGGAGAGTTTTGGAGATGAAATTGCTGAGCGAAGTGCCTGACTCAAGGGCAGCAGTTTTGGCTTTCACAAAAACATCATCATCGAGGATAAGGGTTGTTCTCACTACTTAAAGCATATGTATGTATGATAATATGTCAAGCTTTGAAGATAAAGAATAGGCCTGATGTTCGACTATGAAATTAGGGAAGAAGTTTGCCCACAAGGGCGCTGAGGGCACGGTTGTCGGCACGACCAGCGGCTTTTGTCTGGCAGGCTTTCATGACGGCACCCATGGCTTTTTTATCGGTGGCGCCGAGTTCGGCGATGACTGCTTTGACAAGTGATTCCAGCTCGGCTTCGGGCATAGCGGCAGGAAGGTAGGATTCGAGGATCTTCATTTCGGCTTTTTCTTTGGCGGCTTGTTCGGGCCTGCCCCCTTTTTCGAAAGCTTCAATGGAGTCCTGCCGTTTCTTGATTTCTTTACGAACGCTGGCCAAGACATCCTCATCCTTGGCCACCCCCTCGGCCCCGTATTTTTCGATGACCGCATATTTCATGGCAGATTTCAGCATGCGGAGGACGCTGAGTTTATCGGCGTCTTTGGCTTTCATGGCTTCTTTGATCTGGTCGTCGATTTTGAGGGCTAAGGACATATCCTTACTCAACCAGCGAAAAGGCTGGGGTCAAATGGTAAGCACGCAGGCTTTGCGATGGACGGGTGAACTCGGCTAGAGTCGATCGATGGGATCGATTCTGAAAAGCAGAGAAGCCCGTTGGGCTCTGGGATGGATTGGGTTGGTGACTCTCTTTCGGCTTTGGTTTGTTCCGCATCTTGATCTGGTGGGAGACGAGGCGCACTACTGGGAGTGCGGGCGATCGTTGGATTGGAATCACTATGGAAAGGGGCCTGGGGCGGCCTTTGTTATTCGGGTTTTCACCCTTCTTCTGGGGGATCATGTCTGGGCGGTGCGTCTACCCGCAGTGTTACTTTCGGCGGGCACTGGCTGGTTGATCTTTCTTCTTGGGCGAACGTTCTACAGTGAGCGGGTGGGGTTGGTGGCAGTGGTGGCGGCTTCGGTGATGCCACTTTTTGCGATTGGCAGTATTTTAATGACGATCGACCCGCTCAGCGTGTTTTTCTGGGCGGCGGCGGCTCTCTCGTTCTGGGAAGCGGTGCAGGGCAGAAAAAAGCGTTATTGGATCCTGACCGGGCTGTGGATTGGACTCGGCTTCCAGGCGAAATACACCAATGCAGCGGAGTTAATCTCCTTTGCCCTCTTTCTTCTGCTGGTGCCCGGGAGGCGAAAACTTCTTTTCTCAGGCAGAATGCTGCTTTTGGTGGGAACCTTCGTGATTTTGGCTCTGCCGATTGTTTTCTGGAATGCTTTTTATGGCTGGATTACGGCGATGCACTTATTTGAGGGTGGGGATTTGGACCGAGGCTTTCGGGTGAACTGGGGAAAGTTTGCTGGTTTCTGGCTTTTGCAGGCGATCGTGGTTTCTCCGATTCTCTTTTTCTTGATGTTGATGGGCGCCATTCGTCCCGCGACCACCCGACAAGCGGGGGAGGGAGAGAAATATCTGCTGAGCCTTTTTTGGCCACTCTTTGTGGCTTATGGCTGGATCAGTCTAAATAAAACAGCCAATGGAAATTGGACGGCGCCAGCTTTGTTGGCGGGATTAGTTTTGGGGGCGGGTTGGGCGGTGCGAAAGTGGAATGAGGGAAAGAGTGTCTGGCGCGGCGTAATGGTCGCTGGGTTGTTGATAGGATTTGTGGAGACGGCGCTACTCCACGATTTTCTCCCGCTCCATTTTAAGAATAATCCGCTTGATCGGGCGAAGGGGTGGAATGACTTGGCGGTGGAGGCGGAAAAAGTTCGTCAGGAGATTGGCGCCGATTTCGTCGTAGCGGATGAGTATCAAACGGCCAGTCTGCTTTCGTTCTATCTTCCCGATCGACCGCGGGCCTTTACTCCCGATTGGCCTCGAATCATGACTCAGTATTCGATTTGGCCCAGTTATCGGGAGACTTTTCCATCTGGCAGTACGGGGCTGTACGTAGCGGAGCAACCTAATCCATTGCCACCGATTGCACGGGATTTCGAATCGGTCAAGGTGGTGAAAACTTATCGTCGTTCGACGTGGGGAGAGCCGACGGGGCCGACCTTTCATTTCTACGATTGTCGTGGTCTGAAGAGTGGACAACCTACCACTTGGCAGGACAGGGTGGAGTTGAGCCGAAAGTCAAAAACCCCTTGAGTATTCTTTATCGTTACCTTACCGGACAGATGATGGCCGCGACCGCTGGGGCGGTGGCGGTGCTTTCGGCGATCATCGTTTTAGGAAATGCATTTAAGCAGATCTTCGAGTTACTGGTGAACGATGAGCTACCGATCAGCCTAATCTTTAAAATGGTGGCTTTGCTAATTCCGCAGGCGTTGACCTTTACGATGCCGTGGGGGATTTTGGTGGCGGCGTTGATTGTCTTCGGTCGGATGTCGCAGGATCTGGAGTTGCAGGCGATTCGGGCGGCAGGGATTGGGCTGATCCCGTTGGTGGCGCCAGTGATCCTTTTTGGGCTTTTTATCTCGGGAATATGTTTTTATAACAATGCGGTTTTGGTTCCGCTGACCCTGCAGAAATTTAAGTCAGTTCTCTTGGATATTGGCCGCGACAATCCTGCCTTTCTGATTCGAGCAGGGGAGGCGATGGACCGATTTCCTGGCTATCGAATTTACATTGGAAAGAAAAACGGAACCGATCTGACTGATATTAATATTTGGGAGCTGGATCCTAGGGGTATCCCGCGCCGAAATATTCGAGCGGAGAAGGGTAGTCTATCGGCCGATTTGGATGACCTGAGTTTGACGATCACCTTGCAGAAAGCGCGTCAGGAGGAGCGAGGGGAGAATCCGGCTGATTTAAACGGGATTCGGGCGGGGTTGAGTGCGGATCAGTTGCCTTTAAAAATTTCCTTACGAAGTTTCCTGAATCCAGATGATATGAAAGATATTCGGATTGCGGCGATGGGGGATTTAGCCAAGCGAATTCTAAGTCCGGTGGAGGGGTTTGTTGATCCGAAGCAGATTTATCCGATGTTAACCGAGATGCAGAAGCGGATCAGTTTTGCCTTGGCTCCATTTACGCTTTTATTGGTGGGGATTCCACTGGGAATTCGAGTGCAGCGGAAAGAGACCTCGGTGGGTGTGGTGATCAGTTTCTTTTTGGTCATGGCCTACTACGCCTTGATTTTATTGGCGGAGGGATTGAAGAATCGGGGTGGGGCGTATCCTGAATTGATTGTTTGGATGCCGAACCTGATTTTGCAGGGGTACGGCTTCTTTCTTCTTTGGCGGGCGAATTTCCAGCAAAGCTGAGATTCACCGGTTGTATTTGTGAAGAAGGGCAGGAGGGAGAGGCCTACGCCGGGGGATTACCGGCGGATGATTTTATGGGCTCACGACTGTGCTCATAGCGTGCTCCCAATCTTTGAAACCGTTTGTCCAAAAGACAAGAGGCCAAGAAAAGCTCTAAGGCTGGCCAGAGCTATGGCCAAGGACCGATCCTGCTTTCGAATGAAGGATGTGCGTGAGGCAGCATTGGGAGCACATGCGGCGGCGAGAGAAACGCAGGACGGAGCGGCTCGGGCGGCGGCGAGATCCGCTGGGCACGCGGTTGCCACGGCACATGTAACGGCGCACGCGCGTGGGGCGGTGATCTACGCGACAAAGGCAATCACAGAGTCTGGGTCCTTGGTGGATTTAAAAAGAATCCGAAGACTCCACCGGTTGCCCCGACGTTTTCATCAGGCTGCTTACCCGCCTTGGTGGGTGGCAAAACAGAAGTGGGAGAAGAGGCTCGAGAATTAGGGATGTCTGGGATTCCCC
>CAJBOM010000159.1 GCA_903956835.1 uncultured Verrucomicrobiota bacterium
GCGATGAACTTCCTACAGGGGTTGGGGAATTTAGTTCGGCGCTGGAGAAAGAGTTGCTGTCGGGGGGCATCGATCTGGCGGTGCACAGTGCCAAGGATGTTCCGACCTCACTCCCAGAAGGTTTAATTCTGGCGGCTTTTCCAGAGCGCGCGGATGCCAGAGATGCGGTGGTTCGCCGTAAAGAAAGCCCCGTTGTGCCTCCCGCGGGATCTCGCTTAGGTACGGGGAGCCCTCGACGCTCTCTTCTTTGGTCGGAGAAGTGGCCGCAGACCGAGATCCATGGGATTCGGGGTAATGTGGATCGACGAATGGGACGATTGCAAAATGAAAAGGATTGGTGGGGAGTAATCCTTGCCTGTGCAGGAATCGATCGACTGGGCGGATGCCCCGAAGGACTAGTTATGGAAAGGCTAAGTCCTGATTGGATGGTGCCAGCACCTGGCCAAGGAGCTTTGGCGATCGAGTGCCGCGAAGTGGATCTCAACTTGCGAATGATCCTTGAAAAGATCAATTGCACCGATGTTCAGGTTTGTGTGGATGCTGAGAAAGCCTTTCTGAAGGAGTGGGGTGGAGGATGTTCCGAGTCGCTCGGGGCTTACGCTCAGTTAACTGGGCTGGGTGATCTCGCTTTACGAGTTGCGGTAAAGGGAAAGAGGGGACAGGTGGTTCGAGCTGAAGCTAAGGGTAAGGTCACTCAGGCAACGAGTGTTGGTTCAGAACTAGCGGAAAGAATTCGAAATGAGTAAGGAGGTAAAAGTCTGGTTGGTGGGTGCTGGACCAGGGAGTCCAGGACTACTCACGTTACGAGCACGGGATGTTTTATCTCAGGCTGAGGTGGTTCTTTATGATCGGCTGGTCAATCCAGCTCTCTTCACTTGGGCTCCCGAAACTGCGAAATGGATCGATGCGGGAAAAACACCTAGAGGAAGGCGAATGGAACAGAAGGAGATTCATCGACTTCTTTTACGGTATGCAAAAAAAGGCAAAAGAGTTGTTCGACTGAAGGGGGGAGATCCATTTGTTTTTGGCAGAGGAGGGGAAGAGGCGCAGGCCTTGAGCCAAGCCCGCATTCCCTTTGAGGTTGTGCCAGGCATTACCTCGGGCATCGCTGCCCCAGCTTTTGCCGGTATTCCGATTACTCAAAGAGGGCTCAGTTCTGAGGTTACTTTTCGGATTGGGGCACAAGCGGAGGGGTCGACAACAGGGAAAACGTTAGTTGGATATATGACGGTAGAGGGACTGGGGGAGTTTCTTTTACGAGCGCAAAACCTAGGCTTTTCTCGGACAACCCCTGCAGGATTGATTGGAAGCGGATCCTGCCACAACCAGAAGACAGTCTTCGGCACGATCAATGATCTCGCTGAAAAAGCAAAGAAGTCAGGGGTAGCTGCGCCTGCAATCGTGGTGGTGGGTCCAGTGGTTGACCTGAGAAGGGAACTCGCGTGGTGGGAGAAACGTCCCTTGGCGGGTAAACGAATTATTCTTACTATGAGTCGATCTCTTGGAAGTGGATGGCGCGAAAGGTTGGAGGGTTTGGGGGCGGAGGTTTGGGAGTTGCCAATGTCTAAGATCGAATTAGTTCCGCCTAAAAGAAGCTGGATTCCCATTATCGACCGTTCGGACTGGCTTGTTTTTACAAGTTCTGCAGCGGTACGCGCTTTCCCAAGCGCGATTGGGGATCTGCGAAAGGTGGCTCGGGCTAAGTTTGCCGTAGTGGGTCAAGCAACGGCTGAGGTTCTTCGGTCGATTGGGTTCCAACCAGATTGGGTCGGTCCTGGACCAGGCGGGGAAGCTTTAGCTCGCAGTTGGCCTCGGAAAGCCAGTGGTTCTATTCTTCATCTTACTGGATCTTTAGGCGACGGGAAGTTTGCTTCACTTTTAAAGGCTAGCGGACGGGTTGTTCGGAAGATTGTTATCTATAAGAACTCGGCAACTTCCTCAGTTCCAGTTCCTGTGAAGAGAGCTCTCAATCAGGAAGGAGCAGACTGGGTGGTCTTTGCTAGTGGCTCGGCGGCAGTGCGGTTTCGGCAATTATTTCCAGTCTGGCGGAAAGGTGAACCGCGAGTGGTGGTGATTGGCCCGGCCACCGCAAAAGCAGCTCGGAGTTCAGGTTGGAAGAGAATTGTGCAATCGAATGAAGCATCGGTAGAAGGATGTTTGCGTACGATGCTTTGAACGCTCAGGATAGGGTTATGAGCCCTGCAGATGATTCAATGGAGGAGGGGCATTTGGCTCTAGCTATGGGGGAGATGGCTGAGGCGGCCATCCATTATCAAAAGGCGACTACCCTTGATTCTGGGCATGCGGATGCGTGGCAGTGTTTAGGAATGGCGTTGGTGAAGTTAGAGAAGTTAGATGAGGCGATCGTTGCACTAGGGAAGTTGGTACAGTTGAAGCCGAGGGATCAGTTGGCCTACACCAGTCTGTCATTGGCTCTTGGTCGAGCGGGAAAGATTTCAGAAGCTGAGGAAATGGCAGCGAAAGCCAAGGTAGCAGCCTGGGGTGGTGACCCAGGGAAAATCGGTAATCCAGCGTAGCTAGTCTTTACTTATTCTGTCTGAGCCGAATCTTGTCGCGCAAGGTAATGGCGGGACCACCCGCGAGCAAGGCCTTCTCGTAAGCACTTTCAGCTTCGCTTTTCTGGCCAAGTCGGAAATTAATATCGCCATAGTGCTCCAAGAGGGTGGGGTCATCGGGAACCATGCGCAGAGCCTCCTCCACGAGGGGTTTGGCCGCTGCGGGGTTTCCGAGTCGGTAAAGGGCCCATCCTTGGCTATCAAGATAAGCGGGGTTCCCAGGACTGAGTTGTACTGCTTTTTCAATCATAATGAGGGCTTCGTCGAGATTTCGACCCCGTTCGGCCCACATATAGCCGAGATAGTTGAGGGACTGGTGATGAGATGGATTCAGTTGCAGAGCCCTGCGTAAGGCGACTTCTGAGCGGGTCGATTGGCCTGACTGCTCGCAGGCCGAGCCGTACTCATAGTAAAAGCTAGCATCAAGTATCTCTGGGCGTTTTTGGGAGAGGCGCTCGACTTGAGCGAAGGTCGCGGCCGCCTCAGCCATACGATCTTGGGCTTTCTCGGTGAGACCGCGGATAAGAAGGAGTTGAACTGAATCGGAGTAGATCCGAGAAGCAGATTCGAGGGTAAGGCCAGCGCGACGAGGTTGATTCAGTTTAAGTTGAAGTAACGCAAGCCGAAGGTAATCGGATAGAGGTGGATTCTTAGCAACGTGCAAGGCGAGAACTCGGTACATCTCGGCGCGAGCGGGAATACCTAATTCATCGTAGAGATTACCAAGGACGGGATAGAGATTTGTTCGCTCCGGTTTCTCCATGGCGACGAGTTGAAGGTAGGCGTCTGCCTCAGTGGGTTGGCCTGCTAGAATGAAAGTGGCGGCAATCTGCTCGAGGATGGGTAGTTCTTGTGGTCGCTCATTGGTATATTCGCGAAGGTAACGAACAGCGGTGGGGAGGTCATCGGCAGTTATGGCAATATCGGCTGCGCGCAGGATTAAACCGCTTAAAGAGGTGTTCATCTCGATGGCGCGGATAAAAGCGGGGAGAACAGCGGCGGCGATTTCCCGTTGAGATTTCCGCGAGAGTGCGGTGCCAGATCGAAGAAGGCCTTCGGCCACGCGAGCCAAGCGAGTGGGATCTTGGTTACCCCATCCAGCTAAAGCGGTGAGGGCATCGCGTTGGGCGATGGTGGCCGCTTCGCCCCTTTTCTGGCCGATGAGAGCCAGGCAGAGAAGGGTGGCTCGTTCGGGCTCATCGACTGAAGAGACGGGCAGGGCTTGGAGGAGCTCTAGAGATTCTGCTGAACGGTTGAGGTCAAGCAGGGTACCGGCTTTGGCGAGGGTAGCGGCGCGAGACGTGGGATCGGCATCGAGAGCTTTGCTGTAGGCCTCGAAGGCTTGTTGGCTTAATCCTAATGAATCGGCCCGCCGTCCTTGGGTAAAGAAAAGGGCGGAATCTACACGTTCGGCACGCTGAGGAGCACCAAACGAGAGAAAGGCGGGGGCAAGAAGTAAGGAAGCGCCGAGCGCCCCAACCTTACGTCTTGTAGCGGAGACGCTTCTTATGGCGGTTCGCGCGACTGCGCTTGCGGCGCTTATGCTTCGCGATTTTCGATTTCCGCTTCTTCTTAACTGAACCCATAGAGACATCGTGGGGCTAGAAGGCCTAGGTGACAACCTTATTTAGCGGGTACTCAATAATACCTTCGGCGCCGAGTTTCTTAAGACGAGGAATAAGGGATCGAACAATTTTCTCTTCCATAACCGTTTCCACGGCAACCCAGCCATCGCGGGCAAGGGGAGATACAGTTGGATCTCGGAGGGAAGAGAGGGCTGAGTTGACAGAACCTAGAAAACGACGAGAGACATTCATCTTAAGTCCAACAAGGTCACGAGCCCGTAAGGCCCCCTCGAGTAGCATGGCTAGGTTTGTAATAAGTGTTCGCTGCGCTGGACGAGTCCAAACTTTGCGATTCGCGATGAGCTGGGGATAGGATTCGAGAATGGTATCGAGGATGCGAAGGCCGTTGGCTGCAAGAGAGGAGCCAGTTTCAGTGATGTCAACGACCGCATCGGCAAGTTCAGGCACTTTGACTTCGGTAGCACCCCAGGAAAACTCGACCTTGGCTTTGATCTTGTTTTTCGCGAGGTACTGGCGAACAAGACCGACCGCCTCGGTGGCGATTCTTTTCCCCCGAAGTTGGGAAGGACGACGGATGGGGGAACGATTAGGAACGGCGACGACCCATCGTGCGGGTTGGGCTGTGGCTTTGCTAAATTGGAGAGTGGAAACAACATGAATCTTGGCCTTGGTTTCCTGAATCCAATCGCTTCCGGTTAGGCCAAGATCGAGAAAACCGTCTTGGACGTAAGGGGCAATTTCTTGAGCGCGCAGAAGACGGACTTCAAAGTTTGGATCATCGATGGACGGACGATAGGTGCGCGAGCCGCGGGCGATCGAGTAGCCCGCCTTTCTAAATAGATCGAGGGTGGCTTCTTGAAGGCTTCCTGAGGGAAGACCGATTCGGAGGGGCTTGGCCATAAAAAATCCTAGACGCAAGATGGGGTGCAGTTCAACCCAGTGGAACGATTGCTGGCTGCTGTTGAGTGATACAGTGAATCGCGCCTAAGCCACCAACAAGGGCGCGGCAGTCGATGCCGTGGACCTTGCGGCCTGGAAAGTGGGGTCGGAGGAGATCTATAACCACTTTGTCGGTAGGGGAGGCAAAGATAGGGACTAGAACGGCGGAGTTTCCGATATAAAAATTAGCGTGGCTGGCTGGATTGCGATGGTGCGGGCCATCAGCGCGCGGGGGCATGGGAAGCTGAATCACCTGGAGGGCTCGTCCGCCAGAGTCTTTGGCCAGAGAAAGCCGGTGAAGGTTGTCTGCTAGGGGGGCATGATTAGGGTCTTGGGGATCGGATTCGACAACCGTCGCGACGACACCTGGTGAAAGAAATCGGGTAAGATCATCCACGTGCCCGTCGGTATCGTCACCCTCGAGACCCTCGCCCAACCAGATAATCTTTCGGACCCCCAACCATTGAGAGAGTCGGGCTTCTATCTCAGGTCGAGAAAGAGAGGCGTTGCGGTTGGGATTAAGAAGGCACTGTTCAGTAGTGAGGAGGGTGTCCTGCCCGTCGGTATCGAGAGATCCACCCTCAAGGACAAATTCGTGAGTTTCGAATGGGGTGTCAGAAAGACGACAGGCGGCTGCAGGAATGACATCATCTTTATCCCAAGGACCATATTTCTTACCCCAACTATTGAAGGTGAAGTCATGGGCGACACGAGCCGGAGTCCCTGGAGTTCGACGAAGCATAAAGATCGGTCCGCTGTCGCGAAGCCAGGCGTCATCATTGGGGATGGTCACGACTTTAAGATTTGGGGAGATCAGGTTAGCCTGGCGGAGTCGTTCATGAATTTCATCCGCGGCCGCACAATCTTTGGCGATCAGATAAACCCTCTCACCTGGGATAAGGGCGCGGATCATCTCCAGGTAGGTTTCTTGGACAGCCTCTAGAAGTCCGGGCCAGGTCTCGGCGTTATGGGGCCAAGCGAGCCAGGTAGCTTCGTGAGATTCCCATTCCGCAGGAAGGCGGTAGGCCGACCAATCAATCCCAAAGGATGAGAGTAGGGGACTTTTCAAGACTTAAGAAATCGTTGATCCAGCCCAGCGTAAGCGTCGATGCGGCGATCCCGAAGAAAAGGCCAGTGCTGGCGTGTCGTGGCAATTTTAGAAAGATCGAGCTGAGCCTGAAGAATCTCTTCCTTGTTGGAA
>CAJBOM010000160.1 GCA_903956835.1 uncultured Verrucomicrobiota bacterium
AGGAGTGTCCAAAAAAGTGCTCCTGCACAAATTGTGAAACCAACCGAGAAGGCAAATAAATAAGAGAAGGCCAACTGGACGGGATTACTGGTGAGTCCCCAAATAAAAGCGGAGAGCAGTCCTATAATTCCCAAGGTGGGAAAAAGAACAGGGAGGATGCCTAGTTTTTCGATCCTAAGTTTCTCGGCTACAGGCAAAGGAGAGGAGGAGGGGTGGCTCATGGTTTTGCGGCAGTAGAGGTGGCGGACTCTGGTGGGAGGAGGTTGCTTGGGGCATTTTGGGAAAGTTGGAGCGCGCGGATGTAGGCGATAATGGCCCAGCGATCTTTGACCTCAATATGGTGATAGGGTCCCATCTGACCTTTTCCGTGAGTGATGGTGTTAAATATCTCCCCATCGGCCATGGTGCGATATTTGTCTGCGTGATAGCTAGCTGCACCAACCAGTCCGTACTGGGAGGTGATGCCGTTCCCTGCGCCAGAGGCGCCGTGGCAAACTTGGCAGTTAATCTGGTACCGCTCTTGGCCGCGGGCCAAAAGTTTCTGGTCGACGGTTACGGGAATTCCTGTTCCCCACATCGATCCCATCTTGCCAGTGATAAGATAGGGTTGATCGGTCTGGATATGGAAAGGAATGCTGCCGTAAGGAGGGACACGATCGACGCGTCCCTCGGGGAGAAAGGGAGATGGGGTCTGGGACTTATATTTTGGTTGGCGATCCATATCGGGAAAGATTTCGATAGGAGTATTCTTGGTAAAGTCTCCTCTGAATCCTGCAATGGCCACGATGGCAAGAGCGACCGAGCCGAAAACCGCGAGAAAAATGCGAATGAAACCTTTCATGAAACAACCTCGGTGGTAGGACGAGCAGGATGTGGATTGATTTCGGGGTCTTGAAAAATCTCTGAGATATGAGTTCCGCCGATTTCCTGAAGAACTTGTCTTGAGGCTTCGTTCGAGAACTGAGGATCGGCTGCTTCGAGAACGATAAAGAATCCGTCGTCGGTTACGCGCTGGAATCGATCCCAGTTGAAAACGGGATGATGAAAACGTGGCAAGAGAGTGAGGAGCAGAAGACCAAGCACAGTGCCGAAAGCTGTGAGGAGGATGGTAAGCTCAAAGAAGATTGGTAGAGAAGGCTCAAGTGCGAAATAGGGTTTACCTTGAGTGATGAGGGGGTAGTTGAGGGCAGATGTGTAGTAGATGAGGGCGAAGGCTGTCCCAAGGCCGATGAAGCCACCGATTAAGGAAAAGAGGGATACACGAGAGCGTTTGAAACCCATGGCGTGATCCATGCCGTGAACCGGGAAAGGCGAGTAGACATCCCAGCGGCGGAAGCCTAGGGCCTGAACCTTTTTAGCGGCGTGCAGAAGGGATGCGGCGGTGGGAAACTCCGCCCCTAGGCCGTGGAGTGATTTCTCGGAGCGGTTCATGCATGCACCTTGGTGGAGGAAGGATGGGAAATGGCGGAGTTCTGTTCGGAGTGGGAGTCTGGAGTGTGAGGATCAGCCTCTGGGGTGATATTTTTCACTTCAAACATATTGATCATGGGAAGAAATCGTACGAAGAGCAGAAAGAGAAAAACAAAAAGTCCGATGGTGCCAATGAAAAGGGTGATATCCACCCAGGTAGGCGAAAAGTAGCCCCAGGAGGATGGGAGAAAGTCCCGGTGAATTGAGGTGACGATGATGACAAAGCGCTCGAACCACATTCCGGTGTTGGGGAACATAACGATGGCGAGGACGACCCATGGATTTTGTCTGCAGTATTTAAACCAAAAGAGTTGGGGGGCGGCGACGTTGCAGGTGATCATTGCCCAGTACGCCCACCAGTAGGGACCGAAAGCGCGATTGGTGAAGGCGTAGATTTCGAAGGGGTTACCGCTGTACCAAGCGATAAAGAATTCCATGGCGTAGGCGTACCCAACAAGGGAGCCGGTCAGCAAAATGATCTTACACATATTATCGATGTGTTTATCGGTGACGAGATCATGGAGGCCATAGATTTCACGAAAGGGAATCAAGAGGGTGAGCACCATGGCGAATCCTCCGAAGATGGCTCCGGCGACGAAGTACGGGGGAAAGATGGTGGTATGCCAACCTGGGACAATGGAGGTAGCGAAATCAAAGGAAACGACGCTGTGCACCGATAGAACGAGTGGGGTAGAAATTCCCGCTAAAATGAGGTAGGCCTTTTCGTAGTGAGTCCAGTGGCGGTTCGATCCACGCCAACCCATGGCGAGGAGTCCATAGGCCATTTGGCGGAAACGGGTTTTCGCGCGATCACGAAGCGAGGCAAGGTCGGGAATGAGCCCGAGGTACCAAAAGATCAGGGAGACAGTGAAGTAAGTGGAAACGGCAAAGACGTCCCAGAGCAGAGGACTACGAAAGTTTTGCCAGATGGCATTGGCGTTAGGAACCGGTGCGAGGAACCAGGCCATCCATACTCGACCGACGTGGAAGGCAGGAAAGATACCTGCGCAGATCACTGCGAAAATGGTCATGGCTTCGGCGGAGCGGTTGATGGATGTACGCCAATTTTGGCGGGTAAGGAAAAGAATTGCCGAGATCAAAGTGCCGGCATGCCCGATTCCGATCCAGAAAACGAAGTTGGTAATATCCCAGGCCCAACAAACAGGAACGTTTAAGCCCCAAACTCCCACCCCTGTGGAGACGAGATAGGTAAGCATGACTGGGGTGAGGGAGGCCATTGCTCCAAAAAAGATGGTCAGTATCCACCACCACATTGGGGCAGGTTGTTCGACGATGCGGCAGACGTGCTCGGTGATCCAAGAGAGCGGGCGACGGTTCGCCACGAGGGGGCGCCGCTCGAGGTAGTCCGAGGCATGGGCGAAAGCAGCTTGGGCGGAAGAGTTATCGGCTCTCATTGATGGCCAGCTTTCGCCCCTGATTGGCCACTAGGTTCTACGGGGTGGCCATTTTCTTGTTCATGGGAATTGGTGTGCCCATGAGAGGGGATATAGTGCATTTTCGCTCCCGGCATGGCGGGATTGGGGTTACGAACGCGCCCGAGATAGGTCAAACGGGGGCCGACATTAAGATAGTCGAGAAGAGAGTAGTTTTGTGGAAGGGAGCGAAGTTTTCCGACTTCATCTTTTTCATTTTTCAGATCCCCGAAAACAATGGCGTCGGCAGGGCAGGCCTGCTGACAGGCGGTCTGGAGAGTTCCGCTTGGAATCCCGAGATCGGCGGAGTCACGAGCACGAACGCGAGCGCCAATTTTTGCTTCTTCGATCCGTTGGACGCAGAAGGTGCATTTTTCCATGACCCCGCGCATACGTACAGTGACGTTGGGGTTTTTCTGGAGCTTAATGGTCTCTTCGGTTCCCTTGGGCGCTAGAGGCCCTAGGTAAAGTTTATCCAAAGACCGTTGGTTGTAGTCGAAAAAGTTAAATCGGCGGACCTTGTAAGGGCAGTTGTTGGCGCAGTAGCGCGTGCCGATACAGCGATTGTAGGCCATGACATTAAGGCCTTCATCGTTATGGACGGTGGCGTTAACGGGGCAGACTGTTTCGCATGGGGCGTTTTCGCACTGCATACAGGCGACGGGTTGCGAGACAGATTCAGGTTCATCGGGTTCGCCCGTGTAGTAGCGATCTACGCGAATCCAGTGCATTTCACGACCTTTGATCACCTGGTCTTTTCCGACGATTGGAATATTGTTTTCGGCGGTGCAAGCGGTGACGCAAGCGTTGCAACCCGTGCAGGTAGCTAGATCAATGACCATGGCCCACTGGTGGTCACCAGTGAGTTTGGGATTTTTGTAGAAGCTCTGGTTTGGCGGAATGTGGCCGTCCATGCCGACTTTTTTCACCCAGTCAGGTTTCGCTTGGTATTCGGCGAGGGAGGCTTCGCGAACGAGGTCCCGTCCTTCCATGACTTGGTGTTCTTGGGTGATGGCAAGTTCGCGGGTGCGACCGGTGGGCTTGAGTTGAAGGCCTTGGGCGAGGTAATCGGTGGCCGAAGTGCGGAGGTGATAGGCGTCGAATCCAGAGCCTTTGGCTACTGGGCCAAGATTTTCTTGGCCGTAGCCGACGGGGAGACTGACCGCAAAATTGACGTGGCCCGGTGCGATTAGGATCGGAGCTTCTAAAGAACGGCCTGCGAGGGTGGCTTGGACAACATCCGCGATGAGGGTTCCTTTACTGAGTTCATTTTTTAAGCCCAGAGAATTGGCAGTTTCTTTTGAAATCAAAATGGCATTATCCCAAGTAAGCTTAGTCATGGGATCGGGCCACTCTTGCATCCACCCGTTATTGGCGTAACGACCGTCGTCGAGTGCGCCGGAGTGAGTGAAGACCGCTTCGAGGGAATGGATATCGTCAGCAGGGGCGACCTCAATAGAAGAAAGAAGAGTGGCGATTGCGCTGGCGTTGGCACTGCGAGGGGAAGTGATTGTAATGGATGAAACAAATCCTTCGCGAACAAAGTCCTGCCAAGCCTGCTCCAGTTTTTCGCCCGTGAGGTTGGTGCGAGCGGCGAATGTATCGCGGATTATAGACGGTCCAATCGGTTTTGATTGGGCGGTGAGTGATGTTAGGAATTCCAATTGGCTCTGGCCGGCCCAGAGGGGTTGGATGGTCGGCTGAATAGACAGATAGGAACCGTCGGCGGCCAGAGTATCGCCCCATGATTCGAGGTAGTGGGTTCCAGGGATGAACCAATTGGCGCGGGCTGAGGTGGCGTTGAAGAAGGGTGAGAGATGAATCGTGTTGGGAACGGAGGATTGAAGTGAGGCCCAGTCTAAATCTGCGGGGGCGTTGTAGACGGGATCTCCCCCTAGCAAGACGAGTGTACGAATGGTGCCGCTTCTGACTTTATCCGCCAAAGAGGCGAGGTTCGTGGAAGGGGCACTGAGTTGGGGTTGAACAAGAAGAGTTGTGCCGATGGCTCCAAGCGCGGAGTTAAGGGCAAGACCGAGCGCTTGAATGGCGACGGGTTGGCGACGTCCGACGAGGATAAGTGAATTTTGTCCGTGGGCCACGAGATCGGCGGCGCATTCCCGGATCCAAGCGGGGTCGATACCTTTCGGAAGAGAGAGATCGGGCGCTTGCTGTAAAAGAGTGTTAAGATCGGGAGTTGAGCGGAGGCTACGAATCTGGCGGGCCAGCTCTAGGAGAAAGGCGCCCGTAGCGCTGGCACGGAGGCGCAGCCGATGGTCGGCCATTGTGCCAGTGAGGGAGAATCTGGGTTCCGCCACATAGAGGCGATTCATCTTATCATCAGGTTTCCGTGTTCGTCGGCCACTGGCGAAGCCGCGAGTATCGGGAATATCTCCCTCGTCGGATCCTAAGAAGTCGCAATCGAGGGAGAGGATAGTGGAAGCAACGGCAAGCTGAGGGCGGAAATCGGTGTTTGGTCCAAAGGCCAAGGAGGAAGCAGCGAGGTCCCGCCCTGAGGTGAGGGGGTCATAGACGGCCCACGTGGCTTGGGGAAATTGGCGAAGAAGTTCATTACGCAGGCGCTCGCGACTTGGAGACAAGGTTTCTTCTGCAAGAATTGCGAGAGAGGCGCCAGACGAACTACTGGCTTCAGCCCGGATCCGGGCTACTTCTGCGGTTAAATCTTCTGCTGTGGCTTTTTTGTTGGCGTGAGTGAGAAAGCGTCGTCGTGCTGGATCATAAAGATCGAGAATGGATGCTTGAGCGTGATTATCGGTAGCTCCTTGGCTTATGGGATGGAGAGGATTGCCTTCCATTTTGACGGGGCGTCCATCGAAAGTAGTGGCGAGAAGAGGAATCGACCCACGGCGCCGGGGCTGGGCCGTGGCAAAAGACATCTTCTTGCCAGAAACTACCCACTCGGGAGATTGGGTGAAGGGAACAAGGTGGGCTTCGGGGCGACGGCAACCAGAAAGGCTGAGACCCGCCAGAGCTAAGGAAGCTCCCATCAGCCGTAAAAAGGTTCGACGAGAAAGAGGATCATTTTCCCACTCAGCTGCACCTTTCGGGAATTCACGGTGAAGCCACTCTTCGAAATCAGGGGTACGGGCATACTCCCCAAGGCTGCGCCAGTAGGTGCGGCCGGTGGTGGGGGCGGTGGGATGTTGGAGGATGCGTTTCATGGGAAAATTAGCGATGGCACCCACTACAGCTAACGGGCGGTTTCACATTCCACTCTTTGACAAATTTCTCTCCAAGCTCACGTTGGGTGGTAGTTGCGGGAGGTATCCAATCAAGATTGGTCACTTGGTCGACTGGGCGTAAATAATTTTCGGGGGCTCGATGGCACTCTAGGCACCATCCCATGCTGTGGGGTTTAGCATGGTAGACGACCTCCATGTGGTTGACCTTACCGTGGCAGGCCACGCAGCTGACGCCGCGATTTACGTGAACGGCATGGTTGAAGTAGACGTAGTCAGGGGCTTTGTGGATCCGAACCCAAGGAACAGGATTCCCGGTTTTCCATGACTCTCGGACTGCCGCTAATTTGGGACTGAGGGATTTAATTTGGGTGTGACAATTCATGCAGGTTTGGGTGCTCGGAACATTGGAGTGGGAGGATTTTTCCACTCCGGTGTGGCAGTAGCGACAGTCCATTCCAAGTTGATTCACGTGAAGAGAGTGGTCGAAGGCGACCGGCTGAGTGGGTTGGTAGCCTACGCGTGTGTATTTTGGGGTAAAATAGTAGGCCATTCCGGAAACCACGCTGGCGACAACCACCGTCAGGCACACCAGAATTTTGATAGGCAACCAGTTGGTGTAGCGGGGAAAAATATTGGCCATGGATTCTTAGGAAAAAAATGAATGAGATTGCTCTACCAATCGGGAGGATAGAAAGAAATACGACACGGTCCTAAAATGGGGCCTTTAAGAGGCTTCTTCAAGTACCCATTAGAAGTATTAAGGATAACCCGACTTGTATTAGATTTCTTAACACTGCTTTTCTCCTCCCAGAACCTACTGCCGTATCAAGGACGGGAGGGTGCGCCGATATCTTTTTGGCGGAAGGAGTTGAAATCTTGTGAAACTATTGGAGACTCCACTCATGACTCGAACTTCTTCTTTGCGGGGCTTAGCCTTTCTGACCGCTTTTGCTCTGACCCTAGTGAGAGCACAGGCCGAGATTCGTGAGACGAGTGTTTGGTGGTTACCGCGCAACGTGAACATGTTCGGGCATGACGTGGATTTTCTTTTTTATATTATCCTCTTCCTAACTGGGGTTGCCTTTATCGGGGTATTTTTCGCGATGATCCTCTTTCTGATTCAGTACCGCTATCGTCCAGGAGTCGCCGCAATTCACACTCACGGAAATAATGCTTTGGAGGTAGTTTGGACTACGATTCCGGCCGTCATCTTTTTGGCTTTGGCTATTTATGGTAACGAGCAGTGGAGTAAGATGCGTCGTCAGACTCCTCCTGCGAACGCCCTGCCCGTAGCGGTGGTAGGGGAGCAGTTCGGTTGGAACGTTCGATATCCTGGACCCGATGGCAAATTAGGTAAAATGGTTGCGGCCAAGATTTCCAAGGAGAATCCTTTCGGGATTGATTTGGCTGATCCCGCAGGATTGGATGATTTCACCACCTACAATGAGGTGGTTTTTCCTGTCGGTCGACCTGTTCGCCTTTATTTAGGCTCCAAAGATGTGATTCATGCTTTTTACGTTCCTGAGTTTCGTTTGTATCAGGATATGGTCCCTGGCCGAGTGTACGACTTTGTTTGGCTGAAGGCGGAGGCCACAGGAAATTTTCAGTTGGCTTGTAATCAGCTTTGCGGCCAAGGCCACTACAAAATGTTCGGTAAACTATCGGTCGTGCCTGAGCTCGACTACGAAACTTGGGCCAAGGGCAAAACCCCCCCGCCTGTGACAATGACGGGGCGCTAAGGAGAAAAATAACAGCATGAGCACCACAACCTTGAATCATTCGATCGAATCCCATGGCCACGACCACGCGGAGGTGACGGGCTGGAGAAAGTATATCTGGTCTTTGGATCACAAGATCATCGGATTACAGTATCTTTTCACCTCACTTGGGTTTCTTTTTGTCGGTGGCGGGCTGGCTCTTCTGTTGCGGTGGCAGTTGGCTTATCCCTCCACTCAAGTGATGGCGAATGGGGATGTAGGGAATCCTCTCTCTTTACCTTTTATCAACCCGCAATTTTACAACGCACTCTTCACGATGCACGCAACGGTTATGGTGTTTTTGGTGGTGATGCCCTTACTGATTGGTGCCTTTGGCAACTACCTGATTCCTTTGAAAATCGGGGCAGGGGATATGGCATTTCCGTTGATCAACGAATTGTCCTACTGGGTTTACGTGTTCTCCGGCGTCCTGCTTTTGGGAAGCTTCTTTGTCGCGGGTGGAGCCGCTGCTAGCGGGTGGACTTCCTATGCCCCCTTAAGCTCGGTTTCTGCATATAACGGAACACAGATTGGGCAAAGTCTTTGGTGTGTCGGTATTTTCTTGAATGGGTTGGCCTCGATTATGGGGGCTTTTAACTACATCACCACCATTGTGAATATGAGGGCTCCTGGAATGGGGTTTTTCCGAATGCCCCTAGCGGTTTGGTCTTTATTTATTACAGCCTTCTTACTTCTGCTGGCTGTTCCAGTCCTCTCGGCAGCGGCGGCTATGCTCTTTTTGGATTTGAATGCGGGAACGAGCTTTTTTAACCCAGCCAATGGGGGCCAGCCTCTTTTGTGGCAGCACCTTTTCTGGTTTTTCGGTCACCCTGAGGTTTATATTATGATTCTGCCCGCCATGGGAATGGTGAGTGATATTTTGAGTATATTTTCCCGAAAACCCGTCTTTGGTTATCGGGCGATGGTTTATGCGATGGTGGCGATTGGTTTCCTTGGATTTATTGTCTGGGGCCATCATATGTTTGTTTCCGGAATGAACCTCGTGCTTTCGGCTGCATTCGGCGTTTCGACCATGGTGATTGCGGTGCCTTCGGCGATTAAGACCTTTAATTGGCTGGGCACCCTTTGGGGTGGTTCGATCCGCTTCACAACGGCGATGCTCAACGCCTTGGCTTTTGTTCTGATGTTCGTCATTGGGGGGTTGTCAGGAATTTTCATGGCTTCCACTCCAGTGGATATTTTTGTGCATCACACTTATTTTATTGTGGCCCACATTCACTACGTTCTCTTTGGTGGAAGTATTTTCGGTATCTTTGCCGGAATTTACACTTGGTACCCGAAGATGTTTGGCCGGATGTTGGATGAAAACCTTGGGAAGATTCATTTCGGTCTGACTTTTGCTTTTTACAATCTGTGCTTTTTCCCGATGCACAACGTCGGACTGGGTGGCATGATGCGTCGAATCGCTGACCCAACAGCCTATGAGCACCTGCGTGCTCTCCAGCCGATCAACCAGTTTATCACCTTAGCGGCAATCGGATTGGGATTTTCCCAGTTTGTCTTTTTGTGGAATTTCTTTAGGAGCCTGCGCCATGGTAAACCTGCTGGAAAGAATCCTTGGAATGCAACGACCCTAGAGTGGATCGTGGCTTCGCCTCCAGGACACGGAAACTTTGAGGTGACTCCTCGTGTCTATCGGGGCGCCTATGATTATAGCGTTCCGGGTGCCCCCCGTGATTTCATAATGCAAAACGAACCCGAGCCCAGTGATTCCCCACAAGGTAAGGTTGCAGGGCGGAAACCGGTTACGGCGGGATGAGATCACGCCAGAGACCCGCTCTCGTTTTCCGGGCCGCGTGTTTTCTTGTTGGCTCCATTTTGTTTCTCATCACTCTTGGTGGGCAAGTGACGACCAAGGTCGCTGGCATGGCGGTGCCTGATTGGCCTGGCACATTCGGGCACAATATGTTGATTTATCCATGGTCGAGCATGACTGCTTCTACCATGGTCTTTCTTGAACATTCCCATCGGCTAGTCGCGAGTGGCGTTGGCTTGATCACCTTGGCCGTAACGATTTGGGTGTGGCTGACGCAACCTGCGGGTTGGGCACGGCGATTTGCGATGGGGGCATTAGTCTTGGTTATCCTTCAGGGTATTCTCGGAGGACAAAGAGTGATTCAGGTCTCTTGGGTTCTAGGCCTTTTACACGGATGCCTTGCACAACTTTACCTGCTGGTGGCGGGGAGCTTGGCATTGGTTCTTTCTCGGTTTTGGGGAAATCCACGAATTGGGGATGATCATGCGGCCGTGCGGACTCGTTGGATTTGGATTCTTTCAGGTTTTGTTTTTTTACAAACGATTCTCGGTGCCTTTATGAGGCACGATGGTCCTGGATTTTTGGCAGTCCCTGATTTTCCCAAGGTTTACGGGGAGTGGCTCCCAGCTTTTTGGGAGGGGGCCACTTTGCAAAAGATAAATGATTACAGAGCGATTGAGCTGCAATGGCCCGCCACCACCTCCAGTCTTATCCTCTGGCAGATTCTCCATCGGTCGTTGGGAATCTTCACAGCGGGCGGAATCTTTCTTTGTGCTTTTTTAACGATTCGGGCTACGTCGACTCCTGCTTGGTGGCGGTATGGGATGGTGGGTTGGTCGTTTCTGGCTTTGGCCCAAATTGTTCTTGGTGTATCGGTGATTTGGACGGGTCGGTTGCCTGAACTCGCGACTCTGCATGTTCTGCTTGGTGCGACACTATTTCTGACAGGCTGGCTTCTGGGTTTGGCTTCTTGGCGCTCCACTCAATTAATTTCCATACGATCTGGGTCAAGGACGTCGACGCCGTTTAGCAGTATAATGGAGAAGGTATGAGACCTGCTGAAGAGGCTCTTCGGATATCTGACCGTATGAGTATTGCGGGATTTCGTAGTTGGTTGCAGGACTGGTCGGAACTAGCCAAGGCGCGTTTGAGTCTACTTGTCCTCTTAACGACCCTGGTTGGGCTGTACTGCGGAGCGGGAGGGGTGTTGGAGCCTTGGCGGACTTTTTTCACACTGCTCGGCACCTCCTTGGTAGCCGC
>CAJBOM010000161.1 GCA_903956835.1 uncultured Verrucomicrobiota bacterium
AGCCCAAGATCCCACCCAGCCGCTACTCGAACGTCTCAAATTCCTCACCATCGTCAGCTCCAACCTCGACGAATTCTTCGAAATCCGCGTCGCTGCCCTCAAACAACTGGTCGAAAACCGTAGCGATGTGCACGGACCTGACGGTCTCCGTCCCCCCGAAACCCTCGCCGCCATCCGCACCCGCGTCCTCAAGCTTTTCGCCGACCAGTATGCCCTTTTAGAAAATACTCTTCTTCCTGAGTTATCCCGCCAAGGAATCCACTTACGCTCCATAAAAACGATCGGGGAAAAAAGAATCACTTGGGCTCACGAAATGTTCCTCCGCGATATTCTTCCTATCCTCACCCCCCTCGCAGTCGACCCCAGCCACCCCTTCCCTCAGCTCCTGAATAAATCAGTCAACCTTGTCGTCCTTTATGCGAAATCAGGCCACCAAGAATCTATCCGACATGCCTTTGTTCAAGTCCCACGAGGAATTCCGCGCCTCATTCCCCTTCCCTCCGAGGATCCCACCCAAAAAGAGTTTATCCTCCTCTCCGATCTCGTCCGCTACTTCGTCAATGAAGTTTTTCCTGGAACCAAGCTCATCGGTGCTTGGCCCACCCGCATCACTCGCAATAGCGAACTCTATATTGACGAGGAAGAGGCCCACAATCTCCTCCTCACCATTGAAGAAGAACTCCAAAAAAGAAACCGAGGCGCGGCCGTTCGCCTTGAACTCAGTCTCGACTGCCCCGTTGAAGTGGAAGCCTACCTCCTCGGCCACCTTCATCTTTCGCCCGCAGATATTTATCGCGTCGCTTGGCCCCTCAATCTCACCCAGCTCTTTGCCCTAACCGAAGAGGGTCGCAACTATCCAGAACTCCACGATCCACTCTTCACCCCCACCATCCCCACTTCCCTTCCAGCGGGCCCCCATGCTTTCGAATCGATCCGCAAGGGAGACATTCTTTTATTTCACCCCTACGAAAGCTTCCAACCGATTGTTTCCCTCTTGGAACAAGCCGCCCTCGATCCCCAAGTTCTCGCGATCAAAATGACCCTTTACCGCACCAGCGGAGACTCCCCCGTTCTTAATGCTCTCATCACCGCCGCCCAAAACGAAAAGCAAGTCACGGTGCTCGTCGAACTTAAAGCCCGTTTCGACGAAGCCAATAATATCGCCTGGGCCCGCAAAATGGAAGAAGCCGGCATCCACGTCGTCTACGGCTTAGTGGGGCTCAAAACCCACTGCAAGGTTCTCCTCTTCGTTCGCCGTGAAGAAAGCCACCTTGTTTCCTACCTTCACCTCGGAACGGGCAACTACCATCCTCGCACTGCCCGCTTCTATACCGATTTCAGCCTCCTGACTGCCCGACCCTCCCTCACCGCAGAAGTTGCCACCCTTTTCAATGTCCTCACCGGAATGTCCGAAGCCACCCATTTCGACGAGCTTCTTGTCGCCCCCTTTAATTTAAATACAAATCTACTCGAACTCATTCAACGTGAAAGCGCCCACCACCGCACAGGTCGCCCTTCCGGTATTTTCATTAAGGCCAACGCTCTTGTAGACAAAGAAATTATTCAAGCCCTCTACCAAGCCTCCCAAGAAGGGGTCCCAATCCAACTCTTGATCCGCGGGATTTGCTGCCTGCGCCCAGGGGTTCCAGGCCTCAGTGAGAACATTACCGTCCGAAGTATCGTCGACCGTTTTCTCGAACACAGCCGCATCTATGTTTTTACCAATGGCGGGGACCCTCACATCTATCTGGGCAGCGCCGATCTCATGCCACGCAATCTTCACCGCCGAGTCGAAGTCGTTTTTCCCATCCTCGATCTCGAACTTCGGCGACAGTTTCTCGAAATTATCGTGCCAGGATACCTCGCCGATAACATCAAATCCCGTTTTCTCAATCCAGACGGGTTCTATCACCGGAGCCCGCTCCCTGCGGGAGCGCCCCATCACCGAATCCAAGCAGAATTCCTTCTGCGCTACGCCCCTCAATCCGCCAACATCCCCCGCATCACCCCGACCATGGGCCCTCGCGAAACTCAGGAATCTTCTGCCACCGCTTGAATGCTCGGTTTAACCGGCGAAACGGGCAGACTGCCCCGCACCACCGCCGCCAAATCGATGTGCTTCGCCACCACCTCTTGGATCATCTTAATCTTCTCCTTATCCCCAGGGGCCGTTTTCACCGTCATCCTCTCAATTTTTGCTGCCACCGTATAGCTATCCCCTCCCGCCGCCACTGTAGGCAAACCCCGATCGTGGAGCATCTTGATCAGCCCAGCTTGAGGCCTTAACCCGTCGGTCAAAATAATCCCCGCTGGCTTCGCCTCGTGGTTTCCCTTCCCCTGAAACTCTAGCGCAGCCAAGAGAAGATCCTCTCGATCACCAGGTGTGATCAAGAGAGCTCCCGGATTCAGCTGGTCATGAAGACGAGCCGCGGTCATCGCCCCCACCGCTACCGACCGAACTTTCCTTCTTTTGAAACTTTCTCCCGACAAAAATTCCCCTCCTAGCTCCAAACAAACTTGCCCCAGTGTCGGACGTCGCAACTCCCCTTGATAAGGCAACATCCCCAATATCGGTAGCCCCATCCGCCCAAATGCTTTTTCTGCCCAAGGCCGCAACGCCTCCATCTTTGCCGGTAAAACTTTATTTAAAACCACCCCAACCACCTTCACTCCATGCTTCTCGAAAAGAGCCAGATTCAAACTCACCTCGTCCACGGGGCGCCCCACACCCCCAGTCGTGACCAGGATGACCTGACTCTCCAGTAGCTTCGCCACCTGCGCGTTGGAAAGATCGATCACACTGCCAACACCCGCGTGGCCCGTCCCTTCAATCAGAACAAAATCATGTTCCCAAGCCACTCGATTGAAGGCAGTCACGATCGTCTCCTTCATCCCAGGCAAGTCCCCCTTCTCCAAGTAATCCCGCGTAAACATACGATCCACCGCAATCGGTGACATCGCCTCAATGGGTAACTTCACCCCATAGGTATTGCTCAGCAAAACCGAATCCTCATCGACCTTCTTTCCCGCTACCTCCACAAATCTTTGCCCGACCGGTTTGGTATAACCGATATTCTTAAACTTGGCTGATAACGCTGCATACAGACCCAAGCAACAAGTGGTCTTCCCGTCATCCTGCCGAGTCGCCGCCACGAAGATTCGTGGCGTTACCTTGTTTAGTTCCATCTGCCTCTATCTCCCTCGTGCCACCACCGGTGAAGCAGGCTCGGGATATAGTTTCCGGTACTCCACCGCCAAGAGACCCACAATCGCCGCCACCCCCAGCACCTCATCCTCACTGGCCCCACGACTGATCTCTGCTGCAGGTAAACGCAGTCCTAAGAGAATATTCCCATAGGTTCGTACCCCTCCGAAATGCTGAATACTTTTGACCGCAATATTGCCCGCACCCAAATCAGGGAAAACTAAACAGTCTGCCCTCCCAGCCACCGTCGAGCCTTTTGCCTTTAAAAGTGCTTTCTGC
>CAJBOM010000162.1 GCA_903956835.1 uncultured Verrucomicrobiota bacterium
AATCGGGCTCCCTCAGCGGCCTCGATGAGTTCTGTGCCGATGCGCCCTGCGGCCTTGCCTGCACCTCAACCCGTGAGTGTGTTGAAGCCTGCGGAGGCGGTGGAGATTGCGCGTCTTTTAGGATTAGAGACAGGCGGGATTCCAGCGGAAGCGACGCCGATAAAAATGAGTCGAGTGCTTGAGCAGACCCGAGGAAGGATGGCAGTGACGGAGCCAAGGAAGACGGCATCTCCTGAGCGACCTTGGGTAGCGGAGTGGCTCCCTGACAATGTGGCGTATTGGAGGGTACGGAATTTAAGTCCCGCTTTAGCGGAAGCGATCGGAAGAGATTGGGCGGTATGGCGGCAGAAGAATCCGTTGGGAGCTGTACTTGATTTACGGGAGTGCCTGCCTTCGCAGAGCTTGGAAGCGGTGGCAGAGGTGTGCGGGCTTTTCGTTACTCCTGGAGAGGTGCTTTTCACTTGGAAGGATGGGGCGGGGCGGGAAAAAGTGTTTCGTTCGGATCGGCAACCTTTGGGCTTGGGGTTGAACACGCCGTTGATTGTTCTGGTGGGGCCAAATTTGCGCGGGGCGGGTGAGTTGGTGGCTTCGATTTTGCAGGAGCGTGGGGGTGGAATTTTATTAGGGCAATCAACAGCGGGCCAGTTGGGTTGGCTCGCGGAGACGCGTTTATCTTCGGGACGCTCTCTTTTTCGGATGCAGGGGGATATTGTTCTGCCAGGGGGGCAGACGGAAACGGGTCGGCCTTTGCCTGCGGATGTGGATTTGGCGGAGGGTGGATTTGTGGATACGGAGATATGGCCTGGGGGAGAGGCGACGATTGCTTCAACGGTGGCGGAAGTTCCTCGGATTAAGCGGCCGAATGAAGCGTCGTTGATGAAGGAAGAAGAGATTGATTTAGAGGAGTATATTCCAACAATGGACACGGCGAAGGAGAGTGAAGTGAAAAGACCCCCGCAGGATCGGGGCTTACAAAGGGCGGGGGACTTACTCCGCGCGATTCGAAAGATACCACCGACGAGGAGAGCGGCATTTGACCCAAGCCTTTTCCGAGGCCAAGTTAAAGATTCCTTTATTTAGGGATTCCCAAGATGAAACATGTGCTTTTTATTTGTACGGGCAATGTTTGCCGAAGCCCGATGGCAGAAGGGTTGTCGCGACTGGCCTGGGGTGAGAGTCGGGAGGTTACTTTTAGTTCAGCGGGAATCGGGGCAGTTTTAGGGCAGGCGCCCAGTCCATACGCGGTTGAGGTGATGAGGGATTTGGGATGTGATATTTCGCGGCAAAGGAGTCAACCCACCACGGCAGATTTGGTACGCAAGGCGGACTATATTTTTGTCATGACTTATGGGCATCTCGATTCGATGCTTCTGCTTTATCCTGCGGCAGCAGATAAGATTTTTCTTCTGCGTGAATTCCAACCTGGTCTCTCCCCTGATGAACGAGAGGTAGATGATCCGATCGGCCAAGCGGTGGGGGTGTATCGGGCATGTCGGGATCAGATTCAGCAGTCGATCCCGTTCCTGATGGAGATGGTGCAGAGTGGGGTTGTGGCGACATCCGCGAGTGGGGCGGCGGGGCAGATCTGCATTGGGTTGGCTGGTGATTCGGCGGGGAGAGTTCTTTTATCTGAAGCGAGGGAAGTGTTAAGGCAAGAGGGTTGCACGGTTTTGAATTTGCCTGCAGGGGATGGGGCGGAATATCCGGAGATTGCGCAGGTGGTAGCGCAAGCCATTCGAGGAGGAAGGATTCAAGGGGCGGTGGTTGTAGGAAGATCGGGCATGGGATTGTGCATGGCGTCGAATCGTTTTTCCAAGGTGCGGGCGGTAGTGGCGGGATCGCCCGAAGCGGCGCGTTGTGCGCGGGAGCGGTATCACGCAAATGTGCTGTGCTTGGGTGCGGATGAGTTGGGTGCGGCGGATGCGCGGGCGTGTGTGCAGGAGTGGATTGCGACTCCCTTTGCGGGCGGGCGATATGAGGAGAAAATTAATCGACTAGAAGGAATGGGGGGATCGAACTCCGGGGATTCAGTGGGCGCTGATTTGGCGAGGACGGATGGATTGGTGGCGGAGGCGATTCGGCGTGAGCACAGGCGTCAGTCGGAAAATATTGAGCTGATCGCTTCGGAAAACTTTACTAGTCCTGCGGTGATGCAGACGCAGGGGTCTTGTCTGACAAATAAGTATGCTGAAGGTTACCCTGGGAAGCGGTGGTATGGGGGATGCGAGTTTGTGGATGAGGTGGAGCAAGCGGCGATTGATCGGGCGAAGGAGTTGTTTGGGGCGGAGCATGCGAATGTGCAGCCGCATTCGGGAGCGCAAGCGAACACGGCGGTCTACTTCGCTTTTCTCAAGCATGGGGACAAAATTCTAACGATGGATTTGGCACACGGTGGGCACTTGACCCATGGGCATCCGAAGAACTTTTCCGGAATGTTCTACACCGTGCGACATTATGGGGTTGATCCGACGACGGAGCGGATCGATTACGAATTATTGGAGAAAGCGGCGTTGGAGTTTCAACCTAAGATGATTACGGTGGGGGCTTCGGCTTACTCTCGCTTGCTGGACTATGCCAGAATGAGGGAGATTGCCGATAAGGTGGGGGCGCTGCTTTTTGCGGATATGGCGCACGTCTCGGGGTTAGTGGCGGGGGGAGTGCATCCGAGTCCGGTGCCTTATGCCGATTTTGTGACGACGACGACGCACAAGGGGTTGCGAGGTCCGCGGGGTGGAATTATTTTGTGCAAGGCGAAGTATGCTAAGGAGATTGATTCGATGGTATTCCCTGGGGTTCAGGGGGGGCCGTTGATGCATGTGATTGCGGCGAAGGCGGTCTGTTTTCTCGAGGCGTTGAAGCCTGAGTTTAAGTTGTATCAAGCGCAGGTGGTGAGAAATGCGCGGGCGTTAGCGGAGGGATTAAAGAAACACGGGTATAAGATTGTATCTGGGGGAACGGATAACCACTTGATGTTGGTAGATTTGAGACCTGCGGGGTTGGATGGCAAGGTGGCGCAAGAGGCGTTGGATGCAGCTGGGATTACAGCGAATAAGAACTCGATTCCGTTTGATACGGCTTCGCCGATGCGTCCTTCGGGGATCCGATTGGGCACGCCTGCGATGACGACGAGAGGAATGAAGGAGTCGGAAATGTTCGATATTGCGAATTTGATCCATCAAGCCTTACAAAAACGGAATGATCCTGCGGGGTTGGAAGTCGTGCGGGGTGAAGTGCGTCGGTTGACGGCGCTATTTCCGTTGGCGAGCTAGGGGTTTCTCTGGCTACTCCGGAGGACTTACAGGTCATTGGGGCGGAGTTGGCTATTCGGTGGCCCGATGGAAAGGAAAGTTATCTGGCGCTGGAAGAGTTAAGGAAGAGTTGTCCTTGTGCGGCTTGTGCGGGGGAACCTGGGTTGACGCGGTCGGTGCCAGGGTTGGGGCAAAAGTTGACGGAGGAGAGCTTTCGTTTGAAAGGAATGCAGAGGGTTGGGGGGTATGCGATTCAGCCGACGTGGGAAGATGGTCATGGGAGTGGAATTTATTCGTGGGATTATTTACAGAGGATCGCGCCTCCGACGCCATGAAGGACCTAGAGAGAGTTGGGTCTGCGGGGAAGGGAGAGATCTTCGCCTGGTGTTGGTACGACTTTGCAAACAGTGCGTTTGTTACGGTGGTGATCACGGTGGTGGGTGGAGTCTATTTTACGAAAACGATCTGTGGCGCAGCGAGTTGGGCGGAGTTTGCTTGGGGGACGACATTATCGGTCTCGGCTGGGCTGGCGATGGGGGTGGGTCCATTTCTCGGGCGTTGGGCGGATCGGTGGGCGTCCAAAAAAAAGGCGCTGGTGGTGGCGACAGTGGTGTGTGTTTTTGGGACGGTGCTTTTTGGTGGGGTGAAGTGGGGAGTGACTGGGGCGATGATAGTGCTGGTAATAGCGAACGGGGCTTTTCTATTAGGAGAGAATCTGGTGGCGTCGTTTTTGCCTGAGTTAGCGGAGCCAGGGAAAAGGGGTCGGGTGAGTGCGTATGGTTGGGCTTTCGGGTATTTGGGTGGGTTGAGTTCGTTGGGCTTGGCACTATTTCTTTTGCGCGAGGGTGGGGAATGGGCGGCGAGGAGGGTTTTTTTGGCGACGGCTGTTTTTATGTTTCTGGCGTCTTTGCCGACGATGCTTTTTTTGCGGGAGCGTGCGATTCCGACGATGGGTGAAGTGGTTGAGCTGGGTTGGAAAACGATTTGGCGGACGCTGGGTGAGCATCCCGAACTGGTATGGTTATTGACGGGTCTGGCGGTGGCGTTATCGGGGCTGAGTGCGGTGGTGGGTTTTGCTTCGATTTATGCGACGCAAGAGATTGGTTTTACGTTGGAGGGCACGGTGAAGCTTTTCGTTTGTTTACAGGTGGCGGCGGCGGTGGGAGCACTGGCGGCGGGGCCTTGGCAGGATCGGGTGGGGTCGAGGTGGGTGTTGTTGAGCTCCTTGGGAGTGTGGGTGTTGGTGAGTGTAGCCGCGTTTTACAGTCGATCGGTAGAATCCTTTTATGGGGTGGCGGCGTTGGCGGGGGTAGGGATGGGTTGGTTACAGTCGGCAGGGCGAGCGGCGGTGGCAGAGCTTACGCCTGAGGGGAGGGAGGGGGAGTTATTTGGTTTATGGGGGTTTGCGGGAAAGTTAGCGGGCATTGTGGGGCCTTTGCTCTTTGGTGGTTTGGTGGTGTTATTCGGAATGCGTGAAGCGATTTTGCTCAATGGGGTATGGTTTTTGCTGGGGGCGGTGCTTTTGGCGCGGGTAGGGTGGAGATGTGAGAGATCGTTCGTGGAGCCAAGGAGATAGCGAGGACAAGAGGAAAGAGCTCGGGGCGTATCGGATGTTGGGGTTAGGGCGGGAGATGAAATCGATTCGGCGAAGATCGGCCACGGATCAAGTTGGGCTCTATCGTTACATCGGGGATGGGACAGCGGAGAGGCCTTGGTTGAAGGTGACGCGGGCGGAGTATTTAACCACGAGAAGAAAGGCGCAGGTCGAATGTTTGGGGATGAGGTCGGCGACGGATGTGGATCAGTTAAAAATTGAGCGCAAGACCTATGATCAGTTAGCGGCAAGGGAATCGACCGCGGCGGGATTGCGGGAGGCGTTTCGGCAGGCGCATGGGCGGGGGATGACGGCGCGGGAGTTGGAGTTATATGGGAAGGCGGCGGGGGAGGCGGGTCTTGAATTTAAGCCGGATTTAAAGGCGAAGGCTTCAGGGATGCGGAGGAGGTTGATGGCAGAGGTGGTGGAGAAAGTGGAGAATCGTGTACGGGGCGGGCAGATTCGGATGCAGGAGGTTTGGGCGGCGGTGGCGGGAGAGGAGACGGCTCAGGAATCGATGCTGGAGTATATCAATGGCTTCAAGGGGGTGGCGTGGATCCGTTGCTTAAGTTCGACGAGGCGTCATGAGATTGGGCGGAGGATGGGATTAAAAGAGAAGCTTTCGGAAAAGCTCGGGGTAAAGATTCGGCGGTTGGCGTTCCGGTAGGGCACTAGTTAGTTAAGCGAGTGGGCGCTGAGGAGCTAGAAGTTAGTATTTTACGCTGCAACCGTAGGATTTTGTCTGGGGAGTAGGGACGGGTTTTCCAGCGAGGGCGGCGTCGAGGGTTTCGCGAACGTAGTTGGTTGCTTTGGCGCAATCGGCGGGGTTGGCAGATGGGATACTATCGATAGCACCCGTGTAGATGATGTTGCCTGCGGGGTTGATGATAAAGATATCGGGAGTAGTTTTTGCTCCGTATTTCTGGCCGACATCCCCTGAGGGATCGAGGAGGACGGCGGTGGGAGAGGCCCCCATATCTTTGCGGTTGGCTTCGGCTTGGGGCCCAGTGCAGTGGCCTTGTTTGCCTGGGGCGGATGAGATGATCGAAAGCCAGATGACGCCTTTGGCGGTGTACTCCTTTTGGAGTTTTTGCATATTTCCGCTGGAGTACTGTTTTTTGACGAAAGGACAGTCGTGGTTCATCCATTCGAGGACGACGAATTTACCTGCGTACGCGGAAAGCTTTTTGAAGTCATCTTGGGAGTCTTTGAGGCTGAATTCGGGTGCGGGTTCACCTGGTTCGACTTGGGCGAAGGCGGGCAAGCAGAGAGCGAAGAAGGCGGAGCTAATAAGGAGGAGACTTTTGATCATGGCCTTATTTTTTCATCAAGGATACGAAAGTCAAGATGGGGTAGCGGTGAGGAGATTGAGATCACATCAGAGATACGGATGGAGGAGAGGGCCGAGTCCCTCTTTGGTTAGCAGGAGGCGAGAGCAGTTTTGATTTTTTCGAAATTGGGCAATTCAAGAGGGGTAGGGGTTTGTTCGGAGTAGCGGATGACTCCCGTTTTATCGATGACGAAGGCGGCACGGGCGCTGACGGATCCTAGACCGATGAGATCGGGTAAGAGGGTGCCGTAGGCTTTGCTTACTTCTTTATTTAGGTCGCTGAGGAGGGTGAGGGAGATTTTCTCCTTATCGGCCCAGGCTTCCTGAGCAAAAGGAGAATCGACGCTGAGGGCATAGACGGTGGCATCTAGCTTTTCGTAGGCAGCGAGACCGCCCGAAACTTCGCAGAGTTCTTTGGTACATACACCGGTGAAGGCGAGGGGGAAGAACAGGAGGACCGTCTTTTTCTTGCCGAAATTATCGGAAAGTTTGACGTCCTTCAGGTCTTCGCCTCGTTTTGTTTTGAGGGTGAAGTCGGGTGCTTTTGTACCTAGAGCGATGGCCATGGTTTTTCTCCTACTAGGATTAGTTGCGTCCTGGCGATCCGTTGGTGCCGGCGTTATCTCGGAGGGCGGCTTTGCGGGAGAGTTTTACTCGGCCTTTATCATCGACGCCGATGCACTTCACTTCGACAAGGTCGCCCATTTTGACAGCATCGTCGACGCGTTCGATCCTACCTTCGGCCAGTTCAGAGATATGAACGAGACCGTCGCGGCCTGGGAAGATTTCGACAAAGACGCCGAAATCCTTGAGGGAAACGACGCGACCTTTGTAGGTTTTTCCGACTTCGATATCCCCGGTCAGGCCCGAGATAAGTTCTTTGGCGCGGACCATGGCTGGGCTGGTGTTAGCGTAGATACGTACCGTGCCATCGTCCTCGACGTTGACTTCAGCACCCGTTTCGGCGCAGATGCCCTTGATGGTTTTGCCACCAGGTCCGATGAGGAGTCCGATTTTGTCTTGGGGAATCTTAAGGGTTTCGATCTGCGGAGCGTAAGGGGAGAGTTTGTCACGATGCGCAGGGATGACGGAGGCCATAAACTTAAGAATTTCGTGGCGGGCGGTGGTGGCACGATCAATCGCATCGTTGAGAAGCGAAAGAGGTAGGCCAGGGAGCTTGAGATCGAGTTGGAACCCAGTGACGCCTGTAGGGGTGCCGCACAATTTGAAGTCCATATCTCCGAAATGGTCTTCGCTGCCGATAATATCGGTGAGCATTTGGTGGCGGACCATTTTCTTTCCAGCGGCATCGAATTCAGTAACGAGTCCTACGCTGATTCCGGCGACGGGGGCTTTGATGGGTACGCCAGCGTCGAGAAGAGCGAGGGTGCCACCGCAAACGGAGGCCATGGAGGTAGAACCGTTGGACTCCATAATTTCTGAGGAGATTCGAACGGCGTATCCGAACTCGGCTCCTGAGGGGATGACGGGTTCAATGGACCGCTCGGCGAGGGCGCCGTGGCCGATTTCGCGACGGCTTTGGCCTCCGAAGCGGCCGGTTTCGCCGACGGAGAATGGAGGGAAGTTGTAGTGAAGGAGGAAGCGCTTGCTGCTGACGCCACCAGTGTAAGCGTCGATCTGTTGGGCTTCGTCTAACGGTCCGAGGGTGGCCAAGCAGACAGCTTGGGTTTCTCCTCGAGCGAAGAGGGAAGAACCGTGGGAGCGAGGAAGAATGCCGACCTCGCCTGTGAGAGTGCGAACCTTGTCGGCAGGACGTCCGTCGCATCGTTTATTTTTGTCGAGGATGCTGGTGCGGAAGGCCTTTTTCTGGAGGTAATCGAAAGCTTGGGAGATCTCGAATGGAGTGGCAGTGGCGAATTTCTCGAGGATCTTGGCCTTAACCTCGTCTTTGAGGGCGTTGACGGCTTGGTGTCGTGCGACCTTGGAAGGTTGGTAGATGGCGGCTTCAATACGGGAGCCCGCAACGCTGTAGGCGATCTCGAGGAGTTCGTCTTTGACGAGGAGGAGAGGGGCTTGGCGCTTTGTCTTGCCGCAGGAAGCGGCGAGTTCTTTTTGAATTTTAATAATGGGTTGGATGGCGTCTTGGGCGAAGGAGAGGGCTGCTTTGAACTCTTTTTCGGGGAGTTCACGGGCGCTGCCTTCGATCATGAGAGGTTCGGTTTCGGTGCCGACGTAAACGAGGTCGAGATCGCTCTCGGCATTTTCGTTATGGGTGGGGTTGGCGATAAATTTTCCGGCGACGCGAGCGACGCGGACGGCGGCGATAGGACCAGCCCAAGGAATATCAGAGACCATGAGGGCGGCAGAGGCGCCGTTGAGGGCAAGGATATCGGGATCATTTTGGCCGTCGGCGCTGAGGAGGATGGCGATGACTTGGGTGTCGTAGTAGTAGCCTTTGGGAAAGAGGGGGCGCAGGGGGCGATCGATCATTCGGCAGGTAAGGATTTCTTTCTCGGTGGGGCGGCCTTCACGGCGGAAGTAGCTTCCGGGGATGCGGCCGACGGCGGCGGCTTTTTCTTTGTATTCGACGGTGAGGGGGAAAAAGTCTTGGCCATCTTTGACTTTGGTGGCGGAGACGGCGGTGACGATGATGATGGTTTCACCCATGGTGACGAGGGCGGCGCCGTCGGCGAGTTTGGCAAGTTTTCCGGTTTCGATGGTGAGGTCACGGTCGCCGACACGGGCGGTTAGAGATTTGTGGTTTTGGCTCATAGTTTTATAGGTGGGTCACGGCAGAGCACGGCCCAGAGAGAGGAAATTCTTGGGACGGGGAAAGAAACTTAGATCCAGCTCGGGTGGCTTCAGAGGACACCGCGGAGGCCAGAGAGCCTGCGTGGTGTCATCTGCTCAGCTCGGGCTGGAGATGGGGTTTCCCGCTCGGAGGGGACTTGGGGGGTAGTAGGTTTCGGTGAGTTATTTCCTCAGGTTTAGTTTCTCAAGAAGAGTGCGATAGCGTTTGGGTTCGGTGCGATGGAGGTAGTCGAGGAGGCGACGGCGCCGGCTGACCATAGAAAGGAGGCCACGCCGTGAAGCGAAGTCTTTGACTGATTTCTGTAAATGGAGGGAAAGATGGTTAATGCGCTCGGTGAGGAGGGCGACTTGGACATCGGAAGAGCCGGTATCCTTCGCGTGAAGGCGATTACCGGTGATGATCTTGCTTTTGGTTGCGAGGGCCATGAGTTAAGAATAAAACCCTATGGTAAAAAGATTTCGCGTCAAGACCGGAAGATGGCTGGGGACGCTATGCCTATTGGGGTTGGTAAGTGGCTGGGCTCAGGAGGCTGGGGAGGTGACGCTACGGGAGGGGGGGGGATCGGTGGGGTTGAGGGGTGATTCGATACTGGAGGGTAAGGAGGGTAAGAAGGATTTCAGCTGGAAGGCAGATTTGGCGAGGATGGGTTTTGCGGCGCCGATTGAGGAGTTGAATCAAGGCGAGGTGGTAGGACAAAAGTGGTTGATGGGAGGGGGGAGGCCGGGTTTTCTTGGGGCGAAGGTTTTCTTTTTGGTGGAGGGGAGTCCAGAAAAGGTGGCGGGAATTATTTTGGGTTTTGATCCGACAAATGGGAAGGATTTTGCTTGGACGGAGGAAGGGGCGATAAAAATGTTTCAAAGTTTTAGGCGACCGCCTGGGGAGTTGGTCTGGGGCAGATTGCGGGAGGCGATGGGAAAGGGGCCTTTTGATTTACTTTTGAGTGCGCCTGACCAGAAAGTGGGAAAATACCATCTTCAACCGGAGCAGATGGGCATGATTAGGTCTGAGAAGGTGGATGGGTGGGTGAGAATTTTGCAGGATATTGTGCAGGTATATCATCGGGGAGGTTGGAAAGAGAATGGGAAGGTGCCATCTGGGCCAGAGAGCGCGTTGGACTTTGATGAGGAACTTAGGGAGGTGCTGGAGGAAAATGGACCGGTGCGGGATGAGTTTCGCAAGGTGCTGACGGTGCTAGCCATGGGGGGGCGGAATACGAAAGAGAAAATTTTGGTGAACGACTACTGGCAGTTGATGGAGGTAGATAAGTCCCCTGCGGTGGCGTTGGGTTGTGCGGTGGCTCGGGCTGGGGTGGGAGGACGATGGGAGGTTGCGGATATGGGATACTGGGTTTCGAGTGGGTATTTTGGCTCGATTAGCCTTTATGGAATTTGGCCTTATGGGCAGGGAAAGTCGCTCGTTTGTCGGGTGGATGTGGTAGAAACTGATCCCCATCAGCTCGCTCAAGCGACGGCGAGGATGGTGGGGGAGGGAATGTTTATGCGAGAGGTGAAGGGGGCTTGTGGGGAGATTGTGAAGAGGATTAAGGGAGGTTAAGGAGGGGTAGGTTTAGGCTTGGAATTGAGGGTTAATGGTATATTAACTCGTTGGTCGTGAGTAAGTTCTTACACCTTAAATATCTGGTACTAGGGGCCTTAGGATTGGCTCTTGGTGGGGTGCTTTTTGCACAGGAGCCAGGGCCTGGGCCGATCACGCCTGAGGGGGAGATTGAGGATCCGCTGGCGCCAGTGCGTTTGGGACCTGGGAGAACCGCATTCGGACCAGCGAAAAGCCAGGCCACGGAGGATTGGAATTTTGAAGTGGGAGCGGACTACGGGTATGTGGCGTCGGCGAGTTTAAAGCAGGGATTAGGAACGATCACAGAGCAGTCGGCAGAGGTGGGGGTATTGGCGAGTCGGCGAATTGAGGATGGGTTGGTGGGGATTGTAGGGGCGGACTGGCAGACTTTCTCGTTTGGGTACAGTGGATCGAATATTCCACTCCCACAAAATTTGCAGGGGTTGAATGCGATTTTCGGGGTGGATGTGCAGTTGGATGATGCGAGTGAGTGGTTGATGCGAATTCAGCTGGAGCCTGGGGTCTATGGGACGCTGCAAAGTTTAGGTTGGCATCAGGTGAATATGCCTGGGGTGGCAGCTTTCACGAATATCATTAATGATGATTTTCAGTGGTTTATTGCGATTCGAGCGGATGTTTTTAATTTTTTCCCTGTATTGCCGATTCCGGGGTTTCGCTGGTGTTTTGCAAAGGACTGGTTGCTGAATGGAAGTGCGCCGAAGCCGACGATTGATTGGAGGCCGATCGAGGGGATGCGACTGTTTGTGGGGGGTGATATTTTGAATTTGAATGTGCGCTTGCCGGATAGTGATCCAGAGGTGTTGGGAAATCGGAGTTTATCGGGGGCTTTGCTTAACTACTTCGAGGCGCGGGTAGGAGGAGGGGTTTCCTACGAAGTATCGCCGGGTCTTTCGGTGCAGGCGGAGGGGGGTGCGATGGTATGGCGGACGTTCACTTTTCCGCGGATTAATGACAATGTGAACAGCACGATGGCACCGTACTTCCAGATTGCGTTGCGCGGTCAGTTTTGAGGAACTGGGTTGAGCGGGAGGAGTTGGCAGAAAGTGGGGGAGGTGAGTAGAGTATGAGAATGAAAACTTTGCCGGTGTGGGCATGGGTGTTTGGCTTGTGTCTTACGGGCATGGTGAGTGCGGAAGAGGGGGATGGTGGGGCAGCTGCGGCAAGCGAGGAGGCGGTTAAGCAGAAGATGCAGGACGGGGTGGAGACGGGAGCGAGGAGAAATATTACTTTAGGGGCGATGTACTGCGAAGAGTTTAAGCAGCAAGAGGGAGTGCAGACGCTAAAGAATGGAATTATGTACAAGGTGGAGGCGACGGGGAAGGGGAAGACACCAAAGACAAGCGACTGGATAAAGGTGAATTACGCGGGCAAGCATGTGGATGGAAAAGTTTTTGATAAATCGAAGGAGGGGGAGCCGGCGCGCTTGCGAGTGGATCGGACGGTGATGGGTTGGCAGGAGGTGCTCCCGCGGATGAGGGAGGGAGATAAGTGGGAAGTGGTGATTCCCTCGCACTTGGCCTATGGAGCTAGAGGAACGGCGGCAGGGAGTATTGGGGCGAATGAGACGCTGGTCTTTGCGATTGATCTGGTGGAGGTGGAGGATCCCGCAAAAAAAGCGGATGTTAAGACACCTTAGCTTATAGAATAAGCATAGCATCGCCGAAGCTGAAGAAGCGGTACTTGTTCTCAAGGGCATGGCGGTAGGCGCGCAGGGTGAGCTCGGGGCCGGCGAAGGCCGCGACGAGAAGAAGGAGAGTGGAGTGGGCGAGGTGGAAGTTAGTGAGGAGACCGCCGACCCTTTTAAATTCGTAGGGCGGATAGATGAATGCGGAGGTGGTGCCTTGATGAGTGGCGAGGGAGTGGGCGGATTCGAGGACGCGGGCGGAGGTGGTGCCGACGGCGATAAGTTTGTCGGCGGCGGCGGCTTTTTCGGCGAATCCAGTTGGGATTTCATAATGTTCCGAGTGCATAGGGTGATCGCGAAAGTCTTCTGTTTTGATGGGGCGAAGGGTGCCGAGTCCGACGTGGAGAGTGACGAAGGTGTGGGGAA
>CAJBOM010000163.1 GCA_903956835.1 uncultured Verrucomicrobiota bacterium
GATTGAGAGAGGAGGCGGGGCTATCGGTGCCTAGACAGATTGGGATTTTGTGTGCACGGAGCAGATCGGCCTGGAACGAGTTCCGTTGAAACCATCGGTGGGAAGAAGGGCAGTGGACTACAGTGGCATGGGTTTCGCGAAGGTAAGGGAGATCAGATTCCGACAGTTCATTGAGATGAGCGAGAATGGGTTTGGGGGGGAGGGATTGATGACGGTTGCACCAGTCGAGGGCCGAGCGGTTGCCCAAAAAATCATCTCGTTTGAGGTCAGCTGGTAAAAGATTCTGGAGGGGGCTTTTCTTTCCACAGAGAAGTTGGGTTTCATCGGTTGATTCGGCTAAGTGAGTGGTGAAAGGGAGGTGGTGGAGATTGGCAAGCCGTCCTAGTTCCTGAAAAAGAGATGGGGAAGCGGTGTAAGGGGCGTGGGGAGAGAGGGCGAGGTGCCAAGCGCTGGTGGGGTGGCGTGCGAGCCATGCGGTAACGCGATCGAGCCCTTCCGCTGGGTGGGCAGGCGCGTGAAGGTCCATAAACTCCAAGGCCCACCAGACTCGGGTGGCGGTGGAGGTGAGGCCAGACAAAGTGGAAACATCAGAAGTAATCGAGAGCAAGGAGGTGGTTCCTGAAAGAAGAGCGTTTTGGGAAGACTGGGTGATAGAGCGGCGACGGACTTCTGGGGTAAGTCCAGGGAGGAGGGGAATGATTTGGCGAAGCCAATCGGTGAAGGTGTTGGTGGGGGAGAGGGTATTGGCCAGAGATGAGAGTTCGAGGTGGGCGTGAAGATTGATGAAACCTGGCGTAAGGGTCAGACCTGGAAGGCGGAGAACTTCTTCTCCTGGATGGGAGGAAAGAGAGGAACCAACTTCAGAAATCGTGTCGCCGTTAATGCGGAGACAACCGGGGCGGTGAATCGTTCCGAGAGATTCGAGGACGGCGTCCGCCAAGATTAACATTCGGTTAGCGGGCTCCTTTAGGCGTGGGGTGGTTTTGTAAAATCTCAGCAAGGGCAGGTGCGATGGAACGACGAATCTCGGCAGACATGCGATCGATAAAAAGGATGCCGAGAAGGTGGTCGACCTCATGTTGAAGGGCGCGAGCGAGGAGTCCGCCCGCAGTGAGGGTGTTCGATTTGCCTTGGAGATCGAGGTAGTCCATTTGAATACGAAGGCTGCGTCGGACGTCACCGCTAAGACCTGGGAAGCTAAGGCATCCTTCGTCGGCGTCCTCTCGTTTGCGGGTGAGGGTAAGAACGGGGTTACAGAAAAAGAGAGGCATATGGAGGCGCCAATCGACGGGTTTGCCCGCGAGTTCCATGGTGGAGGGGCGTTTGGCGACTTTACGTAGATCGACGACTGCCATTTGAAGGGAGACGCCAATTTGAGGGGCAGCGAGTCCGATGCCTTCAGATTCATGCATGGTCGCCTCGAGGCAGTTAGCGAGCTGGTTTAGCTTTTCGTTGGGTGGGCGAACGAGTAGAGCCGGTTGGCGCAAGACGGGATCACCGTAAATGCGGACGGGTAGAATTGGATTGGAGGATGGTTTCAGGGGGCGGCAGTGGCGCCAGCGATCTTGGAGGTACGAACGGAGATCGGGACACCTGCGTCCTCACACGCGTCGAAGAACTTAAAGAAGATGGAAATGGGAGTTGTCTCGTCAAAGTTAAGAATAAGATTTTTGATTCCCTTCTCTTTGAGGAGTTTAGCGAGGTCCGCGCGGAAAGTAGCGGATTTTGGGTCGACGTTGAGAGTCTGGTCGCCAAGGAAGAGAGGGAACTTGTCCGCCTCAAAGAGTTTAGCGTATTCAGCCGCCTTGGCCGATTTCATGGTTAATTCGGGCGGGGCTTTTTTGGAGTCTTCGACTTTTTCCGTGCCCTTTTCAGATTTCGGCGGAGTGACATCGACCGAAGCGGTTTTCTTTTTAAAACTTGTGGTGACGATAAAAAAGATCAGAAGCATGCATAAGATGTCGATCAACGGGATGACGTTGATTTCGACGCGGCGTCGGCGGGTTGGGTTGAACTTCATCGCGGGCGAACCCGGAGCTCGTTAGGCGGAGACTTCTTCGGTGTAGAGTTTCTTCAAGAGGAGCATGGAGAACTCCTCAAGTTCTACGGAAAGGACGTCGATCTTTTTACTGAAGAAGGTGAAGGGGAAGAGCATGACGATGGCGGTGCCGATGCCGAGAACGGTGGTGTGGAGGGCTTCGGCGATGCCGGTGGCGATTTTTTCGGGGTCGGCATTCGTCGAACCGACGGCGGCAAAGATGGTGATAAGACCTGTAACCGTTCCGACGAGGCCCAGGAGGGGCGAGGCGCCGACGAAGATTTCTAGGTAGACGATACCGCGTTCGAGGCGAGCGACTTCAGTGCGGGCAAGAGTTTGTAGGACCTCGACGTTTTCGGCACGGGGAAGGGAGGCGTGTTCCAGAGAGCTGTTGACGAGGCGGGCGAGGGCGGAGTCGTTACGGACACAGAGGCGGACGAGGGTTTCGGTGTTGCCGCCTGGTTTGAGGGCCCGAATGGCGTCAATGACTTCTCGGGGGGTAACGCGTTCGCGGCGGAGGCGAAGAAAGATGAGGACAGAGAGGAAGACTCCTATGATTAAGGAAGCGACCAGAGGGAAGATGATAAGGATCAATACAAAGGGGGATATTCCGAGAGCAGTTAAATGGCCGATGACGGGTAGATTCATAAAAATTAAACGTAGGTGGGAATATTAGAAAGGCGAGCCCTGATCTTTTTAGTAGATGCGAAAAGCAAGTTGCCAAGGGAAGCCTTTAGGCATTTCTTTGAGGAGAGCATCAGGGAACGGACCGATGAGATTGCTGGATTGATTGATGGCATCGCCACTGATCTGGCCAAGGATGGAATTGGGGTCGCCTTGAACGACATCGAGTTGCGAGATGGAACCGTCGGGGTTGACGAAAAAACGAATAACGACTCGATTCACTCCTATTTGGGCCATGGTTTGTTGAACTTTTAAATTCCAGCGTGAGCCGATGCCGAGGTAGAGCTTATGTTGATAGCGACCGAGGGCGGTCCCCATGGAAGCAAAGGAGGCATCTTGGCCCATTTGGGCACCACCCGAAACGGCGCTGCGATCGCGGAAAATATCTGGGGGGGGAGCCATGGCCGAGGAGGAGTCGGACGCTTCGGAAGCGGCTTGGGCTTGGGATGGAGGGGTGGAGTCTTGGCTTTGATTCTGGCTGGGGTTGGCGTCGGGAGGAGTTTCCTCGGCAGGTTTTTGGATGGCTTCGCCTGGGCCTGGAGTGGGTTTGAGGAGTTCGGTTTTGGGGAGGGGTGGGGCGGGGTCGGGTTTGGCTTGTGGAGGGGGCTTGGCTGCCGAGGGGCTGAGGCGGGCGGACGGGGGGGGTGATGCTTGGTTGGGGGAAAACTGGGAATTCTGCATGGTGAGGGAGTCGTTATTTTTGCCTTCTTGGCCGCCGAGGGTTGGGTCGGTGCCATTGACGACCTTGCTGGAGGCGGCGGTGTTGCGGTCACTTTGTAAGGCGGTGCGAGGATCTACTTTATCGGTTTCTTTCAGGCCTGAGGCGTCGACGAATTGGCTAACCAAGGGAGGGGCGGCGATGGGAGGAGCCTGAGCCAAGCGCTGGATTTTTAGATTCGTGCGCACAGGGGCGGCGTCCGCCTTTTTGGTTAAACGAGATATAGCGTCGGAAGAAAACCAGAAGAAAGCGAAGAGGAAGAAATAAAGCAAAGTGAAGGAGGTGGCGATGATCAGGTCGCGACGTTCGCGCGGGTCTTGTCCTGAGTAGGGCAAGGGAGAGTTCTCTTCGGTGGGCAGGGCCAACGTCATAATTTGAAATTAGGATGCAAACTGAGTTAGGACAAGGTCGGCGGGTAGGCGGGGTGTGAAACAGGCCGACGAGGTCGGAATCGATCTACGGTGATAGAAAAGGCGGGGACGAGATAGAGAGTCAGGAAGGTGGAGGAAAGCATGCCACCGACAACGGCGACTCCGAGTGGACGACGACTTTCGGCCCCCGCGCCGAGGCCGAGTGCGATGGGAAGAATTCCGATGATGGTGGAGAGGGCGGTCATGAGGATGGGGCGAAGCCGAAGGCGACCGGATTCGAGCATGGCTTCGAGGGCGGGGACACCGAGGCCTCGTTGCTGATTGGC
>CAJBOM010000164.1 GCA_903956835.1 uncultured Verrucomicrobiota bacterium
GCGATGCTTCGCGGATTGGGGGCGCTGGAGAGCCAAGCGCAGACCATACAGATTTTGCATGTGGCGGGTGAGGCGCAGGTGGAGAAGGTGCGAAAGGGGTATGTTGGCCGGGGTTTTCATGCGGTGGTCGTAGGATTTTGCGATGAGATGGAGGCGATTTATGCGGCAGCGGAGGTAGTGGTTTCGAGGTCAGGGGCGGGAACCTTGGCGGAATTAGCAATTTGCGGGGTACCTGCGATTCTGGTGCCATTTCCCGCAGCGGCGGGGAATCACCAAATGGCCAACGCCAAGGCGTACAGCCAAGCAGGAGCGGCGGAGGTGATCGAAGAAAAATATTTAGTAGGGACAGAGTTGGGACAGAGGATCGCTCGATTGTTGATGGAGAAAACTCGGCGTTATCGGATGGGTCAGATGGCTCATGAAAAACAGAGTTTGGCGGCGTCAGAAAAAATTGCGGAGGCGATTGACCATGTCCTTTGATACGCCGTGGTGGACAACAGGACGACGTCGGATCCATTTAATTGGGGTATCGGGATCTGGGATGACGCCGTTAGCAGAGATTTTAATCGATCTAGGGCATGCAGTGAGTGGTTCTGATTTAAAAGAAATTCCTGAGCGGTTAAAGAAGCGTGGGATGGTGGCGGCCTTGGGTCATGATGCGGAGTCGATCGGGAGTGCGGAGGTGGTAGTGGCATCGGCGGCGATTCCCGACAGCAACGCGGAGTGGGTGGAAGCAAAGCGGCGAGGTATGGCACGGGTACGTCGGTCAGAAGTTCTGGCGAAATTGGCGGGGGCAAAGAAGTTAGTTGCGGTGCTGGGATCGCATGGAAAAACCACCACGGCGACGATGCTGGCGCAAATTTTTAGGGAAGCAGGGCAGGACCCTTCCTTTTATTTGGGAGGGTACGCGCCATCGCTCGGGGCGTCGGGGGCATGGAAAAAAGGAGAGTGGCTGATTGCTGAAGTGGACGAAAGTGAAGGTGCCCCGACCGAATTACTATCCTGGGCAGCGCTTCTATTAAATGCGGATCACGAGCATGCCGATCGGTACTCGGATGGCGCGGCAGTGATTCAAGCGTATGACAAAGTTTTAGGGCAGGTGGCGGGTGGTTGTGTGGTGGTGGCCCGGGAGGAAAAAGAGGCGATGGCAGCGGCAGAAAAGATATCGAAGAAGGTGACTTTTGGTTGGGAGAAGAGTGGGGCGGATTATGTGGGTGAATGGAAAGGGGAGAGTGCGGAGGGACAAAAATTCTCTGTGACTAAGGCGGGAAAAGAGTTGGGAGTATTTCAAGTAGCGGCGACGGGAAGGCATAATGCGGGTAATGCATTGGGCGCTTTAGCAGTGGCGGCTGAAATAGGTTTGAGTGTGGAAAAGATAAGGCAAGGATTGGCCGCGTTTCGGCGAGCGGCTCGTCGGTTTGAGATTTTAATTTCGACCCCTGAGATTGAGGTGGTGGACGATTATGCTCATCATCCGAAAGAGATAGTGGCAACGATTGGGGCGGCGAGGGCGAGGGGCCGAGCGAGAGTGGTGGCGGTATTCCAGCCGCATCGTTACACCCGGATGGCGACATTTCTTCAGGGTTTTGCGGAAGCGTTAGCCTTGGCGGATGTGGTGGTTTTACTTCCAGTGTATGCGGCAGGAGAAAAGGCTTTGGAGGGAGCGGGTTTGGCAGAGTTAGCAACGCGATGTGGGGCTCTGGGTAAGCCGGTGGAGGTGGCGAATTCGATGGCGGAGGCGAGGACGATTTTGGGTCGGATTTGGCAAGAGGGAGATCTTTTTCTGGTGATGGGCGCTGGGGATGTGACGGACTTAGGGCGGCGGATGGCGAAAGAGGTAGAGCTCTTTTTACAGATTAGGAAAATGGTAGCGGGGAAGGGCGAGGTGCGTTGGTACGAACCGATGAAAAAGCATACGACGATTCGGATTGGAGGTCCTGCCCAAGTTTGGTTTGAGCCGGATAGTGAAGAGGTTCTGGGCAAGGTGGTGCGGTTTTGTACGGAGCAAAAGGTACCGCTGACGGTGGTGGGTCGGGGGAGTAACATGCTGGTGCGGGATGGGGGAATTGCTGGAGTATGTGTTCATTTCGGAAGACCTGGGATGAGTAAAATTGAGGCGGTGGATGGAAAGATTCACGCGGGTGCGGGGGCGCGGTTGAAGCAGATCGTGGCGGTGGCGAAGGGGGCGGGGATTGGCGGGCTAGAATTTATGGAGGGAATTCCTGGAGCTTTGGGGGGGGCGATGAGAATGAACGCGGGGGCAATGGAATCGTGGACTTTTGAAGCGGTCGAAAGCGTTCGGGTGATGGATCGGCAAGGGAAGGTGGTTGAAGTGGCCGCGAGTGAATTCGAAGTGAAGTACCGCAGGGTTCCCCGTTTGATGGAAGAGATTGCGGTGGGGGCGGTGCTGGTGGGGAAAGTGGTGGATCCAGTGGAGATTGCGGAGCGGTTAAAGAAGTACAGTCGGAAGAGGTGGGATTCTCAACCGGCGGCGCCGAGTGCGGGCTGTATCTTCAAAAACGCTGAATCGATTCCAGCGGGAAAACTGATTGAGGAAATGGGGATGAAGGACACTTCGGTGGGTGGAGCAAGAATATCGCCAGTCCATGGTAATTTTATCGTGAATCAGGGTGGAGCTCGGGCAGTGGATGTTTTGGCCTTAATGGAAAAAGTGCAGATGCGGGCAAAAAGGGATCGCGGGATTGTGCTCGAGCCTGAAGTGATTGTGTTGGGGGAAGACGAATGAAGCCTGAAAAAATGAAAGTCGCGGTACTGGCGGGCGGAGTCTCGGGTGAGCGTGAGATTTCTCAGCGGAGCGGGGCGGCGGTGGCGAAAGCGTTACGCTCGATGGGAGTGCGTTTGGTGGAGGTGGATGTAAAGTCGCGCCAGGTGGAGGTGCCCGCAGGAACCGATATCTGTTTTCTCTGCTTACATGGAAGCTACGGAGAAGACGGAACGTTGCAGGCTGAACTGGATGCGATGGGCATGGCTTACACGGGAAGCGGGGCGGCGGCGAGTGCGCTAGCCTTCGATAAGCTTCGGGCAAAGGAAGTGATGGGAGCGGCGGGAATTCCTTTGGCGGAGGGTATGGGGTGGACGAAAGAGAATGATTGGTTGCCACCGTACGTATTGAAGCCTGTCTCGGACGGATCGAGTTTGGGGGTGCATTTGGTACGAACAGAGGAGGAAGCAGAAAAAGCGCGGAAAGCGGCTGGGAAGTGGAAGGGTCCGATGATGATTGAGCGTCTGGTGGAGGGGGCGGAGTTGACGGTGGGGATTGTAGGCAAGCAGGCGTTGCCGGTGGTAGAGGTACGGCCAACCCAAGGATTTTACGATTATCGAAATAAGTACACTGCGGGTTCGACAAAGTATCTCTGTCCAGCCCCCCTGGCGAAAGAGAAGGCCTTGGAGTTGCAAGAGCTGGCCAAGAAAGCGCATGTGGCCTTGGGATGTGAAATCCTATCGCGGGTGGATTTCTTGGTGGATCCAGAAGGAAAGGCGGTGGTTTTAGAGGTGAATACTATTCCCGGCATGACGGACTTGAGTCTTTTGCCAAGGGCCGGACAAGCAGCGGGAATTGATTTTGGAAATCTGTGTTTGAAGATTCTGGAGTTTTCTTGGGCACGAAATCAGAAAGGGGTACTGGCATGAAATGGCATTTAGAAAATATCTTCGGAACCAAAAAACAAAAAACAAGGCATCGCCGGGCACGGCATGTACTGGCAGCGAGAATGTCTGCGAAAGGGCAGGCACAGGCGCTGAGTCGGCGGGTCGGTGGGATTCTTTTAATAGCGGGATCGCTCGCTTTGGTGGCGATGGTCACTTCGGTGGGGATGGATGTGATCTTGGGAACGCTCCTATATCAGAACGCAGACTTCACTTTGCGCCGTTTCCAAATCGAGCCGAAAAACAAAATCGGCAAAGGAGAATTGGTCTCAGCGAGTGGGGTGAAAATTGGGCAGAATCTTTTACGCTTATCACTCTCAGAGGTGCAGGAGTCGCTCGAAAGACTTCCGAATGTCGCCAGCGTGCGGGTGGAGCGACATTTGCCTGACACCTTATTTATATTCGTCGAGGAGCGGCGTCCGGTGGCACTACTTTGCCCGACGGCGAGTGTGGGGATGCAGTTAGCTCAACCGATGTACTACATTGATAGTCGTGGGTTCGTTTTGAAGCCGAGGCCTGGCGAAAAGCTGATGTCCCTGCCGACGATTCGGGGTATCTCATCGGACGAAGTCGTCGAGGGAGAGCAAACGGCGAGTGCGGATTTGCGAGCAGTCTTAGTCTTTCTGCGGGAGGCGCCATTGGCACCAATCCGCGACGGATTAGATTGTTCGAGCCTTCTTTTGGAAGGGCCAGGGCGATTTCAGGTGGCGACCCCACGAGGCGGTAAGATTCGGTTCCGCAGTAGTTATTTGCGGGAGCAGTTCGAGAGATTGAATGTGATTTTTGAATACGCCGAGTCAAAGGGACGAATCGTGAACACGGTTGATTTAACTCCCGAACGAAATGTCCCCGTGACCTTTATTAACTAACCTGGAGAAAACTAATATGATTATGCGTAGAACATCCAACAACGAAATCCTGATTGCAACCGATTTGGGGACGCAAAAAATGACAGTGGCGGTAGCGGAGATGGCGGAGGATGGTTCCTTGACCCTATTGGGAGTAGGGGAATCCGCTTCGGCGGGGGTACGCAAGGCGGAGGTGACTGACTTTGGGCATGCGCAGGCTGCGGCACGGATGGCATTGGCGGAAGCAGAGCGCAGGACACAAGCGGAGATCACTGAGGTGTACATGTCCTTGAGTGGAACTCATCTCTGTTCGCGGAACGAATCGGTTCGTGGTGCGACTCTGGAGGAAAATGATCATCGGGTAACGGAGACGACATTGGATGAGTTGAATGCTTTAGCGTCCAATTTGCCTTTGAACCGGGATCACGCGATTTTGCATGAGCTTTTGCGAGGATATTCTCTGGATCGTGGGGTGGGTTCACCGAGCCCATTGGGAGTGCATACCGAACAGATTGAAGCCCACTATCACTTGGTGACTGGGAAGCGAACGAAACTGCAGAGTGCGGTGCAGTGTGTGGCTGATCAAAAAATCCGCGTAAAGGGTTGCACGTTTTCTGGGTATGCCTCGGGTTTGGCGGTGTTGGGGGAAGAGTCGCGGAAGCGTGGAACAGTAGTGGTGGATCTTGGTGCGGGGGTGACCGATGTAGTGGTTTGGCGGGATGGGGCGGTGGTGCATTCGGCCGTGCATGGGGTGGGAGGTGATCACCTGACGCAGGATCTTTCGATTGGGCTCGAGATACCCTATGCGCGGGCGGAAAAGCTGAAGAAAGAGATGGGTGCGGTGGTAATTGAGGAAGAGGACAAAGAGGCCAAGATCACCCTGGCGAGAGAGATCAGCTTTGATGGACGGACATTTTATAAAGAAGCGATGGTTCAGATTCTACAAGCGCGGATGGCGGAGACCCTGACGATTATTCGGGATGATTTAGAGGAGCAAAATCTATGGGGTGCGGTGGAAGCGGAGGTGGTTTTCACCGGAGGCGGAGCTCGGATGCGGGGACTGAGTCGATTGGCGGGAGAGATTCTTCCAAGACCCGTACGAATGGGTCGGGCCCGAGACTTTCTCGGGGAGCAAAGTGATTTAGAGCGGCCAGAGTTTTCCACGGTGTTGGGGACTTTGAAATACGCAGCAGAGACGGAGCGTCAGGAGGCGCGCCGTACTCAAGGTTGGCGGAAACTGCAGAAATCATTCGGAAAAATGGTTTCGGCGATGCGGTTCTTAGCTTGAACGAAAGGAAGAAAATCATGAAAAACCTATCCATTGAAAAAGAAAAAGTTGCAGTTTTAGCGGTGGGAGGCGCGGGCTCGGCAGTTTTGGATAATCTGGCGGTGGCCTGTGAAGGAGAGCATCGGACTATTTGTATCGATACGGACGCCTTGGCCTTGAGGGGTACAGTAGCGGCTAAGAAA
>CAJBOM010000165.1 GCA_903956835.1 uncultured Verrucomicrobiota bacterium
ATGGGGGTAACGGTGCCAGGTTTTTGTTCTAGATCTTTTGCTCCTCCATGGAAGTAGACCAAGGTTGAAAAGATCAGAGCCACCCAAAGGGCAAGGATGACGGTGGGGAGATTGTTGACGAGATCGACGCCGCGCGGAAAGAACCAGGGAAGAGAGGCAAAAGGAATTAAATAGATCGTCACATAATTAGCTTATCACGAAAAAATACTAAAGCAAACTAAAGTCTTTATAAATCTGTAAAAAATTAAAGGAAAGGCATTTATGCTCTAAAGTATTTTTCGAATTTTATCTATGACCCAAAAATTAAGGTGGGGTTAAAAAAAGGGGTTGAGAACACGAGAATATCGACTTAGTTAAACGTATGAAGATATTTTATTTGATGGTGGTGTCGGTTATGGGCTTGGTGTGTGGCAGTAAGGCTGAGTCGTTGACGGCGAACTACTATCAGACAAATCCGCACGCGTATTTAGGGAAAGAGGTGAAGTTGCGAGTGAGTGAGGTCGTGCCTGTTCCTAAATTTACGGTGGTGGATCCGGAATTTGTTTGGCTGGAGGCGACGACGGGGCACGCAAAAAAGGAGGAGGGAAAAATATTTTTACGGGTACCGAAGGAGCAGAGCGCGCTACTTTCCAAGATGGTAGATGGATCTCCTGGGCGTTTGGTTACGGGTAAATTTCACAATCAGGAGAATGGCGCGATTTTGCCTGAGGCGATCGCCAAAGAAGTTCCTTATTATATTCAGGTGGGGGAAAAGGGAAAAAGCGGCGAGTCGGACAAGCTGTTGGGTAGCATGGAGACGGCTTCTGGAGATCTGGTTGTGGCGCCCTCGAAAAAGAGCGCAGGGACCTCGGTTCCAGCTCCTAGTGTGGCTCCCGCTCGTCCGGTTAAGGCGGTGGCGGCTCGACCTGTGGTGACGGGACCCTGCTTGGTGCTTTGCCGATCTGCGCTGGGTCGACCGATCGAAGCGCGGACGGCGCAAACTGCAGTGAGAAAAGAGGGGGTGTGGGAAGTGGTGGGGCTGGATGGAAAGTTGGCGCTTTTAGGGCAGGGGTTGGTAGTGGGGGTTTTACCATTAGCGAGTGAGAAGGATCCGGTGGTGCCTGAGGAGGCGGGGATCGCGTTGCAAAAATATGCGGAGATGGAAAAGAGGATTCCAGAAACGGCGGTTCTTTTAGCAGGAGAGAAAGAGCGATGGGTAAAACTTTCAAAGATTACGGTGGCTTCAACCCTGAGTCAGGAAATCCCCAAACTGGAGGATGTGGATACGGCGGGGGGGGTAGAGGAGTCGGCTTGGAATATGTCCCCTTGGCTTTATGCGATAGTAGGAACGGCGGGTATTTTAATAGGGGGTTGGTTTTGGCGTCGGAAGGTTTGTCGAAGCGCAAGGTGATTGGGGTGGGTTGGATTGACTGTGGGAGGGGCTTTTTGTAGGATTTAACAAAGGGGAATTGATTTATGGACCAACGTGGAGAAGAAAGAACATTACGATCGGAAAAGGTGCAAATCGAAAGAAAGACATTCTTTTTGGATTTAAAGGAGAATGATCGGGGCCGATTTTTGCGGATTACTGAGGACGTGGGAGGGCGAAGGGATCGGATCATCATGCCTTCGACGGGGATGGAGGATTTTGCGCGGGCGTTGGATGATTTAATTATTTTCGAGCAGGAAGAGCTGGGCCCGCAGAAGTTTTAGACCGAGAGGCGGGGGGGTTACGGTTTATTGGGGGGTTGGCTGAGAAGTTCTAAAGCTTTGGCGGCGGCGAGGCGGACGTCTTTGGGAGACGAGGGATCGGCGGAAATCTTTTGGAGGAGGGGGGCGGAGTCTTTGTCGCGGAGTAAACCGAGAGCGATGAGAGCGACGACCCGAACTTCCGGATCGGGATCGGCGATGGCGAGGCGAAGGGCGGGGACAATGCGGGGGTCTTTGACGCGGACGGCAGATTTAACCACTTCGACGCGTTCGATGCCGAGAGGATTTGCGACTTCGGCCAGAAGGATATCGAGGCCGTGGCCATCGTTGAGTCGAGCGAGGGCGAGGGCGGCAACGACTTGGGTGGTGCGATCTTTTGACTGGAGGGCGGGGAGGTAGGCATTGGGTGTCGAGCGAGTGGCGAGTTCGAGAAGAGAGCGACGAGCGAAACGGCGGACATAGGAGTCGCGGTCGGAGAGCATGGAAAAGAGAGTGGGGATGGCGGAGGGGTCGGCGCGACTTCCGAAGAGGCGAGCGGCGGCGGCGCGGGTGAGCCAATCGGAATCTTGGCTCGCTTGGCGGACGAGGGGGAGAGCTTCTGAGGGGGAAAGAATCTGGGTTGCTTCGAGGGCGGCGCGTCGGACAGTGGGATCGGAATCTTGGAGGGCGGTGGTTAAGAGCGAGGCTGGAGGGGGGCGAGTAGGAGGATGAAGGGCGATGGCGCGGATGGCGAGAGCACGGATGGCGGGCGAGGAGTCGTGGAGGGGTTGGCGGTAGGGTTGGGCGGAGGGGTTGGCTTGGAGGATTTGGCTAGCCTCGGCAGCAGCGAGTTCAGGTTGCCCTGCGAGAAGGTTGAGGTAGAGGCGTTCTTGGCGGAGCGAGAGGCTTTCGGGGAATTGACGAAAAGCGGTAGCGAGAGCCTCTTGGGCTTGGGGGAGGTTGCCTTGCTGACAGAGCTGATGGATTTGGCGGGCAAGGCGGGTGTCGGGGCGAGAGCAGGCGGTGAGGGTGAGGGCTAGGAGTAGGATGAGGCAGTGCACGACTAAGATTATAAGGAAGTGGGCGATGAAGGGAGAAAGAAAGATTAGGGATGAGAAGAGAGAGTCTTAACAACAAGAACCGCCGCACGAGACCTCTGCAACGAGCGAAGGGCGCGGGCGGCGGTTCAACCACCAAAGGATAGGAGGGGGTTAGGCCAAGCGGACGAGACCCTCTTGCCCGACGAGTTTGCGGAAATACTCGGGAAAGTTTTCCTCTTTGAGTAAGCGTTGGCGAAGTTTGGCCAAGGCAGAGTTTTGGATCTGGCGAACACGTTCCCGGGTGACGCTGAGTTTATTGCCAACTTGCTCGAGGGTGCGTTCCTCGGAGTTGTCCAAGCCAAAGCGAAGTTGAAGAATCTGGACTTCGCGACAGG
>CAJBOM010000166.1 GCA_903956835.1 uncultured Verrucomicrobiota bacterium
ATGAGATTCTGATTCACGTCGCGCAGGCAGGGGGAGAGTGGTTGCTTTCCATAATAATCTGCACGATCGTGTCGTCCACCTAGGCAGGTCCAAGCTTTCTCCTCGGGCGTGAGCGTAAGGGTCTGCTCAGTCCAATCACTCTGGACGGTGATGGGTTGCGATGTTAGCGCCCACGGCACGACGAACCCAGCCACACTCGCTTGGATTAAGAGGACGATCTGTGCTCCGTTGGCTTTCAACTCGCCCCGGATTCGGACTTTCACTTTGGCGTTTTCTAGGTTGCGCGAGTGACCTCCCTCGATGAATCGATTTGTTCCGCTGATTTCTTTCATATGTTCACCCGAAGGTCCTTTGGTGTTGAGGCAACACAACATATGTAAATAGCCAGCTCCTGGTGGTGCGTGGTTATAGTCGATCCACCACGGACTGATCGTCTCGACATAACCTTCTTTGTTTGTCAAAGCCTGCAAGCCGAGGTGATTTCCCTTCCATCCCCACCACCCACCTGGCCCCGCATCGAAGGTCTCTAGGTAGATTTTAGCTTTAGGTTTCATGGAAGGTGATAACCGCTTTAACCGACTCAGGAGATTCTAGGTGGGTGAAAGCTTTGGAAAGATTTTCAATGCCGCCACGGAAGGTGATCCAGGTTGCGGGATCAAACGGCTTTTTATCAAGCCGGCGGAGCACCTCGTCGTGCACGCCCGCCTCGTCAGGATTCGCCTGCACATAGGACCAACGTTGCGGAGCGGTCGAGCGGTCGAAGTGTGTTTCGAATGTGCTATCCATCCCGTAGACAAGAAACTTTCCGTCGTTCCTGAGTCGGGGAAGCGAGGTAGCAACGGCCTCATTTGTGCCCAGCGTATCGACGATGAGGTCGAAATCTCGTCCCCCTTCGAAGGTATCGCCAGCACGGAGGTTCCGAGTGACGCTGGCTCCAAGAATCCGAGCCCGCTCCAGGCGGAACGCTCGGTGTCCGACGACTTCAACCGATGTGGCACCCAGGGCATGGCTCCATGCGGCAAAGCTCAGTCCAACGGCGCCGTCCCCAAGAACGGCAACTGCCCGACCCTCCATCGCGCCGCCCTGCTGCAATGAGCTGAACGTTTCTTTCCACGTGATCAACATGCAAGCGGCATCCGTGCTCCAGTGCGTTGGCACCTTCTTTTGCATTCGGGCATACCCGAAGCGCGAGTGCTCGCCCGCTGGCTCCTGGTCTTTCCAAGCTTCTAGATCGGTGACGAGTGCAAATTCGCAGAAGCTTCCCCAAGCTGATGAAATGCCCTGCATTTCCTGACCGGGGTAGATCCCACACGGTCGGAGAACGCGATCCCCCACCTTAAAATTGACGACTCGTCCCCCAGTCTCAACTACTGTTCCTACTCCCTCGTGGCCGAGTAAGCATGGGTAACTTGGAGCGAATGGCTTTAGGCCAAGCGAAAGCTTTCGGTCGGTCGCACTGCACACACCAGTGACCTCCATGCGTACCAGTGCCTGATAGGGATTAGGTTTCGGAACTGGCAGGTCTCGGATTACTATTTTTCCTGGAGCTTCAACGATGGCAGCTTTCATGAACTCCAATCAAAGAGCAGGCCAAGGATGGCGTTGCGTCCAGGCCCCATCGCCATTCGATAGGCCTCCACTGCGCCGGAAATCCCCACTCGATGCGAGATATATGGCAAAGTCTGAAAAATCCCTTCATTGGCCAACCTGAGCGCTGCTTCTTTTGTGCCAGCAGGCCCCCATCCGGTCGGGAAGTGCATCGAAAGCTGCCGACGGTGTGCCGCCATATAGCTGAAGCTAATATTCCCAGAATACCATCCCTGCAGCACAAGCCGTGCGCCGAACCGGCACAGCTCGATTCCGGTTTCAATCAAGGGGGCATGCCCGCTGGACTCTATGACGACGTCAGCACCCCGAGCACCGGGAGGTAGAACAGCCTTAACCGCATCGGCGAGAGATTCTTTGGTTGGATCGACTACGACATGGGCGGCATGTTGGCTCGCTAGTTTCCTTCGCGCCGCATCTGGTTCACTGACCACGACGGTAGCACCTCGTGCCCGCGCCGCCTGCGCTGCGCCCGCACCAATTAGGCCATGGCCGAGCACTACGACCACATCGGATGGATTGACCTGCGCGAGATTGACCCCATGCAAGCCAACGGCGAAGAGCGGGGCCAGTGCTCCCTGTTCGGGGGTGAGTCCTTTGGGAATATGAATTAAACCATCCGTGCCGCAGACGATCATTCCTTGGTGGGCTCCCCAAACCCCGTTGACGGGAAGCTGAGTCCGTCCTCCGAGATAAATCACAATGTCTCCGACCGAAACCGACTTTACTCCGTCGCTAACTTCTTCGACTCGGCCGACGCCTTGGTAGCCAGGAACATAGGGAAACTTGGCATTTTCCATTCGGTGACCATTCGCAATCGACATCTCCGTACCGATGCTGAGTAAAGAAAATAAGGCCCGGATACGGACCTCGCCAGGATCAAGCTCTGGCACAGGTAATTCCCGAAGCTCCACTGCATCTATCCCCGTGACGACAAGCGCCATTGTTGTGAGTGGCATTGAGTTAAACCATACTACGCTGACATGTTAGAGTCAAGATTCTTATACAAATTTAATCCAGGGAGTTATTTTTAGTGAGGTTAAGGCGTGGGTTTGGGGGGAGGCTCTTTGGAAGGGTAGGCAAGGTAGGATTTGGTGGCTTGTGAGGTATCCACTAATTCGAGTCCTACTCCATTTTGTGGAATAAAGAGTACACGCCAAGCGGAATCGTAAAGTTTTGGAAATTTTCTTTTGGAGAGGCATGTGAGAAGGAAATCACGACCTTCTTTTCCTGCGCGAAGGAGGGCATCGCCGACGGTTCGGAATTCCCATCGCCAAGCAGGATCGTCATGCAGGCTAACAAACCGATTCTTAAGGGCGTTAAAAAGCTCAGGGCTCATTTCCATACCTGGTCGAACCATCCATGCCGCCGCGCTTCGCACGGTGGGATGAGGGTCGTGCTCTAACATTTCGGAAATGATGCGGGTGCTCTCGCTGACTTGGAGAGTCCCAAGGAGACCACGGACTGCGATCCAGCGATTGTACGGATCGTCATCGTGCAGGGCAGGTTTCAGCCACCGGGTTCGAGAGGGGGGAGGCAAATCAGCAGCGGCTTGGAGGGCCACGCGCCGAACCGAAGCATCCTTGTCGGTGACCAGCGAATCGAGAGCCTCGGTTGCGGCGATTCCCCATGAGCCCAAAGTTTCTGCGGCCTGTTGCCTAACCGGGAATTCTGGGTGACTTCTGATCGCGCGAAGAAGAGCAGGAATCATGGAGGCCTGTGGCTTGGTCTTGAGGGTAAGAAGGGCCGCCACGGTGGCCGCGCTGTCGACCTTTTCAAGAGATTCAGAATCTTTGATGGGGGTGGTGCGATTCTTTGCCCAATCACGAAGAGGCTTGAGGCTTTGCGCTTTTTCTAGAAACCGGGCCTGAAAGCTTATGGAGCGCCGTGCGTCCACTGCGATCCTAGCATCCGAAGTGGGGATGGGGTCGTGGCGTGCAAGCAACACCACCGGTATTTTTGGGAAATCCCGCATAATTTCCTCTGCAAGTTTGACTGCTTTGTCCATTGATCCCTCTGGAACTGCCACCACGATCTCGTCCAAGAGCCCATCTCGTAACCAGTCCTTCCAAGCGATCGGAATCCGCCCCACGTTATTCACATCTGGACTCAATCCAAGCCATGGTGAGGGACCGTCACGGAAGGAGGTTCGAGGATCGATTTGCAGGGCAAGGCGCTTATTCTTAGCTTTCAGCGCGGTCCGGAGTTCTCGAACAAACATTGTGACCTCGCTACCTGATAATGGGCCCTCTGACCCAAGGTCAAACTCTCCCAGGAACCAGAGACTGAGGTTTTCTGAATAGGTGTAGAGAAGTAGTCCATCATACCCCTGATCCATGATCGCAGTCAGCCGGTCGATTAGGGCGCGTCGAATACTTGGATCGATGAGTCGTATTGTGCCACATTGCGTTCGGATGCCATGGCGGTCTTTGGGGACAGCTTCTGGATGGTCGATACGGATGGTATCTTCGAATACCAGCGGACCGAAGCCCGCGGCCGAGCCACAATAGGCGTCTTCACGGGGATCTGATCCAAGATCAAAAAGGCCCCAAACTCCCCAGATTTCCATCCCAAGTTCGGCGCTGGTTTTAACAGCTGCTTGGTGAATACCCCGTTTCCCATCCAGTTCGCGAAGCCAGTCCCAATAGGAGCTGAGGAGAAAGTTTTCTTTTCGAAAGTAAGCATGCTTGAGGAGGTAAGTTTCTTGGAAGCCGCGCCAGTAGACTCGTTGAATGCCTAGTTTTGCGGCGATACGGAGAGATGCTTCCACCTCACTAGCCTTATGCAACGGCATGCCATCGGCTCTCCAATTGTGGCCTGCTGGACTCACATAGAGCGCAGAGGGTGTGACCGTCTCCGCCAAACCCGTCATCCCCACGGCACCTGCTAAGAGAGCAGGTGTGGCCCAATGGATCAGCCTAACGATAAGAAACGAATCCTCCATCGACAACGAGGTTTTGGGCGGTGACGTAGCGGGACGCTTCCGAGGCGAGAAAAACCACAGCCCCCTTCAGATCGATTGCATCCTCGCCCATACGCCCCAGCATCGTCCGTTTTGCGTATTCGGCGACAAATTCTTTCGGATGACCGCGCTCGAATCCGCCTGGGGAAATCGCGTTCACCCGAATTCCTTTCGGTCCGACCTGGGCCGCTAGATCCTGCATAAATCCAAGCATGCCTGCTTTCGCCGCACTATAATCCACACAGTTTGCGTTTTGATCTGGAAAGGGCGCGTAGAGAGTGCGATCTCTGCCGACGAGACCAGAAACAGAGCTGACAAAAACGATGGAGCCTCGTCCTGCACGTTTCATCAACGGAAGCGCATGTTTCGTCATTAAAAACGAAGTGGTGAGATAAGCATCCAGCACGGCCTTCCACGTTTCCAGCGGATGGCGTTCCGTGGCGTTGGCATAGTCATTCACGGGTAGGGGAGAGGGAGGTCGGCCTCCCGCATTGTTGACCAGCACATCACAGCGCCCACTCCGGTTTTCCACTTCGCGAAAAAAGTCCACGACGGAGGATTCCTCCGCTGGATCCACCCGATGGCCGTAGACCTCGGCCCCTGTTTGCTGTTTCAGCTCTTGGGCTGCCTTGGTGGCCTCGGAGAGCGTCCGCGAGGTGAGGTGAACAGTGGCTCCGGCCTCGGCCAAAGCTTGGGCAAAGTAAAATCCAAAATTTCGTGCCCCCGCACTGACCACGGCCGTCCGCCCTTTTAGCGAGAAGAGATCGCTGATCTTCATCGAGTACTCTGCGGCTGGCCGGTGGCGATTTTGACATTGTCGAGCACGACCAGGTTGTTGGCCGGCCCGAGGTTGATACGGAAGGATAGCGGCTGGCCCGCCGAGAAGTCCTCCGGCAGGGAAGCCGTGACCAACTTCTGCGCGACCTGTCCGATCTGCTGCTGCGCCAGCGTGCAGGTGCGCGCGCGAAGATCAATCGTCACCTGCACTTGCATCCAACAATCATAGGGGACGAGAACCTCACTCTCCTTGGCCTTGCCGTTTTCCAACAGAGACCACTTGCCTTTGACGGCGGCGGCGGTGGCGACAGCCTTGCCATTGGCCTGTTCGATGATGAGTCGCACTTCATTGCGGGAGGTATTCGTCCGGCCCGGCATGAGGTACGGATAGGGCAAATCCGAACGAATGAACAAATCGGCGTCAAAAGTGACGACTCCGTCCTTCGGCGCGAGGACCGGTTGGGATGGGATGGGCCGGATCTCGCCGCGCCTGCTCGTAAGGATTGAGTTCTTTCCTTCCCGGTAGGAGGTGCTCGAAATAACTTGAAATGGTCCGGGCGCCGGTGGTTCCGTCGCCCACGTTCCACTCTTTTGGGCCTTGAGTCCGTTGAGGTCCGCCCCGCGTGGATCCTGCTCGAAGTCGTCTTCGAACTTGGTGTCTTTCGCCTTGGCAAAGACCTGTTCGGGTTTCCACAACACAGCCAGATCGTCGAGGTAGTTCTTGCTGCCGGCCGGACCAAGCGGCTGGAACAGAACCTGGTTGAAGCCCTTGTAACCCGGGACGTCAAACTGCTCATTTACTCCGTTGAGTTCGATTTTCCGGGGCAGCGGCGGAGAGTAGGGAATGTTTTCCGCCAGCAGGGCTGCGTCTTTTTCACCGAGGCGGACCGAATAACTCTGCTTCGGAAAATCCACCACAATCTCCAGCCGTTGCCACTCGCCGACCGAAATATGACCCGTGGTCGGCTTCCAGGTTCCCGTTCCGCCGGGACCGCGGCCGGCGGTGTAGGAAATCAAACCGGTCTTGGGTTCGATTTTTACACCCACGTCCAACTCACCCCCCTTGTATTCCAGATAGGTGATCAACCCACTGTCCTCGCTTTCCCGCTGAATCCAGAAGGAATAGTTGCACGTGCCGCTACTGATCGAGGTATCGAGGCGGGCTGAGATGTTACTCCGGTCCACATCCGCATTGTGCCATCCGGTGAGAGTCGGGCCTTCCGCCCCGTTGCTGGTCAGTCGGACGGCGTTGCCCTTCTCGCCGCGCCGGATTTTGTCCTGGATGAGAGCCTTCCCGCTGGCCTCGTCGCCGAAGGGATACCATCCGCCCGGACAGGCCTGAATCGCCGGATCGTGATTCATCAAACCGAGTGACCCCGCCGGGGGCAGCTTGGCGGCATCCGTCGGGAAAGCATCAAAGTTCTGTAGGATAAAATTGATGGCCCCCAGCTTTTCCACGTCGTTCATCCATTGGCTCCAACGCTGATACCAAGCCGAGGTGTACACTTCATACCATACATCAACACGCCAGCCATTCGTCCCGGGCAATGGGGGCTCTTCAAAATAGGCCGTGGCTCCTCCGGAGATCAGTTCAACCTCGGGATGCTTGCTCTGCGCGATATAGTCTCGCATTTGGGGAAAAGTAGGAACGCCAAGACCCTCCCGAACATTAGTCAGGTAACTTTTCTTGGCCGCATCGGAATCGTACGTGGCTTCGTAAGTGACCGGAGCAATGAAGGCGTCGATCAGGCCTTCGTCCACCCAAGTGCGCCAGTCCATCCGCTGATTGCCCAACGGTGGGCCCGCATAGTCACCGGACAACGTACAGGCAATTTCGATCTTGGGATCGACCTCATCCAGCGCCTTGCGCAAATCGCGGTAGAATTGTGTGACATGATCGCCCCGCAGTTTGCGCCAGTTTTCCACCATCGGATCGTCCAGCTTGAAATCGGGACTGAAGGCGTCGAAGCGCGGATCGGTCAGGATATCCACATTGTACTTCTGCTTCATTTCGTCCACCACCAGTTGGTTGAAACCATATTGGTCCCCCTTCTCGGGCGGATCCACCAATTGATTGACCTCGCTGCGCATGCAGGCCAGGAAGCGTTTCACGCCGAGGGTTTTTGCCATGTGGACAAACTCCGCAACTTTGGTCGCCCGGGCCCCGGGGTAGGCGTACTCGCGCACCATCCACAGTTTGTTGCCCTTGCGGTCCACCGTGATTCCCTCCGGATGATCAAGGAAGTATTGGGACGAATAAGACCACGGAATCATCCGCCCCCAGCCTGGGGTGCCGATATTCCCCGGAGCCCCGTCGCTGTAAAGATGCGGATGCCAGACCCACATCTTAAAACCGAGGGGAGAGGAAATCTTCTCTGCCGTGGCCAGGACATTGAATTTCGCCGCCACGCGATCCACAAAGTCGAGCAGCAGTTGCAGGCGCGGGTTTTGCTGGACGCTGTGGTTTCGCGAAATCATCGACTCGTAATCGGCCAGATCCGAGCGCAGCGTCACCCCATTCAGGCCGCGGGCCTGCCAGCGCTTGATCGTTCGCGCGAGGGCTTCGGGCGTATCCATGGAGGCATCCGTCCCCGGGCCGTAGAGGCAAACAATATCACCCCAACTCGGCACCGCCCAACGTTCGCACTTGGTGATGGGATCCGGCCCTGCAGGAATTTTTGTCTTCTCGGCTACCGAAAGAGAGGACCAAGAAATAAAAATTAAAAGCCCAGCCCAGATTGGCTTGGAGGCAAAGCAGATAGGAAAAAAGGAGGGCAGGAGGGAACGACTGAAAATATGAGCTGACATGTCACAACATAGTCATCTAGGATTCTTTTTCTGCAAGCCAAAAGTGAGGAAATATAGATCATGAAGACTAGTCAAATGAGTGCCACGGTTCTGGTGCAACCGCTGCCAGGAATCAAGCGTCGAACGTTGGTGTTCAATCCGGACGTGATGATCTGTCATTTTTCCCAGCGGGCCGGAGCTCGGATTCCGATCCATGATCATGTCGCGGTGCAGGCGGGTTATGTGATCCAAGGAAGGATACGATTCTTTCTCGATGACGGGACTTCGTTCGATGCTGTTGCGGGGGATGCTTTTCTATTCGAAAGTTGGGAACGTCACGGGTCGGAAGCATTGGAGGACTCGGAATCGGTGGAATCGTTCACTCCGAGTCGACCCGAGTACGAGAATCCGCCACTTTCTAAGCAAGAGAGCTGAGCGTTTCTTGACTCTTGGCGGAAAGATTGCCGAGGTCATTGACACGGCGGATGACGGCATCCTTCGTGCCCAAAAGAGAAGCTTGAATGGTAGCTCTGACGACTGACGGTTCGCCTTGGCGAATTGCTTTCACGATATCGCGGTGGTCTGGGTAAGTTATTTCAGATTTGTCTCTGCGGGGGGGGAGACCGATTCCGAGAATGAAGGAGCGTTCGAGAAGATGCTGGTTCTCTAGGAGAATAATAATTCTTTTGTTCCCACAGGCTTTTGCGATGCCCATATGAAACTCAAAATCGAGCGCGAAGAGGGTATCGAGATGTTGTAATTTTTCCGCTCGTGAACTGTCCTCCGAAAAGCCATTGATGTCCAAGGCATCTAGCGTCGCTGCGACTTTCTCTAGTTGTTCCAGTTGAGCTTCGCCGAGATTTCGTGTCGCCAAGTACCCAGCCATGCCTTCCAATCCAGCCCGAACATCAAAAATCTCGCAATAGTCGGCAATATCGAGCTCGCGGACAAAAGTTCCAGCCCGCGGGAGTCGTTCGACAACCCCCAAACTGGCCAACAGATCCAGGGCGGCACGTACTGGAGCTCGGCCGAACATCAAGCGGCGGGAGAGTAGTACCTCACTGACTCGGCTACCCATGGGGATCTGTCCGGTACGGATCAGCTTAAGAATTAAACTCACACATATTTCTGTAAGAGTTTCCTGCGCGCCGATATTTTTAGCTTTAAGACGTAGCATCTTCAACGATCGTAAGAGAAGTACAGAGGTAATGCGAATTGAAAGCGTGACTTTTAAGGACTAACATGTCAGACTCAAGAAAATGACTGCTCCATCCAACCCGATTACTGTAGCCGTCCTTGGGGCTGGCCACCGTGGACGCGCCTATGCAGAGCAGATGGTACTGACGAGAGGGGCTTTTGAGGTGGTGGCAGTTGCCGAGAGTGATGCTGGCCGTCGGGAAGCGTTTGCGAACTGCCATGGGATCAAGACAGGAAAGATTTTTTCCTCCTCTGAAGAATTTTTGGCCGCACCCCGGATGGCGGATATGATCGTGGTGGCGTTAATGGATCAGGACCACGTCCGTGCTGCCGTCGAAGCACTCCGGAAAGGCTACCACGTGCTCTTGGAAAAACCGATGGCAACGACATTGGAGGATTGCCAGCTCATCGAGCAAACGCAGAGGGAAACGGGCAAGACGGTTCTTGTTTGCCATGTTCTCCGCTACCATCGAGTGAATCAAAAAGTCAAAGCCCTCCTTAACCAGGGGGCCATTGGCCGTATCGTTAATATCGACCACGTAGAAGCGCTGGATCCTGTTTTTTTCGCTTCGATGTTTGTCCGCGGGCAGTGGAGGAACGAGAAGAGTTCGACATTTTTTCTGATGGCCAAATGCTGCCATGATCTAGATCTGATTGCATGGTTTGCAGAAGAGCGCTGTCTCCGAGTTTCGTCCTTTGGTTCGTTATCTTATTTTACCCGCGCCTCGGAGCCCAAGGGGGCGACGGATCGTTGTACGCAGGGATGCCTAGCGGAGCCCGAGTGTCCATTCTCGGCCAAGAAAATCCACCTCGAGGGAATGCCTGTGCTCAATCCGTCGATTCAATATGCAGACTCTGCGACAGATGTTGATCTGAGCCGTGTCTATAATTCCAGCCTCGGATGTGGCAACTCCTCAGAAGAAATTCTTCAGGCATTGAATCATGGGCCCTATGGGCGCTGCGTTTTTCGCTGCGACAATACCGCCGTCGATCGGCAGGTGGTTGCTCTTGAATTCGATCAAGGGATCGTGGCTACTTTTACGGTCACAGCCTTTAATGCACGTATCAATCAGCGCATGACGCGCATCCATGGCACCGATGGGGTCATCACATGTGACTACAAGGGAAATTGGGTCGAGGTGAAGACGTTTCGATCCAATGCCTACGAGCGATTCGATCTTCCAGCCGTAGATGCTGGTCATGGAGGTGCGGATAAACTGATTATCGAGGCACTGTCTCAGATCCTCCGAACCCCAGGTAGCGTCCCACTGACATCTGCCAAAGCCTCGCTCGATTCCCATCGGATTGTTTTTGCTGCGGAAGAAGCCCGCCGCTCGGGACGTGTCATCTCCATTGATCCATGAAGGTGAAAAACTCTCAGCCTTTAGGTCGTAGGGAAGTAGAAGTATCGGGCATCTTCTCGACGGTTCAAAAGATTTTACTGGTTGGTTTCGGCTCAATGGGGGCGATGCATGCCGACGTTTATCGACTCCTGCCTGATGCGCAAATCGTGGGTGTGGTCGATCCTCAAGGGGAGGCGATCCGTCAGAAGCTTTCTTCTCACGGGGTAGTCGATTTACCAGTCTTTCTAGATTTCGCCTCGGCGGTCGGAAGCTTGGAATTCTCTGTTGTAGATATTTGCTTACCGACTGACCTACATTGCGAAGTTGCGCTTCAGGCTTTCGAGAAGCGAAAACATGTGTTTTGTGAAAAACCTATCGCCCTCAAGCGGGAGGACGCGCTTGCCATGGTCCGTGCGGCACGCAGCAAGGATCTTCAGTTTATGGTGGGTCACTGCATTCTTTTCTGGCCCGAGTATCTTGAGCTGAAGAGGCTGGTGGATTCTGGCGAGCATGGGCGTCTTGTTTCTCTATCTATGGATCGCCGCACTGGTCGGCCCGTTTCTAGCATACAAAACTGGGTCAATCAGCCGGAGCGGTGCCTGGGAGCTGCGCTCGATTTGCATATTCACGATACTGATTTTCTTCTTTCCCTTCTGGGTCAACCCAAGACTGTAACTTCGCAAGGCATTCGCGATGAAACCGGTTGGAGTAGTATCTCGACGCAATATGAATATGAATTATTGAGCGTGACGGCCCATGGCGCTTGGAATTATCCGAAGAAATGGGGCTTCCAAATGCGATTCCAAGCTGTCTTTGAAAGAGCCGCCCTTGATTACGATTCTCGAGCAGAACCGACGCTTATCCTCACCGCTGGTGATTCTGCTCCTTCCGCGGTCGTCTTGCCACTCCCTACCGGAAGAACTCAGGCCGATGTCGAAAAAATATCGAAGCTTGGTGGCTACTATCACGAGCTTGCCTATTTTGTAAGGTGTCTGGGGCGCGGGGAACCAGTGACCATCAGCACTGGGGAACAAGCCAGCGCTTCGCTCGATCTTGTTCTGGCTGAGATTGACTCTGCCACCTTGGGGAAACGGATTTCCTCACTCTAAACCTTATGCAAAAAGTCGCCATTATCGGACTGGGGTTCATGGGAACCATGCATGCCCAGATCTACCAGCAGTTGCGTCACGCCACGCTCGTGGCGGCTGTGGATAAGCACCCGGCCAAGGTTAGGCGTCATCTCGCCAAGCTTGGGATTGAAGCGCCGGTTTTCGGAACGTTCGAGGCTATGCTCCAGGCCACAGCGGTGGATGTAGTGGATGTCTGTCTGCCGACCGATCTGCATGCCACCTTCGCGTTGAAGGCCATCGCAGCTAAAAAACATGTCTTCTGCGAAAAACCTCTCGCACTTACGAAAGAAAAAGGACGGAAAATTGCGGCGGCCGCTAAAAAGGCGGGGGTTTTTCTCCAGGTCGGCCAGTGCATCCGATTCTGGCCGGAGTACATGGCTTTTGAAGCCTTCGTCAAATCCCTGAAAGCGGGCAAATTACTAAGCCTCTCTATGCAAAGGCGCTCTGGCCTACCGATGCACAGCGTCGATCATTGGATACTCAAAGAGGCCCGTTCCGGGGGATCGGCTTTGGATCTACACATTCATGACACGGACTATGTCTGCCATCTGCTGGGGAAGCCGGATGCGGTTACCTCCCGCGCTTCGCGTGGGGTTTCTGGTTGGGACCACATTTTCACGACCTACCATTTCAAAAACGTGGCGGTGACTGCCGAGGGTGGTTGGAATTACCCGAAAAAGTGGGGGTTCCAGATGGCGTTTCAGGCGGTCTTCGAGCGGGGGGCTGTCGAGTTCAATAGCGGAGCCAGCCCGACGCTGACGCTGACAATCGGAGACGGGGAAAAGCAGCCCCTAGCTTATGTGAATCCCGGCGCGGGCGAATCCTCGACTAGCGTAGGCAATCTCTCGTCCCTCGGGGGATATTATAACGAGCTTGCTGCATTCATCGCGTGTCTTGAGAAAAAGAAGGCGCCGATGATCGCCACCGGGGATCAGGCGGCAGAATCTCTCGCCATCGTCCTTTGCGAAATCCGTTCCGCCGCCACTAGGCGCACGGTCAAAATCACAAAAAGCTAAAAGATCCCTCTATGAAAAAATCAGTTAGTAGTTGTTGTTTTTACGGAAACTGGAGCATTGAGGAAAAACTTGTCCTCGCCAAGAAGGCTGGGTTCAAGGGATTTGAGATCGACCTCAGCGAGGACGGACCCGTAAATCTAAAAAGCACCAATGAGGAACTCAAAGCGTTCCGCGCTCTTACGGCAAAGCACAGCCTCGAACTCAGCGGCCTTATGTCTTTTCTTTACTGGGGGGCCAATGCCGCCAGTGCAGACCCTGCTGTGAGGGAAAAAGCCAAAAAGATTCTACATAGGCAGATCGAATGTGCGGAGATTTTGGGCATCGACACGATTCTGGTGGTGCCCGGTGCGGTGGGAGTCGACTTTATTCCAGGGGCGGAAATCGTGCGCTACGACCTTGCGTATGAACGTGCGACGGAGTTCATTCGAGGGGCGCTGCCCGCCGCCGAAAAGGCTGGGATCACGATTGCGGTGGAAAACGTCTGGAATAAATTCCTGCTGAGCCCTATCGAAATGCGTGGGTTTGTCGACCAGTTCAGTAGTAAAAATGTTGGAGTTTATTTTGACGTGGCGAACACACTTGCCTTCGGCTACCCGGAGCAGTGGATCGAAATTCTCGGGCGGCGAATCAAGCGTGTTCATCTGAAAGATTATCGGCGCAACGTAGGGACAGTCGATGGGTTCTGTGACCTTCTTTCTGGGGATGTAAACTGGCCGGCGGTGTTGGGAACTCTGCGCAACGTGGGTTACGATGGATGGGTCGCTGCCGAGATGATTCCACCCGTTCCGTTCTACAAACACTGTCCCGAGGTGCTGATTTATAATACTTCAAGGGCGATGGACGCCATTCTTGCCCTTTGAGACCATCGCACAAACTCCGTACATCGGTGAGCGGCCCAGGAAGGTAAATTCAGCCCCACTGGCCATGGCGACGGCGATATCGGAGCCGGAGCGGATACCTCCGTCCATCATGATTTTGGTGCGCCCTTTGAAAGCCTTCGCGAGCGCAGCGGTAGTTTTAATGGTCGACTGACCTTGGTCGAGCTGGCGACCGCCGTGGTTAGAGACGATGATTCCATCTGCGCCGAGGGAAAGGGCGAGTTCAGCATCCTCGGGGTTGACGATTCCTTTGATCACCAGGTTGCCTTTCCACTGATCGCGGATGGCGCGGATACGGGAGGCGGTCAGCCGACCACTGAAGGTTTTGTTCATGAACAGGCCCAGGTGTTTCATGGAGAGTCCGGGAGGAATATAGGGCTTGAGCGTGGCAAATTGAGGAATGGCTGCGAAAAGTTGGGAAAATGACCACGTCGGACGGGTGCACATTTGGAAAACATTTCGGAGGGTCATCTTGGGCGGGACGGAGAGGCCGTTGCGGATTTCTTTAGGGCGGTTCCGAGGGTGGCCAACCCGAGCCCTGTCAACCGGTGCGGCGTCTTTTTCCTCCGTTTCCGCGGCGCAAGCCGGAGCGATCACGAAGGCAAACAACGAGGCTGCGGCGAAGTATTTGATTGCGTGGTGTGGCATGGGCCGCACGCTATAGACGTCCTGCCGCATCTCCAATGGGGTGTAACCCGACTCGTGGCCTCCGCATCCGCTCGGTGATCAATCAGGCCGCCTCCAGGTAATTCAACATCACAGAGGAGGCGGCCCCAAGAGCACCGACCTGCGTCAAGGATAGCGGGGAAAAACGGATTGCTGGCAATCCCGCTGAGGCACAAAGGGCCTGACTGCGAAGAACCTCTTTTGCTGGGTCCATCAGCAGATCTCCCGCTGCGGACAGACCTCCTCCAACTATCACGTATTCCGGATCAAGCAGGTTGATTAAGCCCCCCAAGGCGATACCGAGCATCCGCCCTGCCCGTCCATAGATCTTCCTGGCCAGAGGATCGCCTGCGAGCGCGGCACGGGCGACTGCCTGGGCGTCAGGGGAGCGCCCGCGAAGCAAAAGGGAATTGCCGAGCAGCGTTCCGTCAGTCCGGGCTTTGGCGGCGGCTGAAGCAATCGCCCGGCCACTGCACTCCGTTTCCAGACATCCCCGCCCCCCGCAAGTGCAGTCGAGACCGCTTGGATTTACACAAACATGGCCGAATTCTCCAGCCAGGCCGCGGTGTCCACCAAGCACATGGCCCTCGAGCATCAGAGCCGCCCCCACACCCATACCCAAGTCCAAAAATACGCCGTTGCGCACACCCCGCAATCCGCCGTGCAGCATCTCGGCCAAGCCTTTCATTTGCGCGGAAGGCCGCACAACCACTCGCGGCCCACAGACCGTCATGACATCGGCCAGGCGGAAATCCTGCCAGCCGGGAATATGCACTGCGCCAAGACTTCGCCCGCTGCCCGTCTCCACCATTCCGGGGTCGGCAATACCTAAACCGAGCAGCGGAGTTCCGAGCGGCAGTGCCGCCAGCAGTCGCGGCAACATGAGCTTCGCCGCTCCCAACGCCTCCTCCGCGTGGTTCCAGACGCGGCTGATTTCCAACCAGCCCAGCACCTGCCCGTCTGCCGAGAAAAGGCCCCCGCGCAAATGGCCCGATCCGAAATCCAAACCCGCAGCGGCGAAAGTCCGGGGATGAGCTTGGAGCCCGATCCGGGGTCGTCCGCGGGACGCGTTGCTTGGTGCCGCCGCCTCCACCAGCAACCCCGCACGAACCATGCCGGCAATTTGCTCGGAGATCGTGCCCGGGCTCAGGCCGAGCGCCTTTTGAAGGCCGGCACGACTGCCAGCACCACACAAGATGCCACGCAAAATACGGCGGCTGGAACCCGGCATTTCAGGATCGCGAATTAAATACCTTGCGTTTGTTTGGTTTCCGAACATAAAAGTTGACGTTCCTGCAAGCACGCTTCTTTTACCATGAGTTCCAACAGAGAAAAACCAAAGAAACCGAACCCCGGCGATTTTCGCTATGCCGTTGAGGGAGCGAGGATCCCTTGGCATGCTGTCGGGGAGCGATACAACCCATCGGATGCGCTGGCAGTCGTGAAATTTCTTTTCCCTCCGTCCGGCGAAAACGACGCTGCTTATGGAGAGGCTCTGGGGGAGATCGGCCGGGGATTGGAGGGGCTCTTCGCCGCAGGACGCAGCGCCAGCAAGCTGACGCTAGGCCGCGAAGTGGAAAAAGCCGAAGAGTTGGCCCGCGAACAACTGGGAGTCAAATATGCCAGTTTTACGTGCAACTGGACCACGGGAATGGAAACCGCCTACAAGCTCGGAGGCGTGGGACCGGGCGACGAGGTGATTGTTCCTGCCCTGACTTTTATCGCCACGGTGGCGTATCCGCTGATGATCGGCGCGAAGGTGGTTTTTGCCGACATTGATCCCGACACGCTCGGGTTGGATCCCGCCGATGTGGCGCGCAAGATCACGCCCCGCACTCGGATGATCGTGCCGGTGCATCTCGGCGGCTACGCGTGCGACATGGATCCGATCATGCAATTGGCCGGAGAGCACGACATCTTTGTGCAGGAGGATGCGGCACACGCGCTGGGGGCCACCTATAAGGGGCGCCAGCTAGGAACGATCGGCCATTTCGGCGGATATTCCTTTCATGAGGTCAAAAACATCAACAGCTTTGGCGAGGGCGGCCTGCTCGTCTCCAACCACGAGTTGGGCAAACAATTTGGCAAGGCGCGTTTTCTGGGACTGGACTTCACCAAGCGGATCCCCGACTGGCTCTACGATGTGACCGCCCTCGATGACCGCTTCGGTCGGCCTCAAATAGCCTCAAACTCGTCGGCTACCGAGCTTCAGGCTCTCGGATTCCGTCTGCAATTCGAGCGGCTTCCAGAGATTATCGCCTCCCGCCGTCGGAATGCGGAATTTCTATGCGCGTCCTTCGCTGCGGAGCCTGCCATCATCCTCCCGCCGCAGGACACGGCCGAGACCGCCAGCAGCCACCACTTGTTTCCCTTGCGGATCGACGCCGGAGCGCTCAACGGTGATATTCAATCCGTCAAATTCAAACTCAAAGAAAAGGGAGTCACCGAAATCGCCCATTTTGGCCCGCTTTATAAATTCGAAATTCTGCGGCAGCTCGGCTATGAGCAGAAATCCATCGCCGCCACTTGTCCGAGAACCGAGGAAATGTTCCGGCACGGATACACCCACCTGCCCCTCTATCCTTTGGACGATGAACAGGTTGCCTACATGGCGGAAACCGTTCTTGAGACGGTGCGCGCGCTCAAACGGTAACTGCCCTCCAGACTAAACAGTCCACGACCATGCCTTTCCTCATCACTGATCCTTTCCCCGGAGCCGTCCTGAACCATCGCCACGGCAGGGTTGTCCCCGAAGGACTCGAGATCGTCGTGCAAGGACACTACAGCGCCCGGAACGGGAACACGATTACTGTCAACGGCGCACCAGCCCGCTGCCAAGATGGGGAATTCTCCGCCGCGATCATTCTGAATGACGGGGAAACCGAGATCACAGCCCGTAACGAAAGTTGTCCGGAAAAAGTCTGCTCGGTGCGCGTGGTTTGGGACAAAGCGTCTCAACCGCGCTACAGACTCGCCATCGATGACAATATATTTTTCCTCCGCGATCTCGCCCAGCGCCGTCCGGGAAGCCTGTTCGACTCGTTTTATTTACGAGGCCTGCGCGAACTCAACCGGCGTTACGGGGTCAAGGTCGTCCTGAACCTATTTTTTACGACGCCCGAAAACGACTTTACGCTCGCCGATTTTCCCGACTGCTACCGCTCGGAGTTCGACGCCAGCTCGGATTGGCTCAAGCTGGCATTCCACGCCCACGCCGAGTTCCCCGACCGTCCGTATCAGGACGAGGCGGGAGCCTCCCGCCTGGGAGCCGACTACGACCGGGTGGCCACCGAGATCCTGCGCTTTGCGGGCGGCCGCGCCTACTCTCCGACCACAGTCACGCACTGGGCCATGGTGCATCCTTCCGCCTGGGGTGCGCTGGTGGCTCGCGGCACAAGATTGCTCAGCGGATTTTTCGTGCCATGCACTGGTAGCTCCTACACCGGCGGCGACGAATCCCTCTCCCCGGACCTAGAGGGGGACAGCTACGACATCAACTGCTGCCTGGATGAGGCGCGCTCCGCGTGGCTCAGCCGCCACGACCTGCTGAAGGATTTTGCCAGCGGGCTGCTCTTTTCAAAAGTGGATCTCGTCTGCAACAACACGCCGGTGGAAAAAATCCGCCCTTTGCTGACAGAACTTGCCAATGATCCGCGCACCGCCGAGGTGATGGATATCGTCACCCACGAACAGTATTTCTGGCCCTTCTACAAAAACCACCTACCCGATCATTTTGCGCGCTGCGAGGAAGCGATCCGCTTCTGCGCCGAAAATGGCTTCCAGCCGGTCTTTTTTCACGAGGGCATCGCCGGATCACCGCTCACACCATGATGAAAACCCACACGCTTCGATGGGGAGTCCTCGGAGCCGGCGGCATCGCAAGGCGCCGCACGATCCCCGAAGGCATTCTCGCCGCGCCGCACGCGACACTGGTCGCCGTCTATGATGCCGACCCCCGGGTCTGCGCAGCCGTGGCCTCAGAATTCGGAGCAGCCGCAGCCACCAGTGAACAGGACCTGATGGGAGCCGACATCGACGCGGTCTATGTGGCCACGCCTGCCCACCTCCATGCCGCCCATGTGCGGATGGCTGCCAAAGTCGGCAAACATGTGCTCTGCGAAAAACCTCTCGGCCTCTGCGTGGAAGAGTCCCGCTCGATGGCCGCTGACTGCGAAGCCGGCGGCGTGATCCTCGGCACCGCGCTGATGATGCGATTCCACTCCCAACATCGCGCGGCGTTGGATCTCATCCGGGACGGAAGCCTCGGCGAGCCCGTGCTGGGACGCGCCCAACTCTCCTGCTGGTATCCCCCCATCCCCGGCGCGTGGCGGCAGGATCCGACCCTCGCCGGCGGCGGCTCGCTCATGGACATGGGAGGCCATTGCCTGGATCTTCTCGAAATGTTCTTCGGGCCGGTAAGCGAAGTCTCCTGCTTTACGGCCAACCGGATCCACGCCTACGCATCCGAGGATGCCGCCCTGGCCAGCCTGCGCTTCGCCAATGGTGCGCTCGGTTCCGTGGATGCCTTCTTCTGCATTCCCGATGTCTCTAGTCGCAACGTGCTCGAGCTTTACGGATCGCGCGGAAGCATCCTCGCCAGCGGAACCATCGGACAGGCCGCCGGTGGCTCCATGACCTTCTTCCCCGGCGATATCGCGGACTACTCCGCCGACCAAAAACGCACCGCCTCGGGCGGCATCGCGATCACCCCTCCGGAGATCAATACCTACCAGGCGGAGATCGAGGAGTTCTGCCTCGCAATTCTTGAAAAACGCCAGCCGGAGAACTCCGCCGAGATCGGCATCCGCAGCCAGTTATTGCTGGATACCTGCTACGCCGCCGCCCGCAGCGGGTGCGCGCAGAAAATTCCTTCATTTTAATCCCACACACCATGATCATCGGAATCCCACGGGAAATCAAAATGCAGGAATACAGGGTCGCCATGCTGCCCTCCACCGCATACCAACTCGCCAAACGTGGCCACACCGTCCTGGTCGAGCGGGGGGCTGGCTGCGGCTGTGGGTATCCTGACGAGGAAACCTGCATTCTGGTTTTACCATCTTGAGCAGTTCAAAGTAATCTTATTGTGCCTTTGACCCCCTTTGTTTCACTTGCTGATTCGGATAATATCGTTTCATGGTCCTGTCAAAAAACACATCGTTCTCCATAGAACTGCCGCCGGCCTACGCAGGCGACAGAACGGTTTTGCTCGCGGCATCGGAACTGAAATCACTTTGCCATGCGCGGTTCCAAGGAACCGGCGGTAGCAAGGAGACCAAGGTCCGCCTGAGCATTGACCGGAAGCTCGGCGGCTACACGGTTTCCGCACTGGAGGACACCATCCACTTTGTGGGCTCCAGCCCGGTCGAGGTCCTTTACAGTATTTACGATTTTGCGGAAAAATATCTCGACTTCTGTTTCTTTGAACCGGGAAGGGATATTGTCGCTTCCGCCTCTCCCGAAAGGGAGATTCCTTCCGGCAACCTGCTCGGGCTTATAAAACCACTACTTCAAAGGCGCGGTTTGATTCAGGAGTTTCCTTTTTCCGACGAGAGTTTCCTGATTGCCGATTGGATGGTCAAGAATCGGTTGAATTACCTCATGGTTTGGATGAAGTTTTACGACCTGGCCACCCCGGAGATGCGGGAGGCATTTCTCCTCAGGGGCATCGAGATAGAAAGCGGGCATCATAATTTCAGCTCTTGGATCCCGGGCGAAAAATATGCCGCAGGCCATCCGGAGTTCTTCGCGTCGATCGGTGGCCGAAGAATCTCTCCATCCCCCAGTAAATCGACGCTGCTCCTGAGCGAGCAGCTCTGCACCACAAACCCGGAGTTGCGCCGGGAAATTGCCCGGCGCATGGTCAGCTATACCCGGGATCATCCCGAGCTCAAAACGATCTCCCTGATGCCCAACGACGGATTTGGCTGGTGCGAATGCGACGAGTGCTCGAAGTTTTACGACAAGTCTGCAAAAGGCGACACCTACAGCGTTTCCAAACACGTTTACAAAGCCGGCCGCATCTACCAGGACCTGATCTGCGAGGTCGCGAAAGATCTCCACAAGCAAAACCCGGATTTGACCCTGACGTTTTGCGCTTATGTCAATTACTCCTCGCCGGAACCCGGGTTCCGAATTCCTGAAAAGGCCGCCGTCCATTTCGCCCCCTACTGGCGGTGCGTCAACCACGCGATCCATGACCCGAGTTGCTGGCTGAACTCCGCCTACCGCAAAGATCTTGAAGCCTGGATAGCCGCGAAGGACGGCGGCGAGGTCAATGTTTACGAGTATCTCATGGGCATCAATTTGTATGTTTCCTTGCCGCTGGTATTTCATGAGTCCATATTCGATGAGGTTCGCGAGCATGCCCGGATTGGCGTTGATGGCTTTTTGACACAGTTCCACCTGACAAACTGGACGGCTTACGGAATGAATTACTACATGATGGCAAAGGCGCTTTATGGAGCCGATCAAGAAAGTGAACTAGCCATGCTTTTCCGGAAGCTCTTTGGCTCCACAGCCCCCGCCGCCAAAATGTTTTATGACAAGCTTCTGGCCATCCAGAAGAGTTCCGGCCCCTGCCTGGTCACTTATCCGCGGGCACTTTTCAACCGGACAAATGTGGAGGACTATAGGCAGGTTCATCAGATGGCTGTCGATCTGGCCGAAGGGACCAGCTCTGACTTTGTCCGCCGCCTGCCGCTGTGGACCGGATACCTCTTAAAGTTCAAGCAGCTCTTCGATCAATATCAGGCGGGCCTCGCCGTCAAAAATGATGTCGTGCACTTCAAAAACTGGTGCCGGCCGCTGCAGGCCGAGCGGGTGCTTGTCCATGGGAAACTGGAGTGGCTGCTTGATGCTTGGATCCAATGCTTCGACACTGGGGCGGAGTGGATGCACTTCAATCTCGGCTGGGAGGACGAATATATCCGGCTGCACGACTCGTTGCTGTGCGAGCCTCCTAAAAATTAAACAGCCGTTAGCGGCCATCAAAATGAAAAGCGGCTGGTGCCAGTGGATAGCGGGCTTCGGCAGTTTCATCCATTTGTTTGAGCAGGTAGGAAGCAATTGCAGCATGCCCTTGAGCATTTGGATGGATCGCATCCGTCATCCAGCCAACCGGAAAAGCCTGTAGGGCAAGCCAGTGACTTGTGTGGTCAATTATCGGCACGGCATTTTCCTCGGCAGCCTCCTTTAAGGCGGCCATATACTCCGGAAAGGCAGGTTCGCGGGATGGTGCTTGGCCAGGAACAATGGGGTTAGTCGTCTGCAAGACAGGCAGTCCGTCGTTGGCCGTGATTTCGCGAATCAGCCACAGAAGGTTGGTCTTGAATTCTTCGAGTGGCACCTTTCGTGTGTCACAATCGTTCATCCCGAACATCAGGAAGACCGCATCGGGGGAAAACTGACGCACGCGCCAATCGAATTTTTCGACCAGATCTCGCGTGGTATTGCCACTCAGGCCCATGTTGATGATAGCATCCTCACCGCGTCCAAGGGTAGTGCGGACGTGTTCCGCGAAGAGCTGGGTATAATCCCGATGCGCGTTGGTATGTTTTGCGCCCTGGGTGATGCTGTCTCCGCAAAACAGCCATTTGCAGGGTTTGCCGCCAAGGAGCAGGGTTCGGATTCTTTTCACGATTTCACGCTCTCGCGGAAGGCATCGATCACGTTGCCGTCCTGGTTCCAATTGGCGGCGAAGTAAAAATCCGTCGCGCCCTGTGGTTTTGTGTCGGGGTAAGGAAGCATGCTTACTTTCCGTCAAAATGAAAGGTGGCGGGGGGAAGCGGGTAAGGCACGGCGGCGGCGTGGCCATCGTAGAAAACGATATTGACCGCGCGGCCGTCGGAGTGGGGGCGGGGGTTAACGCCCGGCGGGCTGGGCGGATTGGCGTTGTCCACGTTTTCGCGCCAGATGGCGTTGTCATAGGTCCAAATTTCCAACTGGCGGTTGCCCGTGAAGGCGATGCAAAAAAACATGGCCAACGTGGCGGGGCTGGCGACCCCCGTGATTTTTTTTGGAAGTAGGAGTACGGTTGCCGTCGTGCTGAGGGTGGCGGCGTTGTACCGGTAGGTGCGGAACTGACGCGGCGCACGGGCGGGATCGTCCGGGCAGAGGAAGACTGTGGTGAACGGGTCATTTTTCTTGAGCTCGCCGCTGGTAGCGAGATAGGGCGCGAGATTGACCATCCAATTCGCATTTTCAGAAGTGTGCGGAAGTCCGCCGTTATTATCCGCGATGTACATATGCGCGGCGGCTCCCAGCGCTTTCATTTTTCCCAGGCATTGGACAGACCGGGTTGAATTCAGCCATTTTTTGCCGCCACTAAAGAGCAGCGCGAAAAGAGCCGCCACGATGGCCGTTGCCGCAAGAAGCTCGATGAGCGAAAATGCGCGGCTGCGGGGCGCATTCATCAGACCAGGCAGGTTTTTACGGAATCCACGGACACCTTTTGAGGGGGAGGGGAGGTATTATTAGCCCGGCCGCGCAGTTCGTCCAGTTGGGCGTTCATCGCGTCGCGCATCACGACGATGTCGGCCCCGTTGAGGATAAAGTTCATCCCGGCGTCGAGGAAGCGTTGTAGGGTTGCGTCGCCGAGCTTCAGCAGAGTGGAGTGCAAGCCGACGCCGACGGATTTTTTCCGGCAGCGCCGGATGATGTCTTCCACGGTGTTGATGAAATCGGGGTGCTCATACTCGGTCGGGATCCCCATCGATATGGTAATGTCGTGCGGTCCGAGGAACACGCCGTCCACACCCGGAACATCGAGGAGGGCATCAAGATTGCGGATGGCTTCGACGCTTTCCACGCCGATGATCAGGTAGTTGTCCCGGTTGAATCCCCGCAGGTAATCCGAGGTTTTGCGGGAGAGGATTTTTTGGCCGGAGAGCACGTCGTCGAGTTGTTTTCCCTTGATCGGACGGTATTTGACCGCTCCGGCGGCGCGGAGGGCCTGGTCGGGTGTCTCAAGATAGGGAACGACAATTCCCTGCGCACCCGCGTCGAGGGCCATGCCAATGAGGATTTCGTCACAGGTGGGCACGCGCACCATCGGGGAGATGCCTTTGGCCGCGTAGAGATGGCACATCATGCTGACTTCGGTGCGGTCGATCGGCATGTGCTCGGTGCAGAAGAAGGCGAAATCGAGATTCATCTCGGTCGCCATGACGGCGGCCATCGGATTCATGAGGCTGGCGATGTGCGTGCCGAAGACGCATTTTCCGGAGTGGAGGTTTTCTTTAATTTTCGATCCGTTCATAAAATCAGTTGTCCGCTTGGCGCAAGCGGACTCCGACGAGGCAGCCCCGGGCGGGCGCGAATTTGTTTTCCATCTGGTCGCGGAGCATTTCTCCGATGATGCGACCGCGCTCGCGTCCGTCGAGATCGGGGACAACACAGGCATATTTGACGGCATGATTTGAAAAGGGCGTGTTGCAGAGGACAACTTCCACGCGTTCGCCCAGGCCGAGGGATTGGGCGACTTCGCGGACGCAGTCGGCCTGGGATTCGTTGCGGCAGAGGATGCCGGTGGGAAAATCGTCCTTATCGGAAAGCAGGGAGTGCGCGAGATCGAGGGTGGCCGCGCGCTCGGAAGGCGTGCTGCGGATTCGCAGCGCGTTGGACATGAGGCCGGCCGCGGCCATCGCCTCGCCGACGCCGTCGTGGAGGTGGTGTTCGCCGATGGACCAGATGTCGCGCATGATCGTTGCCAGGCGGGTGTGGCCCCGCCCGATGAGGTATTCTGCCAGCACGCGACCGGTTTGCCTTTGATCCCAGGAAAGCCAGCTCAGGTTTTTCAAGTCCATTTCGACATTGCCTTCAATGACTGCGGGGATGTCCGATGCATTGAAGTAGGCGCGCATCGCCCGGGAAGA
>CAJBOM010000167.1 GCA_903956835.1 uncultured Verrucomicrobiota bacterium
AAGTTGCATACGGGGCGGAGTCGGAACGATCAGGTGGCGACGGACCTGCGCTTATGGATGAGGGAGCAGGTGAGGGGAGATGTCTTGGCGATCGGGGCGTTACAAAAGGCGTTGGTTATGCTGGGGGAGAAGAATCGGGAAGTGATTCTGCCTGGGTACACCCATTTGCAGCGGGCTCAGCCCGTTTTGCTGGCGCATCATCTGCTGGCTTACGTGGAAATGTTAGAACGGGATAAGGGAAGGTTAGAAGATGCGGTCAAGCGGGCGGATGTGATGCCTCTGGGTTCGGGGGCCTTGGCGGGGAGCACGCTTAAGCTGAATCGGGAGATCACGCGAAAGCTTTTACGTTTTGGGAAAGTTTCAACGAATTCGATGGATGCGGTGTCGGATCGAGATTTTCTGGTGGAGTATTTGGCGGCGGTGGCGTTGGCGGGAGTGCACTTATCGCGACTGGCAGAAGATCTGATTCTTTTTTCTTCGACGGAGTTTGGCTTTGTGCGTTTCGGCGAGAGATTCACGACGGGCTCGAGTTTAATGCCCCAGAAGAAAAATCCCGATATGGCGGAGTTGGTCAGGGGAAAGAGTGGAAGGTTGACGGGACATTTGATGGCGTTGCTGACCGTGCTGAAGGGGCTGCCACTGACCTACAATCGGGATTTACAGGAGGACAAGGAGTGCGTCTTTGATGCGGCAGATACGGTGCGGGCTTGCTGGGGGGTAATGGCGGGTGCGGTGGCTTCTTTAGAGGTGGATGTAGGGGCGTGTGCCTATGCGGCTTCGGCTCCTGAGTTATTGGCGACTGATGTGGCAGACGGATTGGTGGAGGCGGGATGGGCTTTCCGGCAGGCGCATCAGGTGGTGGGGGCGGCGGTGCGGCGGGCGGAGGAGAGGGGAACGAGGATTGATCGGTTGACGCGGGAGGATTGGGAGGAGTTGGCGAAAGGGAGTGGGGTGGTGGCGGAAAAGGTCCTAGGGGGAAGTTCGGCGTTAGCTCGGGTACGGAAAGCGATGGTGGCGCGAAGTAGGGTGGTGGGAGCACCTAGTTTTGCGGGGGTGGTGGGAGAGCTGAGGGCTTGGGCTAAGAAGTTGCGATGAGTGGTCCGGTAGGTGGATCGGCGCCCAGAGGGACAGGTAAATCTGCTCCGAGTAGTCCGCCGAAGCGATCCACTCAGGGGCCACATTTAGATATTCCTCCGCGGACGAGGAATGTGCTGATCGTTATTGCGCTAGCGGGGATGATCTGTGCGGTGATTGGGAGTTTGATGGCGAGAAAAGGAGTGGCGATTGAAGCGGATAAGATTGTGCACTTTATCGGTTACAGTTTGTTGGGTTGCTTGATGATTATGGGGCTGAGGCCGATGTTTTGGATACTCGGAGTTGTTGGAGTAGCGGGCATGAGTGCGACGCTGGAGGCGATCCAGCCGATATTTGGGAGAAGCACTGATTGGTCGGGCGATTTCGTGACGAACTGTATTGCGGTGAGTTCTGGAGCGGCGGTGGGGCTGATCGGAAGATTTCTTTGGGCGTATATTCGGACGGAGGCGGTGAATGCAGGGATTCGCAAAGCGACGGTGGGATTTACGGATGGGCAGGTGGTTTTTAAGCAGGGGGATCCTAGCGAAAAGTTTTTCATCATTCGTTCGGGTCAGGTTATTTTGACGCGAGAAGCGAATGGGGTGACCAAGGAAATTGCAAAAGTGGGGCCTGGCGAAGTGGTTGGGGAGATGGGGGTGTTGCAAAAATTACCAAGAAGCGCGACGGCGACGGCGAAGGGGAGGTGTTGGTTGTATGGGATGACTGAACAGGATCTGATGGACAAGAGATCGGACGGGCAGGATCACCCTGGGAGTATTGTTTCGAGGGTATTGGCGCAGCGGTTGCGTAAAATGACGGAGAAGGCGGAGCAGAGTGGGATTGGGGCGAGCGAAGTGAGTCGGACTGCGGGACCTGCGGGGGTAGCGCCGGCGGCAGCGGTGGCGGTACAGAGGGCGGTTGCACCGGTGAGTACTCCAGTGCGGTCGGCGGGGCCGAAGGTTCTTTTGCGAATGGGTTGGAGAAGGGGAGAGGAGGTGACTTGGGGGGAGGGAGTGAGTGAACACAGTTTGCCGATGGTTTTTGGGCGGAATCCTGGTCCCTCGGGAATGAGTGCGGGGACGGAGTTGGTTTTGCTGGATGAAAATCCGCCTCAGTGGTTGTCTCCGTTGCAATTTATGGTCGAGCAGCAGAATGGGGCGTTTGTTTTTAAAGATGAGCAGAGTGAAAGAGGGAATGAGGTAAGTGGGGTTTCGGTGGGACAAGCGGCGGGAGTGACAGCGGTAGAGTTACCTGCAGGAACACATGTGATGATTGCGGGGGGAGAGGGTTCGCCGTATGTGATGGCCCTAGAGATTCCGGTTTTGGGGTAAGAGAGAGAGGGCTCGGCGGTGGGGAGAGGGGAGGGTGGCTTGGCGCAAGGCGGAAGGGTTGAACCAGCGACCGATAATGTCTTTGGGCGGGTATGGGCTTAGGAAGACATCGGCGGAGATATGGTAGCGGGTGTAGGCATAGAGAATTTTCCCAATGGGCAGGGCCTTTTTTGGTTTGGCGGAAAGGGTGGGTAGAAGGGAGAGAGAGCGCCAGCGATTGGCGGGATGTTGGCGGGTGAGCCAAACAGATTTACCGTGTTGGACGATGAGAAGATTTTCCTGAAGGGTGGTGGGCTTGGGGCGCGAGGTAGTCGGGCGGGGTAGTTTATTTCTGGATGGGCAGACAGAGCGAAGGGGGCAGTGGGAACAGAGTGGATTTTTTGGAAGACAGACGAGGGCACCGAGTTCCATGAGAGCTTGATTATGAATTCCTGGATTTCTTTTGGGGACGATAGTGGAGGCAAACTCTTGAAGTTTTTTTAGGTTGGGGGAGCGGCGGTGGTGGGCGAGGAGTCGGCCGAGTACGCGGGCGACGTTGCCATCGAAGGCGGGAGAGGGAATGGCGAAGGCGATACTGGAGATAGCGCCTGCGGTGTAGTGACCGATTCCTGGAAGGAAACGGAGTTTTTGGGGATCGGAAGGGAGTTGGCGTTGGGGAAGGCGTTGGACAGCTTTTGCTAAGGCGTGGAGGAAGCGGGCTCGGCGATAGTAGCCGAGGCCTTCCCAATGGCGGAGTACAGCCGCTTGGGGGGCACGAGCGAGAGCGGACCAAGAGGGGAATCGGCGCAGCCAGCGATGGTAGTAGGGGATGACGGTGGTAATGCGGGTTTGCTGGCACATGAACTCGGAAACAGCGATGCGGTAGGGAGAGGGATGAAGGCGCCAAGGGAGAGGGCGTTGGTGGTGGCGGAACCAACGATAGAGAAGTGGCAAAGCACGATGGATTTTAGAATCGATGAATGGACTGGGGGACCTAGGGTGCAGAGACATGGCTGAGACGATGTTTACCCACAAGTTAAGCGAGGCCCAAGTTCTTCAGTTGCGTGAGGTGATTCTAGGAAAGGGGTTTGTGCTGGGAACGTTGGAGTATGGTCATTTTTCTGCACGGAAGGGGAAGTGTGTTTTGCAGATGTATCTGAGCGGGAAACTGGTGGTGGCGGGAAAAGAGGCGCGGGAGTTTGTGGAGTTTACCTTAGAGCCAGAGATTCTAGGAGAAGCGCGGTTGGGTTATGAGAAGGTTCGCAACCCCGAGATGTATGCGCCTCATTTTGGGATTGATGAGAGCGGCAAAGGGGATTTGTTTGGGCCCTTGGTGGTGGCTGGGGTGTACGTGGATGAGGACACGGCGGAGCGCTTACTGGAAATTGGGGTGAGGGACAGTAAGACGATTACGACGGATAAGAAGATCGGGGAGTTAGCGGAAGAGATTGGCAAGACGGTGCGGGGTGGGAGTGAGTTGATCACGATTGGGCCAGAGCGATACAGCGAACTGTACCGGAAATTTGGAAACTTAAATCGGATGTTGGCCTGGGCGCATGGGAAGGTGATTGCGAATCTGCATGCCAAGGTGCCGAGTTGTCCGCGGGCATTGTCGGATCAGTTCGGGAATCCACTGTTGGTGGAGGGAGAGTTACGGAAGCAGGGGGTGGAGATTCTGTTGGAGCAGAGAACGAAAGCGGAGAGTGATATTGCGGTGGCGGCGGCGAGTATTTTGGCTCGAGCGGAGTTCGTTAGGTCGTTATCCAAGCTATCGATGGATGCGGGTAGGGAATTAGCTAAGGGATGTGGAGCGGGAGTAAAGAAGCAGGCGGAGGAAATTTTCAAAGTTAATGGGAGGGAGGGATTGGCCAAGCTGTGCAAAACACATTTTCGCACCTTTGCAGAGGCGGTGGGAGATCCGGTGGCACCGAAAGTGGAGTGGCGGAAGAGACTGTGATTTTAGTGTGGGGAAATGGCTGATTACTGAGGCTAAAAATTAAACTTGGCGAGCTTATGGAAAGTGCCTAAAGATAGGGAGATATGGAAAACCTGACCAAAAGAGACTTAGTAGTACGGATCAGTAATGAGACGAACCTTGTGCAGCAAGACGTTTTGAAGGTGATTCAGTTCACGCTGAATCATATTAAAGAGTCACTGCTGAAAGGGGATGCGGTACAACTCCGGAACTTTGGAGTTTTCGAAATTAAGATCCGCAAAGCAAGAGTCGGTCGGAACCCGAACAAGCCGGAAACGGATGTCCCGATTCCAGCCCGGGCGGTAGTGAAGTTCAAAGCGGGCAAGGAGATGAAAGCGGAGCTTATTCGCAGTTCGGCGAAGCTCGCGGCGGTCATTGCGGCCGCGGGAACGACGCCTCCTCCGGCGGAGTCCTGACAGTCCGCTCCGGGATTGGAGCGTTGGCATGACGGGTCAACCTCTCCCGGGGTTTCGTGATTTCTTTCCGCCTGAGCATTCAGCTCTGCGGGTGATCTTTCAAGCTTGGCGGGAGGCTTCGCGGCGAAGTGGTTTTATGGAGTATGAGGGGCCTGAGTTGGAGTCGTTGGAGTTGTATACGGAGAAGTCGGGGGAGGAGATTGTTGGGCAGTTATATCACTTCAAAGATAAGGGAGATCGCGAGGTGGCGTTGCGCCCTGAGATGACGCCAACTTTTGCGCGAATGGTGGCAAGCCAGCATCGGAATTATCGCAAGCCGATCAAGTGGTTTAGCATTCCGAGGCTTTTTCGTTATGAAAGGCCTCGGCGGGGTCGGCATCGGGAGCATTATCAGTGGAACTGCGACATGGTGGGGGAGAAGTCGGCGGTGGCAGAAGCGGAGTTGATCGGCACTCTTTGTCAGGCCTTTGAGTTGTTGGGGCTTGGTCCGAAGGATGTGGTGGTAAAGATTAGTGATCGGAGTTGGTGGGACACTTTTTTAGCGAAACATGGAGTGGAGGAGCAGGACAAACCTGGGGTATTGCGGACCTTGGATCGGTTGGAGGGGGCGACGGCTGAGCAGCGGAGAGAAAAGTTGGGCCGATTGGCAGGGCCAGTGGAGGAGGCTTGGCAGGGTCAAGGGGCGGACTCGGAAGGCTTGATGGCGGTGCGGCGTGGAGTTGAGCAGTTGGGCTACGGAGAGTGGTGTGAGAATGATCTGCGAGTGGTCCGGGGGTTGGCCTACTATACGGGGGTAGTTTTTGAAGTTCATGACCGTGCGGGAAAGTTGCGAGCGGTGGCGGGTGGAGGGCGTTATGATGGTCTATTGAAAAAACTGGGGGGTGAGGATCTGCCGGCGACGGGGTTTGGCATGGGGGATGCGGTCTTGGCGGAACTTTTGCGCGAGAAAAATATTGTGGGAGAGAAGCTGAGCGGGGCGGATATTTTTGTGGTAGCGGAAGCCGGCGAAAGGGAGTTGGCCTTGGGGTTGGTGGGGCAACTGCGGCGCGGAGGTTTCTCTGCGGATTATGATCCTGGAACGGGCAAGTGGGGGAAACAGTTGGAGTTGGCCGAGGCCAAAGGGGCGCGCTGGGCTTTGCTGGTGGGTCGAGAAGCTGGAGAAGGGCGACTGGGTTTGAAGGAGTTGGCCTCTCGAAAGCAGACGGAACTAAAGTGGCGAAAGGAAGCGGGCGGGAATATTATTCTTGAGCCCGCCCCAGGGGAGTGGGCGAAGGTAGTGGGATGATGAAGAGAACCCATTCTTGCGGGGCCCTGCGGTCGGGGCAGGTGGGCCAAGAGGTGATCTTGGCGGGGTGGGTTGCGGGGCGACGGGATCACGGGGGAGTGATCTTCATTGATTTGCGGGATCGGGACGGGCTAACGCAGATTGTATTTAATCCTTCCCTCTCTCCCGAGATTGCGGAGTTAGCCCATACCTTGCGGGCAGAGTTTGTCGTGAAAATAGTTGGGAAAGTTGGAGCGAGGCCTGAGGGTACAAAAAATACTACTTTAGCTACCGGAGAGGTGGAGGTTTTGGCCTCGCGGCTTGAGATTCTCAACCCAAGTGAAACCCCACCCTTTCCTTTGGATGAGGAGGGAGTCAATGAGGACCTGCGATTGCGCTATCGTTACTTGGATCTACGGCGACCGCTGATGGCGCAGGCGCTCAAGGCAAGGCATCAAGCCACTTTGGCCATCCGGCGGTATTTGGATACGCAGGGATTTTTTGAGGTGGAGACGCCAATTCTTTTTAAGAGCACCCCTGAGGGCGCGCGGGAGTATTTGGTGCCTTCGCGGCTGAATCCTGGAAAATTTTATGCCCTCCCTCAGTCGCCCCAACAGTTTAAGCAGTTGTTGATGGTGGGCGGAGTGGAGAAGTATTTTCAGATTGCTCGTTGTTTTCGGGATGAGGATTTGCGGTCAGATCGGCAACCTGAGTTTACTCAAGTCGATTTGGAGATGTCCTTCATTGATCGTGAGGACATTTATCGTTTGATCGAGGGTTTGGTTGGCGCGGTATGGCAAGAGGTGAAGAAGATAAAGCTACCGACTCCATTCCCTCGGATGACATTCCAAGAGGCGATGAACAGCTATGGCACGGACAAGCCGGACCGACGATATGGACTCCGCCTGGTGGATTTTACGGAGACCTTTCGGGCTTCTACCTTCAAGGTTTTTGCCTCGGCGGTGGCGACTGGCGGAGTGGTTAAGGCGTTTAACGCAAAAGGATTGGCGTCGATCACCACGGGTCAGATTGAGGAGTTAACTAATCTGGCTAAGTCTCACGGGGCGAAGGGACTGGCATGGATTAAGGTGGAGAAGGGGGAGTGGAAGTCACCGATCGTGAAGTTTTTTAACGAGGCGGAGAAGAAGGCGTTGACGGAAAAGCTGGAGGTTGAGGAAGGGGACTTGCTTCTTTTCGGGGCGGATCAGTGGGTGGCGGCATGTGAAGTTCTTGGCTTTGTAAGGATCCAGTGTGCGGAATATTTGGCGAAGGCGGGAAAGTGCGTGAGAGATGCCAAACAGCTGGATTTTCTTTGGGTGGTGGATTTTCCGTTGCTACGCAAAGATCCTGAGCATCCTAATTTGGTTGCGACGCATCATCCTTTTACGGCGCCGGTGGAGGAAGATAGGGGTTTGTTGGAATCGGATCCAACGAAGGTTCGTGGTCAGCACTATGACTTAGTATTAAACGGAGTGGAGTTGGGCGGGGGGAGTATTCGAATTCACCAAGGGGAGGTGCAAGACATGGTTTTCCGTAAAATATTAAAAATTCCGCCAGAAATTGTGACGAGTCGATTTGGCTACATGATCGAAGCGCTAAAATTTGGGGCACCTCCGCATGGGGGAATTGCTTTGGGGTTGGATCGGTTGATGGCCCTTCTACTGGGGCAGGAGAGCATTCGCGATGTGATCGCATTCCCAAAGAACGCTCGCGGACAGGATGTTATGAGTGGTTCTCCAGCGGAGGTGACTTCGAGGCAGTTAAAGGAGATTCACATTCAGGTCGATGGCGTGGGATCCGTTCCTCCAAGCTGAACCTTGCGAATATAATTTGTTCAGGTAGGTTGTTCCTATGACAATAACTTCCTCCTCGCCTAAGATTATTGCGTATTTGAAACCCCATTGTGGTTGGAGTGGTGGGGTTCGTGCAGTCATGGCTAAATACAATCTGGCCTTTGAGGATCGGGATATTTGGAATGACATGAATCAGCGGGTGGAGATGATTCAAAAGAGTGGGCAGGAGCTTTCTCCTTGTGTGGAAGTGAATGGGCACATGCTGGCGGATGTAAGCGGGGACGAAGTGGAAGCTTGGCTTTTGAAAAATGGTATGGCGAAACCCAATCAGGCGAAGGTGGAAGTGCCGACTGATCGCGGATGCTCGGATGAGGAACATGCGGCTCAACGCGGGGAGATTCCGGTAAACTTCCGAGGGTAAGACGCTGATGAATGCCCCCCGCAGCGATTTGCAGGTGCGGGCGCTACGAAAGATTCTTGGGGGGGATGATATGGATATGGCGGATTTAACCATGCGCGAGCTGCGCGCCCAAAAAAATGTTTACGAAGACCTAATCGTAGAATTATCCCAAGCGGAAGACCCTAAAGTCCAAACAAGGGCGCGCCTGATTTTGAGATTCTGGGAAAATATGAAGCGGCGGGATAAGGAATCTGAGAGTGAACCTCTGGAGTTCTCTTCGTGGGAGGATTTGGAGAGTTTCTGTTGGCAGTTAGCGGAGATTGAAAGCCCTGGCATCGATCTTCAGCCCGTGATGACTTATTTGGATAAGTTGGGGGCTTTGGTGGAAAAGAATTTACCGCAAAGGAGTATATCTCCGTCCGATTCTATTGGGGCGTTACGGCAAGTTCTAGCGAGAAGAGAGGGATTCCGTGGAAATTTGGAGAACTATTTTGCCCCTGCAAACAGTTACCTTCATCGGGTTTTAGAAACGAAGCTGGGGATCCCGCTGGCGTTGGGGCTGGTTTATATTTTTGCGGGACAGAGAGCGGGTTTAGAAGTGTATGGCTTGAATACGCCTGGTCACTACTTGGTGGGTATAGGGGGGGTCACGTTTGATCCTTTTCACGGTGCGGCGGTGATGTCGGCGGACGACCTTTCGGCAAAATTTGGAACTGAGCGGGGTTGTTGGGCAAGTCCGATGTATATGCGCGCGACGCCTCGCGAGACGGCGGAGAGGATGCTGGTGAATCTGGTAAATAGCTATAGTCGGGCGGGAGACGAGG
>CAJBOM010000168.1 GCA_903956835.1 uncultured Verrucomicrobiota bacterium
GGTTGTCAAAATGAAGCTCGAACTCGTCGGTCTCACCGGCTTTGAAAATTTTAAACCCTCCGAAATCAGCGGAGGGATGCGTAAAAGAGTCGGCCTAGCCCGCGCCCTCGCCCTCGATCCCGAACTCCTTTTCAGCGACGAACCCACCTCGGGCCTTGACCCGGTCATGACCGCGGTAGTCGATCAACTAACCCTCGATAGCACACGGAAAATCGGCGTCACCGCCGTCGTCGTCAGTCACGATATGACCAGCTGCTTCCGTATCGCCACACGCATGCTCATGCTCGGGAGCGGATCCCGCCAAGGTGAAATCGTCGCCGAAGGCACCCCTGCCGAAATTAAGGCCAACCCAGACCCCTTTCTGCAACAGTTCATCCGCGGCGAAGCCGATGGCCCTATCCCCTTCCGCCTATCCCAAGATGATTACTTGAAACATCTCCTCGGAGACGGCTGAATAGACCCCCCGCATACCATGAAACCTTTCCGCTCTGACTTCTTAATCGCTGCTGCTGTCATCGTTTGCAGTCTCGTTCTGCTCACCGCCCTCTCCTTCGCCATTTCAGGTGCCAACTTCAATAAGCCCAAAGCCATTCTCACCGTCGATCTCCCCACCGCCGTGGGACTCGACCGCCAAGCCGAGTTTCGTTACGCAGGCGCAATCGTGGGGAGAATCCGTAAAGTGCAAATGCTCACCGATGAGCAGCGCCACAACGAATCCCCTGGCTGCGCCATTCGTGTCCTCGTCGAGGTGCGCCATGAACTTCCCACCCTTCGTCTCGGCTCCACTGCCTCCATCACCTCCGATACCATCCTTTCCGAAAAATATCTCAATCTCGAACCCGGGCCCGTGGGGAATCCCGCCCTTCCCCCCAACACGATTCTCTATGCCAACCGAATGGCATCCCTGGATCAAGTCATGACCTCTGGCAAAGAGCTGATCGACGGCGTCAATACCCTCCTCACCAAAAATGATTCAGCCATCAATAAGGCCATTCTCGATCTCCGCAACGTTCTCGAAAACATGAAAGTCATCGCCACCTACGGAAAAACTTTCGTCGGCACTATTGCGCGGAAACCTTGGCGCCTCGTCTGGGGCGGGCCCGTCCCTCGGCTCCCCACCGAAGAGCAGATCCTCAAAAGCGATAAAACCATTCCTGCCCCCATTCCGAACGACTAATAAAGGTCCCTGTGCCCCAGGTTCCTTCCTCCCCTGTATCATCGATCAAAATCGAGCTCCTCCCGCCTCGTCTCCAAGGTCTCCGTACTCTCGCCGAAAAGTGGGCTCTCTTTGCCGGCTTCTCTCATCTCGAAGCTGGCCAAATTCTCGCTGGGGTGGACGAAGCTCTCGTCAATATTCATCTACACTCCTACGGCGGGCGCCAAGGCCAGATCCTCATTGAAATCCAAAAAACTCATCAAGAACTCATCTTCAAACTCACCGACTACGGCAAACCTTTCGACCCGAAACAAGGAACAGGCCGCAAACCAGGCGAAATCGGCGCAGGCGGTTGGGGTACCTTGATCATGCAACACGCCTTCCCACGGATCGAACGCCAACACCTCGGCGGGGAAAATATCCTGCTTCTCGCCCGCCCCCTTCCCGTCCACAAAGGAGGAGTATGAAACTCCACTTTTGGGGCACCCGCGGAAGCGTCCCTTCCCCCTCTACCCACGAGGTCCCCACCCAGGAATTCGGTGGCGATACCACCTGCCTTAGCCTCGATTGGGGCGCCCATGGACTCCTTGTCATCGATGCAGGCTCAGGTCTGCGCCAAGCTGGGCTCGCATGGACCAAAGCAGGACGCAAATCTTTCACCTTTCTCTTCACCCACTCCCACTGGGATCACCTCCAAGGTTTTCCCTTCTTTGCCCCAGCCTTCCACGAAGGGGTCCACATCGAGATCTACTCTCCCCGCCTGCCCAGCGCCCACGCCGGCAATCTCATCGAACGTTCACTGCACGCTCAACAAAGTGAACCCTTCTTTCCCGCCGGCTTTCCTCAACTTCGCGCCAAAATTGTTTTTCACGAAATCCAACCCCATCACGAACTCACCCTGCAAGACGGTGCCCACTGCCTTCGCGTACAAGCCACCGCCGTCTCCCACCCAGGAGGCTGCTTAGCCTATCGGATCGATGGCTCCGAGAATGGTAAAAATCGTTCCTTTGTTTTTGCTACGGATAATGAACCCACCGGCGAACCATCAAGCCCCCTCGCCCAACTCGCCCAAAAGACCGATCTACTCATCTGTGACGGACAGTACACCGAAGAAGAATATCCCAACCGCCGCGGTTGGGGCCACGGCACCCCCCAACTCTGCCTCCGCGAAGCCGTCTCTGCCCAAGCCCATCGCCTTCTCGTCACCCACTTTGATCCCACCCACTCCGATGCGCTTCTCACCAAAATGGAGCAAGATTTTAAAAAGTCCGCTCAAGCTGCTTCCGTCCAGGTGGCCTTCGCTCGCCAAGGGCAAACCGTAGACCTTTAAAAAACTAAGCTCCCCTACTCAACCTCGGTCGCGCCCGACGCTGGGGTCACTTCTGTATCCACCTACGAGCCCCGCTGCATACTTCAAGGCCGAGTCAGAATTGGAATATCAACAGCTTCAATGGCGGATATTTTCTTTAAACCCGAATTTTTTCGCTAACTTTAGGCATGCAGGCAATGACTGAATTCCATCTGATGTTGACGAATGGAGAACAGAAGATGCTGCCACGCAAATACCCCAGAAAAGTGCTTCTTCAGGAGATTTCCCTTCGTGCCAAGCATATAGAACCCCTGCAGCAAAGGCGTCTCCCGCACCTACGGTTCCACGTTGCTGCCCAGCCGGCACCCGAAGAGAAGATTGAAACCATGCCTGCCCACCAGACTCGATGGCAACAGCCCCTTCGGGAAAGTGGAGAAAGACGATTTTCCTAACGCCAAGTCGCAATATGCGTTGCCCCATGGGAACGAGATTTCGTCCAATCAATCTGGTCCCGCGACGAGGTGAAATACCAGTCAACTGACCAGCCTCAAACTCGTTGCAGAAACAAATATCTACCTGCGGGAGTGCGATTTTTACCGACGAAAGATTCCTCATCGATTCCTCGCTTGCCAGATCAATGGAGGTAATCAACCCAGCTCGCCGTGCGTTGGTGAGCACCACGCTGGCTCCAGTCTTCCCTGTCGGACCAATCTGATCCAACCGATCTAAAAGAAGGAGGTATCCAAGATGAAAGATTTTCGTCTCAGTGCTCTGAAAAGAGAAATGCTTCGGACCGAGTAAGGCATTGGCTCCACGGGAATGAAAAAAGGTCCGGCGCCCTGTTGATTTCACCGTCATGACTTCCGTGGTCGATGTCGGAGCATGTTCTGTTCTCCTTACCTGAGTCGTACGAATTTTATGTTTGGCACATTCTTTCTGAATCCAATCGCCCGATGGGTCTTTCCCGACAAGTCCTACTCCTTCCAAAGGGAACGGAACACATAATCGGCTTAGATCTTTGAGAACATTAAAGGGAGCACCCCCGTTGCAATAACCCTCGTTGAGGATGTTGGCTAAATGATCCTGCGCTGGATAAGAATCGATGATTTTAACTCGATCGAGAATCCAGTTTCCTCCTGCAAGAATTCCTTTGCGCTCCACCGACGAGTTGGGTTTATTCCTAGATCTCTTCGCCATAGGATCATGAAAAGATGTCAGACAGTTTCAGTCAATGAGACTGCCGTCCGTTGCGAGTGGGATTGTAAAGCTGCCGCAAAGACTTCGTGGCTCTCGACCGCCTCCTTGGGAGTCACACAACCAAATCGATCTCCCAGCAACCCTGCGCGCTCGCTGGCAAAGGCAGCGAGCATCTGCTGAAGGATATCAGGGAAACCTGGTTCAAAGTTCCCACCAGTAACGGTTTTGAACGGGGTGGAAAAACCCAAGTCGATCCTTCGCCAGGACTGCTCCTTACCTCTTTCAAAAAGCCAAAGCGCTTTCACATCCTTTGTCGAGAAACGGGCTCCTCCGTCCGTACCCAGAACTTCAAAAATCCAGCTATTGGTCTCCCCAGGAGCCAGACGCTTCATTTCCAGACGCATAGGAATCTCGTCCCCTTTGACCACCACGTCTGTATGGAGAGTGGCATTATCCCACGTGTCAGCCGGTGTCATCCCCCCTTTACCGTCGGGTCTCTCATGATAGATTTTTTGCAGTTGGGCATAAACCCTTTTTGGCTTCCATCCCAGACGCAGGGGAAGGTGCATGACATGCATTCCTAAATCTCCCATCACCCCAATGTTCCCACAGGTCGTATTTTGCCGCTTCCAATTGATCATTTTAGACGGATCCAGATCGCTGGAGTGAAGGAAGGCGGAACGCGCTTCGATCGGGCGACCGAATTGCCCATCCCGAGCTAGGGCAAAGACCCGTTGGGCGCCCGGTAGAAAGGGAAATTCAGAACTACACCGGACAAATCGTTTTAGGTCGGAAGCTTGCCGCGCAATCGACCTAGCGGCTGCCAGATCAATCCCGAAAGGTTTTTCCGCCAATAAATCTTTGCCTGACTTTAAGACGTCCGAATACAACTTTTCGTGAAGATGGTGCGGTACGGCCACATAAACCGCATCCACGTCCTCTCTCTTCAATAACTCAGCGGAATCAGCCGTTATAAGTCGAATCGTTGGAATCTTTCGAAACCATTCCCGTGCGGACAATTGAAGATCACACACCGCCGTAATTTCACAACCCACCCCCACATCCTCCAGCGCACACCAACGACTGACCGCCGAAGCGACTTCGCGGCCCATCAACCCTCCCCCAATAATGCCCAAGCGGAGTGTATTCAATTTGCTTTTAGTTGTAGGGCCGCCTGTTTTGCGGTAGCTCCGTCATGCACGATCGACATAAGGGCGGCCACCATGCTCGCGGGAGAGGCGTGCTGGACCACGTTCCGCCCATAAACGATTCCAGAGGCACCCTGTTTCATTAAACATTCAGTACGATAAAGGATTTCGTGATCGGGGGCCCGACCCCCACCCCGAACGAGCACGGGGATCCCACCCGCAACCCGAATGACCTCATGGTAAGCAAGGATATCATCGGTGGGATCGGCTTTGATCAAATCGGCCCCAAGCTCAACCGCCTGACGAACCAAGTGCTGAATCTTAACCCCATCCCCGTCGACCATATATCCCCCCGCTTCGGAGTTGGGACGGAAGACAAGGGGCTCGACCATCATGGGCATGCCGTATCTCTCGCTTTCTAACTTCAGTGCGGAAATGTTTTTAATGCACTGATTAGTAACCTCAGGCGCACCAGGAATTTGAATCAGATTCACACACATGCAGGCCGCATCAAGTCGGACAGCCTGGAGGGCGGGTTCGGCGATCATCGCACTCAGCGGTTCCTTCGGCAGATCCCGACCATAGACATTCGCGACGTCCGTGCGTAGAACCAGGGACGGTTTCTGGCGTCCAGGGATTTTCTGAAGATGTCGAGCCTGCCCGACCGTCAGTTGCACCGCATCGGGGCCCGCACGCACGACGGTTTCTACCGCACGCTCCATGTCCTCAATTCCCTCAAGAAAGCCGGGCTGGTTGAAAAAACCGTGATCGATGGCTACGTCAAAGCAGCGGCCCGATTTGGCATTGAAAAGACGATTGAGACGATATGGCTTCATAAGATTCCTTAGTGCATTTCCACTTCTACTCGACCCAACCCACTTCGGAGGTAGTGAAAGTGAACATCAGGGTGGTCCGCTAAAAGAGACATCGGAACAGAGGAATCCGGCAGGCGCTCCGAAATCATCAAGGCCGTCAGGCGAAGACCGAAAGGATTGTCATGGTGACCGGGATGCCAAATCGAGACTCGATCCGCCTTCCACGTTTCGACCGGCCCGACGGTGGCTGCATGGGTCGGCACAAGAGCGACATTGCCCCCACCACTGGTCCGGGCATTTTGCATAATCGTCACCGGGTGAAGCTTCACCTTACGGGTGGCCAAACGGCGGTATTCGTCGGGGGATGGAGGAGCATCCATATATTTTCCTTTTCGCTCGACTGGGTCATTAAACGCCCAGTGTTTGATCTCCCCTTGCCCGCCCTGCATGACCACACAACGAATCTCGTCGTAGCTTTTCTTGTACGCACTCAGATCCCCCGTGGGGAAATGCAGATTCTTTTCCGGAATCGAAAGATGTTTTTCGAATCGGTTAAAGCAAAGGTCCTTGTCTGCCTTGGCGAAAGAAAGCGGATGCGTCCCTGAGACAGTCTCCGCATCGATCACCCATTCGTCCATCCCCCAGAAATGGGCATCGTGTTTTTGCAGGTTTAGTCCCAGAGCGTTCACCATCTGCGCCACGATGGGGAGCTGTTCGGTCGGACCGATCGGGCCGCAGATGCCGGCAGGATTGTCCGGCGTGCTCTGACGCCAGGCGTCAACGTACTCGAGTGCCTCGGCCGCGTAGAACTCCTGGACCGTGTCGTAGAAATGAATCGTGAACCCGGGCCGCGAGAGGCCCTTGAGTTTTTTTTCGTCAATGCGCGCGGCATCGGCGAGAAGATCGGGTTCGAGTGTCGTGTAATCCCACCAGGCGGGAGCGAGTTTGCTGATTGGTCGTGGCATATTTTTAAGGATGAAGAATGAATAATGAATCCTGAAGTAAGTCAGAGACCGGGTCAAATTCTTCCGGGCCGAAACCGAGATGCGAGTGGCGGCGCCAGCCCTCGGCGTATTCGAACTTTCCGCTCATGCGTCCGACTTCGCGGCTCATGCGTTCCATTTCGTCGAGGTAGGCATCCATGCCCTGAGTGACGTCGAGCCATTCCTTTTGTGAGGCGTGGCAGGCGAGCATCGCGCGTTTGCGGGCGAGCACTGGCCCGATGTCGGTGAAGAAGTGTGGGGCGACCGGCTGGCGAACGGCGTCATTGAGGCCGTGGGGCAGCGCGTGATAGAGGGCAACCGGCTTGTTGTAGGTGACCGTCGGAGGATTCGTGACAAAGTTTTTCATCGCCCGCGTGAACGCGCCCGTCACGACGAGTCGTGTCGTGTTCTGGTGGTCCTCCATGTAATCCTGCGGCGATTGCGTGAGGATGATGTCCGGCTGGATCTGGCGGATGACCGCCGCCGCGCGGGCCACCGAAGGCGCGTCGTAGTAAAGGCCAAGATCATCGAACAACGGCGGATGCGCGGTTCCACCGGCAAGTTCGGCGGAAGCAAGCGCCTCTTCCCATCGGACGGCGATGGCATCCTCTCGCGAAAGCGTGGCCGATCCGCAGCAGCCGTTCGCTAGGTTCCAGAGATGGATTTCGCATCCCGAGTCTTTCAGGCGCAGGAGCGTCCCGGCCATCATGAATTCGATGTCGTCCGGGTGGGTGGCGGCTGCGAGTGCGATTAATGACATAATCTAAAGGTGAGGTAGAATACCACAGATGATTGCCACGCATGGATAATTCCGTTTGGTCCAGATAACAAGCAATCGCGTTGGATTGCTTGAAATAGATTACACCGAACCATCATCACCTTTATCAACTCTCTCCCGTTTCAGCGTTCTGATCATTTCAAAAAGGTCTCGGAATCCGCCCCACAAGAACCAAATTACCGCCGCGCTTCCCGCAACCACCGTTAATCCCACTTGAAAGCCCCACCATTTTTCCCAGGTTAAATCCGAGACCGGGTGGATCAAATTCCAAACAGTTCCAATGACAAAAACCCCAACAAAAAACACTACCCATGTGATTTTTAAAAAGTAAATAATCTTGTCGCCGCGGGTGAATTCCGGGCCGATTCCGAAACGCTCGACCCATGGCCGATCAGTTTTCAAGCACACTAACTGCTTGAGGGCACCTTGTGAGAGGTTGTTGCATTGATGTTCTCCGGAAATCGCGTAAGGGCCGCGGTGCAGGAGTTTCTCCATGTTTGCCGGCGGGCGCTTGGAGAACAGCGAAACGATCACGTAGGCGATAACCGCCACCACGGCTGCGAAAAACGACATTTGAGCACCGTTGAGCGGAAACTCCTCCGGCAGAAGTGGCCAGCCGATCCAATATGGATAGATCTCGCGCAGGGGCGGAAGAATCTTTGGCCAGATGAAATTGCGCAGGAGGATGCCAGAGACCGCAAGCAGGGAGCCGCTGATCATGGCGGTCCAGGCACCAGCCGTGCTGCCCTTGGGCCAGTAAAGTCCCCCGAGAATCACCGCGCCGGCACCGCCGAGATAGATGGCCCCGGTTATCTGAAAATACATAAAAATGTATTCCTTCAGCGGAAAGATGAGGCTCCAGAAGAACCCGAATGCCGCGACGCCGAAGATCGCCCCGCGCAACATCCACAGATGAGCGGATGGAGACAGTCTCTTTTTGCGGAAGGGCAGCACCACATCCTGGATGAAAATGCTGCCCCACGAATGCATGTAAGCAGTGTCCGTGGCCAGGGAAGCTGCGACGATCACGGCGGCGAAGAGTCCCGCCACACCAGCCGGCAAAAGAGCCCCAAGCGCGATCGGCACCTGCATTTGTTTTTGAAGCTGGCCGTCAGGAATCCTGGAGACGATCTCACCGATGCTTGCGGCATTGGACGCGAATTGAGGTAAGTGAAGATAGGCATAGATAAAAATGGGTATGAGCAACATGAGCAGAAGCGTGATCATCCCGCGAAATTCCCCCAGGATAACCGCCATCTTCGCTTCGTGCGGTGATTTCGCCGCCGCGTTGTACCCCTGTGAGCCCTGCCATGCCTTATAGCCATAGACTTGCATGAAGGCCAGGATAAGAAAAAACCAGACGTTGAAATCCGCGAGGTTTTGTTGCTTGAAGGGATTGAGGCGGGACTGTCCTACAGGCGCATGGCGCAGGCCCTCGATGATATCCTGCCAAGACATGGAGGCAAAGAGCACAGCAAGGATCACAAGCATCGCCAGTGTTACAAATTGCCCTTGCAGAAAATCGGTGATCATTATGGATATCTGCCCGCCTGTGGTCGCCATGATCACTGCGGTGCCGAGCAGCAAGGCCATGACAGGAACGAGCGTCGGCAGCGAGACTCCAAGAAGGGATATTTTGTCAGGAAGGCCGATGAAATGTATAAGGAAGCGCGCCGCGACAGCTGGGAAGATGCCATAGTTAAGCAGCCCGGAGACACAAGCCAGCAGCCCGGCAAAGACACGGAACTTTCGGCTGTAGCGCATCTCGAAAAATTGCGCCATGGTCATAGCCCGGGTTTCCCGATAACGATAGATAACAAATCCCGAAAGGGCGAGAAGGAGGGAAATGGGCGCGAGTATTTGTGCCCACCAGATCGCCCCGAAGCCAGCTTGGTAGTATTTTTCAAAGTTCGCCGCGATAGAAATTGCTCCCAGACCAGACATCCCCTGGGCGACCGTGAGCAGGTATCGTCCGGCCGAACGATTGGCGGCAAGAAAGTCCGCCACACTCCGCGTGAGCCTGGACGAAAGCCCCGCAATCACGAGTAGCAGAACGAAGAGGCCTCCCAAGATCGCCCAGTCCAATGCGTGCATGTTCATTCCATTAAATCCGGATCCAGACACCCATCGTCCTTTTAGTGAATGAACAATCCCATTTGTTCGTCGCGCCGGTCAGTAGCCAGAGGCGGCTCCAGCGACAGCGCCCCGATTTCCTGGCGGAGCTCCGCAGTCATGGGGAAATCCAACGCGGCGAGTGCCGTTTCGATTTGCTCAAGATTGCGGGCACCCACGATCGGTGCGGTTATTGCCGGATGTGCACCGGCCCAGGCGATGGCCAACGTCGCGGGATTCCACTGCCTGCTCGCGCAATGCTCCACAAAGCGGCGAGCGGTTTGCTGGTAACTGTCATCACCGTAGCGAACAGCGTAAAATTGGTTTTCTGATATTCGTCCTTTGGCCGCAGCAGCTCCCTGCAGATATTTTCCACTGAGGAGACCGGCTCCAATCGGGCTGTAGGAAATCACCCCGATTTCCTCCTCCTGAGCCATGGGCAGGATCTCCACCTCGGCCTGGCGCTTCACGAGATTATACATCGGCTGGATGCACTCGAAGCGCGCCAAGTTCAGCCGTGCCGATATACCCAGCCCTTTCATGATTTGCCACGCAGCAGCATTGCTAATTGCGGGATAAAGAATCTTCCCTTGTCGAACCAAATCATCCAGCCCAACAAGCGTTTCCTCAAGTGGCGTTGACGCGTCGAAGTTGTGGATGAAATAGAATTCGATACGATCGGTCTGCAGGCGCAGCAATGAAGCCTCAACCGCACGCATCAGATAACGGCGCGAGCATCCCCGTTGGTTGGGCCCGGCCCCAGTACGCCCCTGAAATTTCGAACAGATAATCCATTCCTCCCGGCAGTTTTTCAGCAGCCTGCCTACCATTTCTTCCGTCTGCCCTTTCCCGTAGACATCGGCGGTATCAATGAAGTTTAGACCTCGTTCCCGGCACTTTTGAAAAATCGCGTTTGCCGTCTCCTCGTTCGCCTCGTTCCCAAAAGTCATGGTCCCCAAGCAAAGTGGGGACACCTGCACTCCTGTGCGACCGATCGTCTTGTATTTCATAGCAGCTATACTTATTTTGAATAAGCTCTAGTGCGCCGTGTAGCCTCCATCCACAGGCAGATTTACGCCGGTCAGATAGGCGGCGGCATCACTCAGGAAAAAGATCACAGGCCCACCAAGGTCCGTTTTGTTCCCCAATCTTCCGAGAAAGGTTTTTTCGAAATACCTACCAAGAAAAGGTTCGGTGTCTTGATTCATGAACCCACCGGGACTAAGGCAGTTCACCCTGACGCCGCTTTTACCAAACAAGGCAGCGTAATAGCGCGTCAGATTGAGCATGCCTCCTTTGTGAAAAAAATAGTCAGGCTGGGGAATCGGCTTTTGCGTCCCGGCATAAAGCGACAAGGTGGGACCGCCCATACCGTGGATGGACGCAATGTTCACAATGCTTCCCTGGTTCTGCCGACAGAATGCTTCTCCAAAAATTCTATGCATCAGCATGAGTCCCGTGGCGTTCACGCGCATCGATGCTTCCCACTCCGCCAGAGAACCCATCGGTGAAGTCATGGTTATTGCCACTGAATTATTGACCAGCCCGTCGATCCGCCCGAATCGGGAGAGCACACTCTCTCGCAGTCGAGCAATTGAGGATTCCTCTCCCTGATCGTAGGTTTCGGCATTTACGTCATTCCCGGCCCGGCATTCTTCCTCTGCCACGCGCTGGCAGGCTTCGGCGTTGCGCGAGGCGATTACCAGCTTTGCCCCCGCGGAGGCCAAGTCGGCGGTCAATCCCCTTCCATACAGCCCGGTTCCCCCGGTAAGAACAATAACTTTATTTTTTAAGCTAAAACGGTCTAAGGCATTCATATTAAGACGAATTTATGCGTGTCAGAGGACTCGAGCGCCGCCAGATTCACACGCAGAGTTTGAATCGCCTCCTCAAGATTACACAACTCATCGGGGAGCCGCTCTGTTGCGTCAATAAAAGAATTGGCTTGGCCGACGAAAATCATGTCACGTTCTCCCTGAGGAACCTCAATCCATTCCCACTTGCTTTCTCCAAGCATCAATGTGCCAACCTGCTGGCGCATGACATTCACTCGGATGCTTCCTGCAGATCCATGGTAGGTAATCGTTGCCTCGTTGGGTGATTGAAATTGGTTTATTGTCAATGAGCTGAGAGATCCTGAGACGTGTCGGCAGATGAGGTTTGCGGTATCTTCAACCTCCACTCCGTCGAGCACCTGCCGCCCGGCAAAACATGCCACTTCGGAAATCGGCCCGATCGTCCATTCAATCGCGTGAACAGGATGAGTCAGCGCATCCTGAATCGCCCCTCCACCGGTTGATCTTTTGCCGTAATAGATCTCTTTATAATCCGGCCGGAATGAAGGAAAGTGCTGACCAGATGTTACGGTGACATGCCGAATCGGACCGACCAGTCCGGAAGTGACGAGCTCCCGTCCTTTTTGTATAGACAGGATTGAACGATACACATAAGCCACTCTCGCGATGCACTTTGCAGCTAGAAATGCTCTGTGAAGCTCCATTGCTCCCTGCAGGGAGGTGCTTAATGGCTTCTCGATCAGAACATGAAGGCCACGCTCGGCGCAGTTGTGGGCAATAGGTATGTGGGTGGAAGCCGGAGTGCATATCACAGCAGCTTCATACGCATGCAACCGAAAAGCGGCGTCCAGATCAGCGTAGCCGGCACAGCCGTACGTCTTCATCAGCATCTGCCGCCGATCATCATTCGGCTCACAAAAGCTCACATCCGCACGCCCGGTCGCTTGAAAACACCGCAAATGGCGCTCCCCAATACCTCCGGCACCGATAATGAGAATTTTTGTTTTTTTAAGATCAGCCATGACGTCAGTTTTTCCAAACCCCTTTTTCTTTCAGCCATGCGACGATGCGGTCGGGCCATAGGGAAGCGGGATTTCGGGCCTGTTTGAAGGCGGTATGGCCGCCATTTTCGACGGCCCATAATTCGCTTGGCACGCCCGCCTTTTTACATGCTTCGACGATACTTTCCGCAAAGGCAATAGGGGCGATCTGGTCATCCTTGGCGCAAGCTACAAAAGAGGGCGGCATTTCCCTGTTGATCGGAAATTGGTCCACCGTTTGTTTGTTTGGCCAGGGGCAGAGCAAGACCGTGTAATTCGGAAGACAACTTTCGCGTTCCACGGGATCCTCTGCAGCAGGATTGCCCGCGTCGGCATGCGTGGCGAGGTTCAGCGTCAGATGAGAGCCGGCTGACGAACCGATCATCACGATTTTTTGCGGATCGATAGCCCAGTCTTTTGCATGGTGCCGCACCAGGCGCACCGCCCGTTTGGCATCAGCCAACGCAGCGGTTACCACATCGGTGGAGGGCGGTTTCGTGCGGTATTTCAAGACAACCACAGCCGCTCCTTTGGGAACGAAATAGGGAACCGTTCCCATGCCATCGTTAAAGGCGCCAACTTCCCGGTAAGAGCCGCCGGGGCATACGATGAAAGCCATGCCGGTGGCCGTGGCCGGATCGGGAAGGTGGACTGCGATTTCCGGAACCGAGATATTGGCAACCCCACCGCCTTTCGTCTCAACTTCAGGACCTGCGGAAACATCGCCCTCCCGGAGTTTGAGCATCAGCGGGGGTTGCGCCCAGGCGTTTACCGTGAGCAATGCCGTGAAAAGGAGAGCGTTAAGGATGTTCATCCGAAGGAGATTCTTGCGAGGTGGATGCTGTTATCGCTGCCGTATTTTTCACAGACTCTGCAATCGAAAGGATCGGGCTGGGTCGTCTGCATCCACTCGGAGGCAACAACCCAGGATTCCTGATCGCTGATTCGGGCGACACCAAAATTGCCCAATGCCGCGCCCCGCTCGGGAATCAGGATGGCTTCGCTTTCTCGCAGCAGGCAGTTTCGCTCCTGGTCCACTTGTGCGATGAAGAGCGGGGCCCGGTGCCGGAGCACATGATCATTGTTGGCACCCCGCCTCGTGTAGACCAAATAAAGATTGTCACAAGATGTCACCCAATGCTGCTGGGTGTTGTAGCTTCCCAAGTCGCTCCCGTCGTCAAATTTCCAGGGTTGCGGTTCTCCGTAGTTCAACCCGTCGCGGCTGACGGCGACATAGGCCCGGTCGTCGTTTCGCAGTGTGAGAAAGTAGCGGCCATTGATCTCCGCGAGCGAAGGTTCACCGAAACCCCGCCCTTGCCCGAGCGTCAGATCCGAACCTTTTTCAACACAACGCAGCTCAGTGCCGTCAAATGTGCATCGGTGCACGGAGCTGACAAGCTGCACATAAAGACCCGCATCCTTGACCGTTTCGCTCAGGGCATAATAAATCGGCAGCAGAATATCCCCGTTCGCAAGATCCACGCGCTGGGTGCAACCTGCACCGGTGTTGAACGCAATGCGGGGATCCAGCATTTCAAGCTTTGCCCACGCCGACCAACTTTGCGACTTCTGATTATAAACGCTGTAGGAGGTGCTGCGTGGTCGGGGGTTCGGCGGGATGTTGTCCTGCAAATAGGGGATCGTATGGCCGGTTCCCAATAAAACCCCCGTCGCGGAATGCCAGGCCGGGGTAAAATCGGAAATCCCCTCTTCGAGACCGCCTGCGGCGGGTCGTCTCCCCAGCACATCGGCGTGCGGGCGGGGCTGGCTCCAGGTTGTTCCCCCATCTTGCGACCAGACATCGTTGATCTCGTAGAAAACATCGTCACCCGTGATGCGCAGCTTCTGCATGGTGATGACCGCCTGGAGCGGATCGCCCGGGATCACGGCCGGGCGAGCGTGCACCCAGCAGGTCTTGCGGTCATAACCGCTGAAAAGGATTTTGTGGTCAATGCGCATCAGGATTTTTTGGGTCGCAGCCAGACGTAGAGCCATTCTTCAGAACCGAGAGGGGTCGAGAGTTTGCCGTCTTTGGCAAGAGGGAGGACTTCGCCGGCAAGCGGATTGACTGCTTCGATTTGTTCTCCAACGAGGCCAAGTTTCTTCAAATTAAAGGCCGTGTCCACGGTCTGCGCCTGCTTGGAAAGATTCGCAATGAAGACGAGCGATCCATTCTTCGGATGCTGGAGAATTGTGGCGTGGCAGTCGTTCGGCGTGACAGTGACGTAATCTTGATTCTCGTAATAAAATAGCTTCTGGGCATCCTGGGCCCCGAACTGGTCCCGCAGTGCCCACAGCTTTGGAATCATCGCAACAAACGGTTCCTTCTTTTGGTTCAGAGTATCGTATGCACCTGTACTGTAACGCGGCGAGATGTCGTGCAGCAACGAAGTCGCGGCGATCTTGGACGGCGATCCAAGCCGGTACGTGAGGACTTCCGCGGCGATGCCAATCTGCCTTCCCGTAAATTCCGTGCGAAAGCGATCCAGGGTTAATTCGCTGGCAACATGGGGGGCACCAACCCCCTTGAGGTGGTGCCATTGCTCGCCCGTCCACATGACATCGGCGTAGGCGAGCGCGGAGGGATTGTAACCGAACGAGCAGTGGGCATCCACAATGCCATCGGGCGATCGTTCTTTGACCACGGTATAGATGCGCCGCATGAATTCCCGGATTCCAAAAACCGCGTAGGTCGGACACACCTTGCCATCGCGCACATATCCGCTGCCGATTTCGAGATTCTTGTCCGGGGTGATATGCACGGTCCCGTCGAGGTAAACCCCATCTTCTCCATACTCCCGCAGACGCTGGGCTAGGCTGTAAATATAGGCATCCTGCGCAGGCTGGCTTTTGGGTGCGGTAAAAACTGTCCCCTGTGAGTCGGCGCCGTATTCATAAGCGACCGGACCAGGGCGCGGGGGCTCTCCTGTGCCATTCTGCACATACTGGCGCACCGGCCGGCTGGCGATTTGGCGGCCATATCCATCAAATTCCGGCAAGACCACCGGAAATCTCTGATGGATCAAATAGGGATAGATTTTCAGCCCTGCGGCATGGCCGGCCTTCACGAGTTCCTGCAGGGCCTTGATATACGGTTTATGCCGAGGCATCGGCCAAGGCCAGATGTCGCTGGCATTGGTAAAAATGTATCGCACACCAAGCCCTGCATAATATTCGAGCGCCGGTTTTCCATTGATCTTGCGGTCCGGCAAATCAAGGTCGGCCCCATATGGCTCACTGCGGGCGATTCTCAGCGCCCAAGCATCGCGAGAAAGCGGCTTCACCGGCGTGGCGAGGAGGGCGAATTTGTAGCGTAATTTCTGTCCCGCTTCCAATGCGACAGGCTGGTCGACAAAATTGGCGGTAAAGATCTTCGCCCCGTTCTTGCGTTGAATTTGGATGGCATTTTTGGGTTTTGCGTTGTGCCAGTCCTCATCTGATTCCGCCTGCCAGCACAGGCCGCGCGCGTCATCCCCCAACCATAGGCTGGGGCTGAACATGAAACTCAAATCTTCACGCACCGTGCCGCTGAAGGAATCTGACATCGCAACACCCGGTGCGCGCTCGAAGACGCGGATCCCATGGCAGAGTTCCGCGCGGTTGGGTGCAAAGGGTACTTCGAGGGCCAACCGCTCGAGCGAGACGGGTCGAGCGGCGGTCAGTTCGCACTCGAAGGTAAAAAATCCGTCGTATTCCAAAGTTCCGATGAGCTTGATCGACAAATCGCCACTCTTGGCTGTCTGCTCGATGGTTGCAGAGGCATCCTGGGATTTCACAACCTTGACCGGATCATTTTCCCAGGTAATCGCTTTCCCGCCGGCAACGGCATTCAGCCTGATTGGCGCTTCCAAGAGAGCCACCCCGCCGGATTCGATCTGCCGGGGAAACAAACCCGGGCCGAATTCATAGAAGCGATCCGATACGCCCAATTTCACGGCCTGATCTTTGCTGTCAACCGTGACCGGCGACCAGGGAGCGGGCACTCCTTGCGGGTAGCCTTCGCGGTTGAGAACCCAGTCGGGCTTCTTGATTTCCATGTCTTTCGTAATGGGAGCAAAAGAGCCCCCCAGCTCTCCGGTGATGCGGAGAGACTTGTCTTTCCATTTGGCAAGCGGGGTCGTGGAAGCCGCAGATAATCGGCCTGAGCCATTTTCGGAGACATCCACGAGAAGGGCTTCGCGTGTCGCCAGCACAGTTCCGGTCGCATCGGTGATCGTCCATTTGACTTGCTGATCCGCTTTCGCCCCAGCTTTGGCGGTTAGCTTGAGTCGGAGTAGATCTTTATACCAATCCGGTTCGATCTCCAGTTCGGCTGAGACTTTGGGCGGCGCTGAATCACCGGCAAAATGGGCGGCGATTTCCCCGGCACCCAGAGCCCGCCTGTAGAGGCGGAACTCGGCGAGATCCATAGGAAAGGTGCGGCCCTTCGAATTCCCGATGAAAAAACTTTTCTTTTTGCCGCCGGAATCAAAGGGGATCGGCATCAAGGCATCCCGAATCATTTTCCCATCGCGATAAACCCGGCACCGCGGATACTCGAGCACGATGGCGAGGTGGGTCCACGTGGAGGTCAGAGTTTCCCGTTCGATGGGGATGACCATGGATTCCGCTTCCTCGCCAGCACGGGAGCGATACCACAGGAACAAATTATGTCGGTAGGCCAACTGCAAGTTGAGATTTCCATCCGGTTCCTGTCCAAAAAGCATGCTGCTCGGGTCGGAAATGTTCCCCTCATTTTGCCGGACCCAGAGTTCGACCGTGGTGTCTCCCTGCAACTGCAAGGAAGCAGCGTCTCCGCACTGGATGATCGACGAGGCATCGAAACGGAGACAGTTTCTTCCCTCCGCGCGTTCTATGAAGCGAGCTTTGAGGATTTTCCCGTTGTTTTGAGCTCCACTCAAGTCGCGGGCGGTGCCGCCGGGATCGGTGTCAAACAGATAATGGGCAGCCATTGCGGAGCTCTTCCCTCCCCTGTCGGTCTGGGCAACCGAACTTCCCGTCCAAACAAGTGCCGCTCCGGCAATCGAAAGAAAAAATTGCTTCACTGCGGACTGGACGGAATTTCGAAACGAACCAGGTTAAAATCCCCGGCTCCCGTCCCGGCGGTGTCAGCAGATCCCCACGAGATGCAGCTTACGCTTTTACTATTCATGGTGGATGACGGTATGTCGGTGGCCTGTCTTGCGCCATCAACGAAAAGTGACGCACTCTTCGAAGTTGGATCATACACAAGTTCGTAGAGATGAAAATCCGACGCTTTGAGTCCGGAAACCGTGCAAGGAGGAGCTTTCGACGAATCACCGCGGTTATCGAAAATAATCACGGGTTCCCCGCTCGAATTGGAGTTGATAGCCAGGTAGAAGCGTCGGTTTCTCTTCAGATCGGTGTAGCCGGCGATCACGGAAGAAGTCGGTTTCTCGGACGCCGGTGCATTGAGCCGGCATTTGACGCTCAGCTTCCACCCCCGGTCCTCCGCCATTTTCTGCTGCTCCTCGGTTGGTAAATAGCGATAAAAGAGCACGGCATTTCCACTATCGGTGACGCGCCACGCCGGCAAAGGACCGTCCACCGGTTCTTCGGAAGCCGCCTTGCCGTTCGCAACCCTCTCCCATTGTGTCGTGTCACCATGGGAGGGATCCTTGTTGCCAACGTGTTCTGCAACGACGGTCGCGTCCGAGGCAAAAAGCCCGTTTTCACCCAGTGATGAAACGAAGAGACAAGCCAGGCATGTAAGCACCCGAGCGGGCATGCAGAAGGAAAGCACTCTTAGTTGTCTTCGTGAATGGATGCCAAATGCTGAAATCAGGGCTGGAAAAGATGCGATCTTTAAAGACACATGGGTATGTGTAGAGAAATAATGAAATTAATGCAATAAATATTTCATGAATATTTCAAAGGGAGGGTGCAGGACCAATTTTCTCCAAATTCTGAAACACGCTCTTTTTCCTCTTGCATGGCGTCGAATAGCCGGTCGCGGGATCGCTGGATGTTCCGGAATCGTAGGCATAAACAGCCATGACATTGCTGGCACAGCGCAAGTTGCTGGAAAGAAGGCCCAAGGCCGGAACCTTCATCGCTGAATCGGCCTTTTCCGGACCGGACTTGAAATGCGGCCGGGGTGCTGTCGGGAGTCATTGTGAATTTGTCTTCCCGGGCGATGCGCGCCTACTTCAATGCATCGGACATCCCCGCAGTCATTGAAGGCAATGTCGAAATGGACTTGAAAAACCTGAGCTGGCTTTCCTGGGATCAA
>CAJBOM010000169.1 GCA_903956835.1 uncultured Verrucomicrobiota bacterium
CATATTCTACACCCACTCCCTCCCCAGATCTTTCCAGAACGGCGTAAACCTCTTTACCGAATATCCATTTGGCACGGCCACCATCCCTTCCGCTGGCAGAACCTCCACCTCCACCTTCTCCCGCAACCGGACCAGCCCCTCCCGCCATCTTGGCGAGGGCGACTCCGTTACCGCCAACCTCTCCACGCCCTGCTCCTTCATCCACTCCACTATCTCCTCCACCGTTTCCCCTGCTCTCATCTCCTCCGCCGCCTCCACCGCACACTCATAAAGAAAAAAGATTCTTTTAAAACTCAGCATCGCCTGCTCGAGAAAGGGTCGGTCGAAGACAAAGACTGTCGGGGCTGTAGGATACTTCCGTAGAGCCGGATCCCGTTTCGATAGGGAATCACCATGCAGCCACACCCCTGTTTTCATTTTGTAAAAAGCCTCCGCTCCAGTTCTGGATAGGCCGCGTCAAAGGGACACTTGGCCGTGCAACGCGCACACCACTCCATTCCCCCGTTTTCCTGAATGTTCTCCCGGTTGAACAGATAGGCCCGGTGACTGAAGGTCGAGGCCACCCATTGCCACGACAAGGCGTTGCTCGCCGGATCCCCATCCAACAAATGCTGGTAAAAAAACCGCTCCCCCGCTTTCCAGCCCAGCTTGCGGAAATGAACCACAAACGAGGCAAACCACATTCGTGCATGGTTATGGATATAACCAGTCTCCACCAACTCCCGCACCGTCTCATCCATACAAACCAAGCCTGTTCGTCCCTCGGTAATCTCCTTAGGCAGATCGGTTTCTGCCCCATTCCCGAGAGGGACTTTGGACGCTTCTCGGTCTACATAAATTCCATCCCCCCACTGCCCATACAGATGCCGCCAAAACTGCCGCCACCCCAGCTCCTGCCAAAACTTTACCGAATCAAAGCTCTTCCCAAAACGCTCCCTCACGCTCTCCGCTACCTCGCGAATTCCTAATACCCCGTGCCGAACATAAAACGAGAGGCGAGATACACCTCCACCCAGTTTATTTCGTGACCCCGCATAGCCTCCCACACGAAATTTGCTCAATGCCTCCATCGCTACTTGCCGTCCCCCGACGTACCCCGAGGGCTTCGCCTCTTCCCTCGCCTCCCCAAACAGCCCCACCAGCGCTTCAGCCACAGCTCGGGCTTGCTCCTCCCGCGACCCCGTAAACTTTGGCAAAATCATCCCCCACCATACCACAACTCATGCTCTCAGCATGCTGGAAGCACCTACCCAGTCCCCCGCCTACCTCCAATCGTGCTTCGGATACTTTCTCGCCAATTCAGGCTTCAGTTTCGGGTACGTCTCTTTCCAAAACGATCCCAAATCTCGCGTCACCTGCAACGGTCTTCGATTCGGCCCCAAAATCTCCACGGTCAACTCCACCTTCCCATCCCCAATCCGTGGCGTCTTGTTCAACCCATACAACTCCTGAATCTTACCCGAAACCACCGGCTCTCTTCCCTGCCCATACTTAATCTTTAAAGATTTGCCCCCAGGCATCGCCACTTTCTCCGGCGCCAACTCCTCCAATCTTCTCATTCTCTCTCCGCCCAACCACCCCCTCATCGCATCCAACGCACTCCTCTCATTGGCCTGACGCCAAGTCAAACACCCCTCCCCCTGCAGTTCTAAAACCATCCGCTTCGCTTCCTCATCCCAAATCGGCCACCCTTCCCCCTCCGACCAACCCCGCACCACCTCCAGTCTCTCCAATAATCCATCCGCCTCCGTACTCCAGCCGGGCCAAGCGCATTTTCCCTCCAAAACTGCTCCCGCCAGTACCGCCGCCGCCTCTGGACTCGCCTCCACGTCTCTTTTCTTTTCCTCTAAAACCAAATCCCGAAATCTCTTCTGCTCCACCTGCAAAACTCTTCGCCCATTTTCCTCAAAAATAAGACCACTCTTCTCCGAAAAATCCCCAGGAAACATCTCCTTCAACCACTCCTCCTTCACCGCCGTCACTAACCCCAGCACTACGTCTACCTCCCCATCCGTTCGCCCGATCTCCTTCATCTCCGCTGCCAGAATCAACGAACGATCCCGCACCACACTCTCCCGCGCAATCGTCCCACTCCTGCCCCTCGATAACCGACACCGCAACGTCCCCCCATCTATCCTTCGTCCCAAATGATCCGAGAAACCTGCTAAAACACAACGACGCAACTTTTCTCCGCCCGCCGCCACCTCCTCTATCTTCAATCCCATCGCTTGCGACACGCTGAGTAACCTGTCCCGTACCGCCGCCGCTTCCCTCGCCGCCCCTCCGTGAATCCCCATCCTCCCGCAGGCCCCAGGATGAAATCTCTCCCTCTCCGCAAAACGCAAAGCCCGTAACCACACGAAAAGATCACTCTCCTCCTCCGCCTCCCACAAAATCTCCGCCCCCTCCCCCTTCCTCCCCGCCATTCTCTGCAGAAGTGGCCTCCCCGAAAGAAGCGCCGCGATACCCGCCGCCCCTCGCAAACACCCCAAAGCCCCCGCCTCAATCAACATCCGGGCTAATCGCGGATGAACCGGCCAACCCGCCATTCTTTTGCCCGTCTCGGTTAATCCACCACCTACCCCAGCCGTTGCACCCAGATCTGCCAATAATTTCTCCGCCCTCACCACCGAACCCTCCTCAGGCGCATCCACCCAGCGAAAATCCCGTAGCCTCCCCGCTCCCGCCGCCGCCAAAACCAAGGCAACTTCCGATAAATCCAACCGCCGAATCTCCGGCTCCTCCACCTTCGGCCTCTTCGACCAATCCATCTCCGTCTCCAATCTCATACACACCCCAGGAGCCGTCCGCCCCGCTCGTCCCGCCCTCTGCGCCGCCGCCGCATGACTAATTCGCTCCACCAACAGTGTTTCCAAACCCCGTCGCGGATCGTACTTCGCCATCCGAGCCATCCCACAGTCCACCACCGCCTTCACCCCATCCATGGTCAACGATGTCTCCGCCACGTTCGTCGCCACCACCACCTTCGGCCGATCGTACTTTTGTAAAGCCGCATCCTGATCCTTCGGCCCCATCTCCCCATGCAACGGCAAAATCACCGCATCCTTATGACTCAACCGGGATTCTAAATCCCGCTTCGCCCGGTTAATCTCATATCCCCCAGGCAAAAAGACCAATACATCCCCTTTCCCCTCCCGTACTAACCTTTCCGCTTCTCGAGCCGCCACTTCCGCCGCCCCCGACCCACTCAAATCCTCCCTCTTCTCTAAATAGTGCATCTCCACCGGAAACATCCTCCCCTCTGATCTTAAGATCACCGCCCCGATCCGCTCCGCCAATTTCTCCGTCTCCAACGTGGCCGACATCACCACCAAAAGCAGATCAGGCCTCGCCCCTTCCTGTAAATCCAAGATGCGCCCCAGCGTCAAATCTCCATAGAGATGCCTCTCATGAAACTCATCACAAATCACCGCCTGCACCCCCTCCAACTTGGGTCGCGAAATCATCTGCCTGACCAACACCCCTTCCGTCACAAAACGGATTCTCGTTTTCGCCGAGGTCTGATCATCTAACCGAATCGTGTAGCCCACCTCAGCCCCCAACTCTACGCCCCGCTCCTCCGCCACCCGCTTCGCCAGCATCCTCGCCGCAATTCTCCTCGGTTGCAGAATCACCGCCTGCCCCTTTTCTCCAAGAAATCCACCCTCCAACAACATTTGTGGAATCTGGGTCGACTTCCCCGAACCCGTCGGCGCCTCAATCACAATCCGCTTCTTGCCCGCACGCAACGCTTGCCCCAAAGCTTCACGAAGCTCCTCAATTGGTAAGTTCGACCCCATTCCCCAAACCTAGCCGAAACTCAAAACCAAAGCCATGCGAGCAGGCCATAAAGCCCAAAATCGCCCCAAATAAGGCTTGGCCTTCCCCCTCATCGAGCGACTTTAAGCCCTACCCATGGCCTCAAGAAAAAAGGATAGCTGGGGCTCCTCCCTCGGAGTCATTC
>CAJBOM010000170.1 GCA_903956835.1 uncultured Verrucomicrobiota bacterium
CTCCCCTTCCGCTACGATAGACCTCGTTCAGGCTGAATCTTGCCATTATGGTGAAGCTGGCGAATTTGGGTGTTTTAAGACTCATGATCTTGGTCTGGCGCAGTCTACTGCTTAGCCTCGGGCCGTTTCCTTGCTTCCCCTTTGGCAATAATGGTATTTAGTTCCTTCGCCAACTCAGCAGCCTTCTTGGGATGCGACGTGATGACGTTTTTTGTCTCGTTTGGGTCGGTGGAGAGATCAAAGAGCAAGGGCTCAGGAATATTCGCAGCCGCAAAGCGCGGGTCTGCTGCGTTTGCGCCACTGCCCATGCCTCCCGGCTTCATCTTCTCGGTAGCAGGGATGTATTTCCAGTCACCCTGCCGCAGAGCAAGTCCACCAATGCCGTGCAACACGGTGTTGTCGCGAACGTTTTTCTTCGTCTTACCTAACAGCACAGAGGATAAATCAAGACTATCTGGAGCGGCGCCTGCTGTGAGTTCCTGGCCAGTCAGTTGCGCCACCGTGGCGTAGATATCCACCAAGCTGAAGAGCTGGTCGCTAACCCGCGGCTTGATCTGCTGCGGCCAGCGGGCGATGAGCGGCACGCGGCAACCGCCTTCATAGGTGAGATACTTCCAGCCACGCAGACCCTCGGTGGGCTGATGGCCATTTAAATCCTCCTCCGATCGGTCGAAGTAGCCGTCGAAAAGAATCGGGCCGTTGTCACTAGAGAAGATGACGAGGGTGTTGTCCGCGAGCTTCAATCGGTCGAGGGCCTTCATAATTTCCCCCACCTCCCAATCGATTTGCTCAATAACATCGCCACGCAGCCCGGAACCGCTCTTACCGACAAATGGTGGCGCGGCCACGCGCGGCACGTGCGGTTCAAAGAGGCCGACCTCAAGAAAGAACGGAGCGTCCTTGTGTTTTTCGATGAACTCCACGGATTTTGCGACGACGGTTTTGGGCAGTTCCTCGTCCTTGAAGCGTGCAGAATGACCGCCCTTCATGTAACCGATGCGGCTGATGCCGTTAATGATCATGCAGGAGTGTTGCTCATCCGCACCAAATCTGGTCAACAGGTCGGGGCGCTTGAGACCAGTGGGCGCGTCTCCGATGTTCTTGACGTAGCTGACCTCGATCGGGTCCACAGGATCGAGCCCTATTACCTTGTGATTTTCGATCCATACGCTCGGCACGCGATCCACTGTGGCTGGGATGATATGGCAATAATCGAATCCAATCTCGAGCGGCCCAGGGTTCACATCGCCATTAAAGTTAACCCGAGTCTTGCCGTCGCCGAGACCAAGATGCCATTTGCCGACAATACCAGTCTGGTAACCGGCTTGTCGCAACATGGCAGGAAGAGTAAGCCGGCCTGGTTCAATGCAGAGCGGTGCGTCACCATCGAGGATCGTGTTCTTCTTAGCGGACTGACGCCAGGCGTATTCGCCGGTCAACAACGAGAAGCGGGACGGAGTGCAAGTTGCTGACGGCGCGTACCCCTGAGTGAAACGAACGCCGTCGGCAGCCAGTCGGTCAATGTTCGGCGTCTTGATTTTGGTTGCGCCAGCACAACTCAGATCACCCGAGCCAAGGTCGTCTGCGAGAATGATGATGATGTTGGGTTTGCTCCGCAGCTTACCTGAGGCAGCACTAGAGAGTGCAGTCAATGGAAGGAGCAGCGCAGCTAAACAGATTATCAATGAACCATTCACTTTGAGATCTACTTCTTATCGGCCTCGAGGGATGAATTCTCTTCATTCAACATTTCAGGAAGAGACGATACATTCTTTTTCTTTTTTTTCTGCTTTTTCGAGTCCTTTTGGGGTTGCTCCAGCGCGTCATAATGCGGCGACGGCGTGTGTTCAGAAGCCATGATAGCTTCAATCTTTTGAACGATATCCGGATGGGCAACGGCGAGGTTTTGCTTCTCCGCCGGGTCAGCTTTCAAGTCGTAGAGTTCGAGCGGCGCCTTCGTGCCCAGACGATAACCTTTCCAGTCACCCAAACGCACCGACTGCTGAAAGAAAGTCTCGTAGATTTCGAAATACAGCGCTTCGTGCTGCTTGGATTGATTCTGACCGAGCAAGGTTGGTAAAATAGAAATACCATCCATTCCGGATGGGATAGGAACCCCGGCTAGCTCAGCCGCCGTCGGCATGAAATCCACGAACGTGGTCAGGAGATCGCTGGTCGAGCCCGGCTGAATCTTGCCCGGCCACCGAGCGATGAAGGGCGCACGGATTCCGCCTTCGTAAAGCAACCGTTTGTAGCCGCGAAGACCGCCCGTGCTTTGGAGAGACTCAACGAATTCATCGTTGGCACCGTTATCGGAACTGAAGATCAGCAGCGTATTTTCAGCAATACCAAGGTCTTTCAACTTCTGCATCACGCGGCCAACATCCTTGTCAAGCAGAGCGATCATCGCAGCGTAATTCTTATCTGTTTCCGACCAAGGCTTGTCGGAATACGGGGCATTGTCCGGGATGACGTAATCCTGGTGGGGTGGTGTCCACGCGGCATAGCAGAAAAAGGGACGGTCTTTGTTTTTCTCGATGAACTTGAGCGTCTCATCTGCGATACGGGTATGAGAATAATCCTCCCACGTGTGCTTGCCGGATTGCTGATACGGCACATTCACGCTGTTGCGAACGAGGTAGTCGGTATAATAGTCATGCGCGTGTTTTTGGTCGTAGTATCCAAAGAACAGGTCAAAACCCTCGTTCTCCGGCACCCCGGTCGTGCCAGGGTTGCCCAACCCCCATTTACCGAAACCACCGGTCGCGTAACCGGCATCGTGAAGCAATCGGGCCACGGTTGCCTGAGTAGCCGGAAGTGAGAGGAGGCCATCCTTGCTTTGGTTGGAGCGCCGCAACGTGTGCCCCGTATGCTGGCCAGTCATCAGCACACAGCGTGAAGGAGCACAGACCGCGCTTCCGCTGTAGGCACGGGTGAACTTCATTCCTTCTGCGGCGAGTCGGTCGACATTGGGCGTGACGCCATATTTGCACCCATAGGCCGAGAAATCTCCGATGCCCGCGTCATCCGCCAGGATGAAGACGATGTTAGGCTTCTTAGCTGCCTGCGAAGACGAATCGGCGGCAGGTGATGTGGCGGTCAGTAATCCGAGGATTACCACGATTAGCGACCAGGTTTGATTGATGAATTTCATAGTCACTCTTTTCTATCAGTTGAGTGTTATTCTTCTTTGGTCGCTTCGATTTTTTCGCCGCGAATGGTGCGCTCATAAAAGTTGCGCTTTTCGGCAAAGCCATAGGGGTATTCGTCGTAAATATTTCCTTGGCCCAGCATGCGTGGATCCGCCTGCTCCTTAAGTTCGTCAAAGAGCTGCTTCTGCAAGCCGGCAAAGGATACCGTCGTGGCCAGATTGGTCATGCAATCCGGATCGCGCCGCAGATCAAACAACTGATCGGAAGGTAGCTTTCCAAACGAGGCCTCAAAGAGGTGTTTGAGGTCAGACTTCTTCTCCGTGGCAAGCACCGCCGTCTTGGTCGGACTGTCGTCCGTGTCCTTGTAGCCGGTCTCCGGAACTCCGGCGGGACCGCGACTCGTTTCGAAGTTGTGCAGATACAGCATTCCCTCCTTCACGATGGCACGTATTGGATATCCCTCGTCATTGGGCCGCCCAACATCATTGCGTTCTTTGGCGAGAAGGACGTGATCCCGCCCCGGAATGATGCGTCCGGATTGATCCGATTTAAATATTTCCGTGAGACTCCGGCCCGTGATCGGGGCCATGCCGGTCTTACTCTGCTCAATGCCAGCGACATCCAGGAATGTGGGAGCGAAATCAATGAAGCTCACATAGTCATCCACCACCCTACCCGGCTTGGCGATACCTTGCGGCCACATAATGGCCAGAGGCAAGTGGTCGGAGTTGTTGTAGGCATAGCCTTTGCAGTGCGGAAACGGCATGCCGTTGTCGGACGTCACGACCACGATCGTGTTCTGGAGTTCGCCCCGCTTATCCAACTCGGCGAGCATTCGCCCCAAGTGGAGATCAAAATTTTCCACTTCGAACGCGTAATCGAGCATGTCGTTGCGCACCTCCTCGGTGTCCGGCCAACATGCGGGCACGCGATCAATATCGGAGGTCTTCTTGTCGCCCTTGGCTACGCCTGAACCATATTCATAGCCGCGGTGGGGCTCATGACCTCCATACCAGAAGGACCAGGGCTTACCCTTGGGCGCAGCATCCAGGAAGTCATTGAAATTCCCTGCATAATCGGTCCGAGACATTCCCTTCGTGATCTTGGAGGGAAACTTCCTCTCCTCAAAAGACTTTCCCGTCATCTCGCGCTTCTGGCCTGCAGCATTCTTGGCGATACCTGGCCCCCAGCCCTTACCGGTCATTCCGACAAAGTAACCCTGCTCGCCCAACGCTTCTTGGTAGGATTTGAACTCCGGTGGAAAAACGGACCAGTGGTTGCCCGCCTCCTTCAGCTGCCAGGGATTGCGCCCGGTGATGACACTCGCGCGTGAGGGCGAACATTTGCCGTTTGGCGTGTAGGCCTGGGTGAAAAGTATGCCGTCGCGAGCCACGCGATCCATGGTTGGCGTCTTGACCCATTTGCATCCGTAAACTCCCGCGTGGCCAAACGACCAATCGTCCGCAATCGCAAAGAGGATGTTGGGCTTGGCAGGTTCAGAAGCCAAGAGCACAACTGGCATGACGAGCATCAGTGATGCAAGGGCGCTGATTACAGGCAACGTCAGCCGCAGGCGAAAATCTGAACAAAATGGGGATTTCACAGTTGCAGGAAAAGTTTCACCACAGGATTGCAGATGGGAGGAGTTCTGCGTCCATTTACTCAGAAAATAGACAAGAAATGACCACCCAATAGTTCAGCCAAAAGGGCAAAATGTGATGATTTTTCCATCGATATCAGCCTCCGCAAGGAGGGCGGACTGGTGAATGACGCCCGGTCCATAAAACAAAGTAGTAGAGATAGCCCTCCCCCCCCCTCCCCACATTACGAATTTTGGCATCCATCAAGGTGATCATATACAGCCAGAGAACCGACTCCAAGTCGCGGAACAACAAATCAACCGGCCGTTCACTCCCCTTACGCCCCCACCGAACGCCAACTAACCAAATCAACCTGCCCATTATGAACGTAAAGGCGCCGTGCGTTGGGATTTTGCCTCCTTGAATCAAGTTCACGCTGTCAGTTGTTTTTCGTAATTTCAATCAAGTGGAAGACATCGTCCTCCCCATCCTCATTCACCAGAGAGAAATCGCTGCTGAGGGGACCTCGATTAGTAAATTCTCCGTCAGCGATGGTGATGCTTTTATTCACCCACCTGCCGCTGTTGGTTTTGGTGATGGTAACCGCGGTTTTGTCAGGATCGGCTGAGGAATTATAACGGACAGAGAATTTTCCGGTCCCTTGATCCAAGTAAATGAGTTTTAGAGTGATTGGGCCATGGGCTCCGTGGGGAAGAAATTTGTCATCCAGATCGAAAACCATCCGTTTCCGTACACTGGCATTTTCAAAACTACGAGCATATCGACCGTAGGGTTGATCCGCTGGCCCGACCCGCCACAATCCGACACTGGTTTTATTCGCATCGATCTGGGTAATGAACCGACTGTAGTTTCTGGCGATCAACCCAAAGCCGACATCGTTCATCGCTTTGGCCTCAAAGAGATAATTGGATCCTAAAAGGGATGTAGCCGCATCTAGGTCGCCAACTTTTGCGCCGTACTTTTTGAACTCAGACTCAATTTTCTCCATACGCTCGCCGTTGCTCTGCACGGCCTTCCCATATGTTGCCTCGGGGAATCGGACGGTATCCGCACTATCGAGCACATCACGCAGTGCGATAAAGGCATACGGGCTAGTCTGAGCTCGCTTGTAGTAGGAATAGCGGTTGGCGAACGCGAAACCCGCGTCGTACTTGCCTGTTTTTACAGTCCGGTAATCAACTTCCCAGAGGTCAAGCCCCCGGTCCACCGTCGAGATTGCGGTCCAATAGTAATTCCAGATTGGATTTTCCTCAAAGATCCCGCCCTGCCCAAATTTGGAAAACTCGCCGCGCACAAAATCTGGTTCTTTACCATTCAACCCGTAAAAAGCGGGGCGAAGCTCCGTATCCTGCTCAATTTCGCCATTAGCCTGATAGCCGACAGCGATCGTAAATTGCTGTTTCCGGAGTTCGATCGGGTAGTTTTGGCGCAGCCAGTTTGCATAAAGCTGCTCCCCTGCTCTTGCTCCCTTGGTCTTCGCCTCTCCGGGACTACTCTCATCGGCTACATTAAAGAGGAATTTGATGTGCTTGAGTTCCGCCTTATCAAAGGCCTCATAAAACCGTTTTGTAGCTCCGCTACAGAATTCTAAATACTGCTGAGCACTGATTTTATATTTCGGGTCTTGAGGAGTGCCTTTGTAGAGCTGCCTGTCGCCCGTCGAGCCAAAGGCCGGCTGAATGAATGCAAAGACACTTCGTTGCTCTTCTGGGAGGGAGGCGATGTGATCTGCCAGTTTGCCGATAAAGAAGTGGAAGTATTTGATGTAGTTTTCGTCGAGGTAGTACGGAAAAGTTTCTTTGCCCTTCCCTCCACTCACAGTCACTTTCGGCACTCCTTTTTCATAAATCCATTCAGGCGCGTGCGGGCCGGTCCATAGGACGAAGTAGTAGTAATAGTTCCCCTTAACCGCGTTGCGGATGTGAGAATCCATTTGCGACCAGTCGTAAACTCCCGGCTTGGGCTCCATATCCGCCCACTTAACTCGATCTGCCTCCCCTTTAATAAAAGGAAACCTCACTGA
>CAJBOM010000171.1 GCA_903956835.1 uncultured Verrucomicrobiota bacterium
AATTCTGTCCGCATCGGGAAAGGTGAGGGGTTTATCGTCGGCAGGGGCAAAGACGGGTATTTTTGTGGGGGTAAGCTTTGCCGATTGAGCGAGTGCTTCCCATTTCTGTCCGCTGGCGAGGCCTGCATTCGCGCTTTGGATAAAGGCTTGGGCTTGTTGGCTGGCCAACTGGATCCGAGCCATTTCTTGCCAACGAGTGCGGACTGCGGCGGTAACTTCAGACAAGGGGCGCTGGCGTCCAGGTTGCGCTTCGCGGAGGTGGAGAACGAAGAAGCCATTTTTCGATGGAAGAAAATCGCTCACCGGGTCTTCGGCGGTGAGAGCGAAGGCAGCAGCGGTGAGCCGAGGATCGGTTTCACCTGGGAAAGGAGTTTCAGTGGGGGCGAAAGGTCCGTAGGTGCGTGGAATGAGCTTAGCGGTGGCGGCAGCACTGGAGAAGTCTGGGCGAGATTTTCCTTCAGCTAGATTGAAGAACTGGGAGGTAAATGCGAAAGCCACCTCGCCAGCTTTAGCCCGTGATTCTTCGGTCGAGGCTCCTGCAAGAAATTCCACGATCTCGACTGTTCGGCGTGGCGGAATCGTGAACTCTGATTCGCCTGCCTTATAAAAGGATTCTAGGTCTTGTTGGGTTGGTTCTGGAGGTGTGATGGTAGAGGGGTCCCAGCGCACGACTTGGATTTCGACCGGGCCGAAGAGGCGGAGCAGACGACTTTCAGCCTCGTTGGGCATGACCACAGCGGTGGAGGTTAAGGCGGTGAGGAGTTGGCGGGTGCGCACTTCATCGGCAATAGCCTGATTAAAGCGTTCTCCGCTAAAACCCTGTGGGGAGAGGAAGTTCGCGGAAAAACGCTGAAAGAATTCGGGGTCGTACTGTTTATCTTTTTGGAAGAGGGGGTTGTCCTTGATGGCACTGATCAGTTGAGCTGGTTGCGCTTCGAGTTGAGCGGAGTTGGCTGCCTGGATTTGGAGAAGCCGGATCCACGTTTGAAAATTCAAAAGCTCATTTTGCTCAGCGGCGGGGATGCGGCCTGTTTCTAGGGTGATCTCGAGAAGGGATTGACGCTGTGCGGCGACGAATTCGTTAAGAGTAAGAGTTCGGCCATTGATCTGTCCCACGCTTTGGGAAGCTGGATCGACGCCACCTTTTGGGGTCCAATTTCCGAAAAAGATGAATGAGACGCCAACTACGGCAAGAAGGATCAAGAGAAGGCCTTTTAACTTATCATGAAGGAAGGTGATCATCATCGTTTTTGGCTTGTCAGGGGGGTCGGAGGGAAGCGCAAAATGAGAGGATGCGCCGAATTCTATCTTTTGCTGTGCTTGGGGTATTGGTGCTGTGTCATTGTACTTGGGGAGAGGATCAGATTCGGCTTAAAAGTGGGGAGGTTCTGCGAGGTACGGCGACCAAATTTGATGAGGGATCGATGACCCTTACCTTCAAATTCGACAAGGGAACCTTGGGGTATAGCCAAGCCGATCTGGCCGAGGTGATTTTGGCGGAGCGGCCTGGGGTAGTGGAGGGCAGGAAAGCGTTCGCAGAGGGGAATTTGGATGAAGTTGTTTCCAATTGGAAGGGACCTGTGGGTGAGTTTATGGGAGTAGACAGCCCTTGGGTACTGGAGTGCGCGGGTGGTTTGGGACAAACCTATCTTGCGCAGGGCAAAGTCGCGGAGGCCGAGGGTCTTTATGGAAAAATGAAAAAGTTTTACCCCACGGGTCCGGCGGCCTTGCGGGCGGAAGTGGGGCTAGCCGAGGCGACATCGGGGCGGGATGTGGATGGGTTGCTCAAAAAACTGGACGAGTTGAAGGGCCAACTTAAAGAAAGTCTACGTCCTTTGCGTGCGGATCGTGAAGGATTGGCGGAGTTTTATTTTTCGCGGGGTGGGGCCTATGAAAAAAAGGGGGAAGTTAAAAAAGCGCTAGAGGATTATCTACGGGTGAGCGCTCTTTATCCTGACCCCCCTTCGCTTGGGCAGAGGGCGGAAAAAAAGGCTCAAGCCCTGCGCTTGGCTAACAAAGACCTCGTCACCGACTAAGTTTTTGCCTTATTCTAGGCCTTTATGAAAAAGATCAATTTCAGCTCAATCGCACTTACGCTTCTGACTTGGTTTTGTCTTGGGTCGACACTCCTAGCGGAAGAGGCGGCTGGAGAGAAAAAGCAGACGGTTTGGGAGATGTTTCATGGGGGAGGGCTGGTTATGTACCTCCTGTTGGTTGCTTCGATTTTGATCATGGCATTTACGATTGAGGCCTTTATCAAGATACGGATGGGGCGCCTGGCTCCTCCCGCGGTGCTGGCCCAGTTAAAAGACGCGATTGTTTCTGGGAACTACCCCTTGGCCTATCAGGTTTGTACGGCTAACCCCTGCTATTTAGGGAAAATCATGCAGGCTGGGTTGGAAAGGCTGGGGAGGGGAAGGGAAGCGGTTGAAAAGGCGGTGGGCGATACAACGGCCAAGGAACTCAATGGGATTAAGGCTAACATTCAGTACCTTTCCGTCATTGGGGTGGTTAGCCCAATGGTCGGGTTGACTGGAACCGTGGTGGGCATGATTAAAGCGTTTAAAACACTCGGTTCTTCGGGGGCGGCCGACCCAAGTAAACTAGCGGAAAATATTTCAGAGGTTCTCGTAGCTACGGGGGCAGGCCTCTTTGTCGCTATTCCAGGTTTTATTCTCTATTATGTCTTTCGCAATCGGATTCAAACCGTCTCGGTCGCAGTCGATGCGGAGGTCAACCTGCTTTTGGAAGATATCCCTTTTGAACAGCTCACCGGGTATCGAGTGAGTGAGTACCTCGGCGCCCCCACCGAAGCTCCGGTGGCGGGAGCGTAACCAAGGAACCGCGTGCCATGTCAGGGCACGGAAAAAAATTCAGTGTCCACACCGCGGGGGGTGAGGAGGAGCCGGAATTTCAAGTTGCACCGATGGTGGACGTTCTCTTGGTCTTGCTGATGTTTTTTACGGCTACGACCACGACCGAGATTAAAAGTCAGATTGCGGATTTAACCCTACCCGACGCACAGGATGCAAAGGATCGGGAAAAGGGAGAGGGACAGTTCGTGGTGAATATTAATCGGTTAGGCGGCTTGGAGCAGGCAGGGGGACAATCGGGCCTGACTGAGGCAGCCCTCTCTCAACTAATTAAGAAGGACTACGACAGCACTAGGAAACTTAACCCGAACGCGAGTTACCGCGTGCTCGTGCGGGCAGATAAGGATCTGGGCTGGGAAAAAACTAAAGTGGTCTTGAAGGCGGCGGCGACGGCGGGAGTCGCCAATGTGGTTTTTGCTACGACCAAAGGGGGCAAGGGGTAATTTATGGCTGGAGGTGGATCGAGCGACGGGGATTATGGATTACAGATTGCGCCGATGTTGGACGTAATGTTTGTTCTCCTACTTTTCTTTATGGTGATGGCGGGAAAACAGGTGAAGGAGGCGGAGTTGGGCGTGCAGGTGCCAGGGGCTTCCAAGGCGGTCAGCACGGCCAAGACTCCCGTGACGCTGCGAGTTAGCGAAAACGGCGTGGTTTCTTTTAATGATAGCCCAGTGGATAGTAGGGATGATCGGGAGATGCCTAAGCTGCTGGCGAAGCTTAAGGCGCTGGTTGAGGCGTCGCCCGATCAGTCGGTGATTATTCGTCCGAAAGAAAGTGCCCCTTACCAGAGGGTTATCGATGTGCTAAATGCCTGTGGGGCGGCCCGAGTTAAGAACCTAACGTTTGGTGGCTAGGCTTTTTAAGGTTTTCGTGGGCTACTGGGAGGGAGCATCCAGCCTTTAGATCGTCCGATGAGGACGTAAGTCTGAGTAAGTAAGTGGAGAGCCCTACGCTCGGCCCATGTACTTCTTTTCGCGAGTGTCGACGCGGATGAGCTCGCCCTCTTTGATGAAAAGAGGGACTTGCAACTGGAGACCTGTCTCGAGCTTGGCTACTTTCATCACATTATTGGCGGAATCTCCGCGTACTCCCTCGGGAGATTCGATGACTTTGAGAATGGCGCTGGCAGGGGGTTCGACGGAAACGGCTTTCCCTTCAATAAAGAGAATTTCGCAAACCATGTTTTCCGAAAGGAAATCCTTGGCATCCTCAAGCAACTCGGGCGCGAGGGTTAGGTTCTCGTAGTTCTCGGGATTCATGAAAGTGTATCCGGTGTTGTCGTGGTAGCTAAATTCCCACTTATCTCGGGAAACGCTGACCGATTCGAGGCGGTCGTCCGAGGCGAGACGATGATCAGAGGATTGGCCTGAACGGAGCGAGCGGAAGGTGGCTTGGACGAAGGCGCGTTTATTTCCAGGGGTACGATGAACTGTTCCTAAGACCACAAAAATATCTCCGTCTTTCTTTACAGCCATTCCCTTTTTTAGATCGTTTGCAATTACAGCCATAGTTTCATTCTCCTTCTTTTTCGTATCTCAAAGCAATCTGAAACGAGTTAGATCCTGCGCGTCGACAAGGCCGACGGGGCGCCGTGTGGCATCGACCACAACCAAGTCTTCAATTCGATGGGTTTCGAAAATGTGGAGGGCTTTGGCGGCTAAGCTGAGGACGGGGATAGTCACGGGATTCTTCGTCATGACAGCGCGGAGTGGGCGCTTGCCGATCTGGGGATCCTTCTGGAAGCCTCTAACAAAATCTCCGTGTGTGTAGATGCCTGCCACTTTGCCCCGTGCATCCAGAATGATGGCGGCCCCGCATCGTTTGGCGGTGATTTCGGACAAGGCTTTGCTCACGGTGGTTTCCGTGCCGCAAATGGGCACGGAAGCGCGGGGTCGCATAATTTCACTGACGGGAAGGAGTAGATCACGGCCAATGGCTCCAGCGGGATGGAGACGGGCAAAATCCTCGCGGCGGAATCCGCGGCTCTCAAGGAGGACCATGGCAAGGGCATCCCCCATCGCTAGCATAGCGGTGGTGCTGGAGGTTGGAGCGAGATTGAGTGGGCAAGCTTCCTGTTTGACTGAGACATCAAGAACGACGTCTGATTGACGAGCGAGATGGGAGCGGAGGTTGCCAGTCATTACGATGATGGGATTGCCTAGCCGTTTGAAAAGGGGAACTACGCGGAGAAGTTCATCCGTACTTCCACTGTAGCTGAGGACAAGAATAAGATCTTTTTTTGAGACCACTCCCAAATCCCCGTGAGCGGCATCGACGGGATCGAGGGTGACTGAGGTCGTTCCCGTACTGGCAAGGGTGGCGGCGATCTTATTGCCGATGTGCCCTGACTTGCCGATACCCGTCACGATGATCTTTCCACCGCTTTCGAGTCGTTGCTTCATCAGAGCGATGGACTTAATGAATGAAGGACCGAGGCGGCGACTGACTCGGCGTAGGGCAGCGATCTCGATATCGAGAACGCGACGTGCTTTCTGGATTTGGTGTCCGTTTGCCATAAAGGGGAAATAATATGCGACCTTGGCTTCAGGGGCAACCTGCATGAGAGCTTGAGCCAATCCCCGAAAAACGGCACGGTAAGAGGGTGAAACGCTTTCCTGAGCTCTTTCTGGCCTTGCGATTCCTTCGTCCAAGGCGGACTTTTGTCTCCATTATTACAGTACTGAGTTGGCTTGGGGTGGTTGCTGGGGTCCTGGTGTTGATTGTCGTTCAATCGGTGATGGGTGGCTTTGAAGATGAATTAACTAGAAAAGTAATTGGTTTCCAATCTCATCTCACGGTCACGGGAACGGGTCCGTTGCGGGATGTTAGGCCTCTGCTTGATCTGATTCGTGTAGAACCCGGAGTGTTGGGCGCAACCCCTTCGGTGGTCGGACCGGTCCTTGCGGAGTGCGGGAGTCGTATTTCGACTCCACGAATCAAAGGCTGGGATCTAGAGACTGCCCCCTCAGTTCTGCCTTTGATTGAGTGTTTGGTGTCAGGGACATGGTCTCCTGGTCCGGATCAACTGGTAGTCGGATCAGAATGGGCACGAGCGAACCGTGCCGAAATCGGCTCCGAAGTGAATCTTCTCGCACCCCAGCAGATCAAGGACCTTGTTGGACCGAAGAGTGGTCCTGCGAACCAACCCAAAAAAATTCCCTTACCACGGACTTTTCGTGTGGCGGGTATTTTCACCACGGGAATGTTTGATTACGATTCGGAATATATCGTGACCGACTTAGGCACTGCGCAAGAATTATATGCAATTCCTCAGGCCGTCCACGGAATTGCCGTGAAACTGGAGAAGCCTGAGCAGGCACTCCGCACTGCGCATAGCCTCCGTAATCGATTGGGCCCTGATCTGCGGGTGATGACGTGGATGGATCATAATCAGCGTCTTTTTGCTGCGGTGGCGGTGGAGCGCAGGGTGATGAGTTTCCTTCTCTTTTTTGTGATGGGGGTTGCCGCCCTCGGGTTAAGTGGAACCTTGATTACAATCACGGTGCAGCGGGCCAAGTCGATCGGCACGCTGGCGGCTTTGGGGGCTACTCCTCGCCAGATCGCCACCCTCTTCACGATGTATGGGGTCGTCGTAGGGGTCTTGGGCTCATTTTCTGGAGTGGTGGGGGCGGGACTAGTTTTGGCAAATCGAAATGGACTCAGCCAGTTGATCGGTCGACTGACTGGGCAGGAACTTTTTCCTGCAGAAATTTATCACTTTACGGGTTTGCCTGTTCGTTATGATTTTGGAGTCTTTGCGGGCGTTGCTTTGGCGGGCATGGCTTTGAGTGTTTTAGCAGCGCTGGTTCCTGCTTGGGTCGCGTCGCGGACGGAACCCGCCACGAATTTGAGGCGTGCATGAGTGTGCCTCTTTTTGAAGTCCGGGATCTGCGGAAGAGTTATCAGCTGGCTGGACGGCCTGCGTTGGAAGTACTCCATGGGATTCAATTCTCGCTGAATGCAGGGGAGTGTCGCCCGATTTGCGGCCCTTCGGGCGCTGGGAAATCTACTTTGCTCCATATTCTGGGAGGTCTGGAATCTCCTGATGGCGGAGAGATGATCTGGAAAGGGGAGAGTATGAAAGGGTGGAATCGTACTCAAGGAGCGCTTTGGCGCCGAGGGGCGGTCGGCTTTATTTTTCAGTCTTACCACCTAATTCCTGAGCTGACCGTTGAAGAAAATGTTCGTCTGCCTGCGATGCTCGCGGGGGTGCAATTGGGGGAACGTTGGGAAGATTTGCTGGATGAGGTGGGGATGACCCTCCGCCGTGATCATTTGCCAGGCGAGCTTTCTGGGGGAGAACAGCAGAGAGTGGCGGTTGCGCGGGCGCTGATTCTCGAGCCTGATTTGATCTTGGCGGATGAGCCGACGGGAAACCTGGATGGGGCGTCGGCTACCGCGGTGCTTGATTTGCTTGTTCGAATGGTCCGAGAGAGGCAAAAATCACTACTACTTGTTACCCATGACGAATCGGTGGCCGCGAAGGTGGGGAACCCCTTGCGGTTGCTGGACGGCAGGTTGGCAGAAAAGGAACAATGATCATCTATATTGACGGAAAATTCTATCCAGAGGAAAAGGCGAAAATCTCGGTTTTTGATCACGGGCTGCTTTATGGGGACGGCGTCTTTGAAGGAATCCGAGCTTACGCGGGGCGGGTCTTTAAGTTGGATGAGCATCTCTCTCGATTAGAAGATTCCGCTAAGGCGATCTTGCTCAAGTTGCCGTGGAGTCGTGCTGAAATTAGAAGTGCAGTTCTTGAGACTTGCCGAAGGAATAAGATGAAATCGGGGTATCTGCGTTTGGTGGTCACGCGAGGCAAAGGTTATTTGGGGCTCTCCCCAGACCGGTGTAAGAAGCCAACGATCATTATCATCGCGACGAAATTGGAGCTGTATCCAGCAAAGTATTACCGTAACGGGCTGACAGTGGTTACGGGCGCGACCTGGAGGCAGTCTCCGGCGGCTCTTGATCCGGGGATCAAATCCCTCAACTACTTGAACAACATTCTGGCGAAGATCGAAGGCCAGCTCGCGGGAGCGCAGGAGGTCATCCTGCTGAATCCGCAGGGGTTAGTCTCCGAATGCTCGGGTGACAATATTTTCTTCATTCGGGATGGTGTTTTGATCACTCCCAAGCTCTCTTCTGGAGCGCTCAACGGGATTACTCGTGCAACCGTCTTGGAGCTGGCGCGAGAAGCGGGTTGGATCGCTCGAGAAGATGATGTCCGCAGGTATGATCTTTTTACCTGTGAGGAGATGTTTCTCACTGGAACCGGAGCAGAAATCGTTCCGGTGGTTGAGGTGGATGGCCGGATGATTGGCACAGGGAAACCGGGAAAGAGGACGGCGGAGTTAATGCACTTGTACCACCAACTCGTTACGACCACGGGAACAAAGATTCCCCGCTAAACAACACATCCGTGGAGTGCCAAAAATGTTCCGGTAAGCCTGCGACGGTCTTCATGACTAACCTCGTCGAAGGTAAGGTTCAGCGGACGGATCTCTGTGCAGATTGTGCCAAGCAGGAAGGGGCGATGCATCCTTGTGGTTTTCTGGAAAAGAAATCTGTTTTTGCAGAAGCCAACGAGGGGATTAGTTTAATCGAGAAGTGTCCAGCTTGTGGCTATCCCCCTGGTCAACTTCAGAAGACTGGGCGACTGGGTTGTGCGGTCTGTTACGCTCATTTTTCGTCATCTTTGCAAGTGGCCTTAGCCGAAGCTCAGAAAGGCTTGGTGCATAAGGGCAAACGACCCAACCGACGGAATGCCTCACCAGAGGTCTGGCGGGCTGAGATGGAACACTTTGTGGCAATGGAGAACTATGAAGCGGCTGCACTTTTGCGCGATTCGATCTCGAAGACGGATGGTGAGAAGAAGGGGAAACCGGCCTCCTCGTGAAGGTATCTCTGGAATGGCTGAAGGAGTGGTGTGACCTGCCGTCTCATCCTAGTGAGCTTGCCGATCGATTGACTCGAAGCGGCACGGAGGTGATCTCGATTCAAAACACCGGATGTCAGATTGCGGGGATTGTGTCTGCCAAAATTATTGAAAAGAAGCTGCATCCCAATGCGGATCGTTTGAGTCTTTGCCAGGTGGATGATGGCAAGGGCACTCGTCAGGTAGTTTGTGGGGCGAAAAATCACAATGCAGGGGATATTGTTCCGTTGGCTTTGCCTGGAACAGTCTTTCCTGGGGGGATGACGATCAAAGCGGCTAAAATGAGGGGAGAGAGTTCGGAGGGAATGCTTTGTTCGGCGAAGGAATTGGGAATAGCTGAGGATGCCGAGGGGCTTCTGATTCTACCTGCGGAGACGAAGTTAGGAGTTCCGCTTGAGCAACTGTTCCCAGGAGAAACTGTTTTCGAAGTGGAGATCACTTCCAACCGACCTGACTTAGCTTCCATGGATGGATTGGCGCGAGAGTTGGGAGCGCTTGGAGTACCAAGAAAGGCACGGCCGCTTGCCAAGAAAGTAAGTCGAGGGAAGGAAGTGGGCTGGAAGGTGGTGGTGGCAGATGCGAAAGATTGTCCGCAATATACCTTGAGCGTTCTCCATGTGCGTACGGGGGTCGAGTCGCCCGATTGGATGAAAAAGCGCTTGGCGGCTTCGGGGATGAGGAGTCTTGGCCTAGTGGTTGATGTAACCAACTACGTACTCCTTGAGCTAGGACAACCGGTACACGCCTTCGATGCGGACAGGATTGAGGGTGGCACGATTGAAGTGAGGCGTGCCAAAGCAGGGGAGAAGCTTGCAGGGTTGGATGGAGGAACGCACCTTCTGACGACTGAAGACGTGGTGATTGCGGATGAGAAAGGGGTGGTCGCTTTGGCAGGTGTTGTAGGGGGAACTCATTCTGCGGTTCATGCAGGAACGAAAAAAGTTCTTCTCGAATCGGCTGCTTTTCAAGCAGGAAGAGTACGAAAAACAGCTCGAAGGTTGTCGCTATCCACAGAGTCTGCCCGACGCTTTGGGCGGGGCGGCATGGATCCTGTGTTGGTGGAGATGGCGAGCGAACGGATTCTGCAACTTCTCGAGGAGTGCGGTGCTTTGGAAAAATGTGATGGAACCGTGCAAGTAGGTTCTCTCCCTGCGCCCAAGGATAATGAAATCACCCTTAGGCGGGATAGGGTGGAAAAAATACTTGGGTTAAAGCTCGATCCAAAAGATATCGAAACCCGGTTCTTGGCCTTAGGATTTCACGCGAAGGCTAATGGGTGGGTTCCGCCATCTTGGAGATCTGATGTTCGGGAGGAAATTGATCTGCTTGAGGAGCTGATCCGACTTTCGGACTTGGATAAGGTTCCGTCTAGCTTAGACGCTCTGGTGGAGGGTCAGTCGGCGGAAGATAGGGCTGATGTGCGACGGCGGCAGTTACGTAGCTTTTTGGTGGGGCGAGGATATTTTGAAGTTCTTGGTGGAAGCTTGGTCCGTGCCGAAGAGGGGATGTCGGTGCAACTCTCTACGGGAGCGGGTCCTGAGGTAGGAGCCTATCGTGAATCGCTCCTCCCTGGTCTACTCGCTTCTGCAGCGAGAAATATTTCTAGGGGACAGACCGATCTCAAACTTTTCGAGATTGGGCGGGTCACTTCTGCCAAGGGACAGGAGGAGATGAGGTTGGCTTTACTCGTAGCAGGTTTCGATCAAGCAGTATCTTGGCAAGGAGGGGAGGTTAAGGCTGATTATTTTGTCCTTAAGGGAATTATGCAGGAGATTGCGGATCGATTCTGCCTTGCGGGAGGGCCATTAGTTTTGAGAGAGGTCACTCCTGCAGAAAAGAAACAAAACAGCCTTAAATCTCGCCTTTGGATTGCGGAAAATTCTCTTTCTAAAGAGTTGGCGCTGAAAACGGCTACCTATCAGGAGGTCAGTAATTTTCCAGGGGTGGAGCGAGACCTGTCGTTGGTTCTGCCTGAGTCGGTGCCGTTCGCCGAAGTAGAAAAAGCTATTCGGTTAGCTGCTCCGCCTGAGATGGCGAACCTCTTCGTCTTTGATCGTTTTCGCGATACCGCTGGAGCCAAGGTTGCTAAGGGTTTTTTGTCACTAGGTTGTCGCTTGCAATTTCGCTCCACTGCGCGCACGTTGACTGAACAAGAGGTTGGCGGTTGGGAGAAGAAAATTCTCGAATCGCTTGCCACCCGCTGCCAAGCCAAGCTCCGGGGAGTTCTTTGAACCGATTGGTTTAGTCTTCGCGCCCTGCCTGCCGCGTGTGACGGATCAATTTTTTTCAACCGATAAAATTAATAAAAGAGGCCAAACCTTAATCCGAAAACGTCGTGCCTTTATTGGAAGGCGGACGCGGAAGCGGGAGTCTCAATTTCTGGAAAACTCCAGGGTCGAAAAAAGTTCTCCTAGCGCCCAGGTGGGGCGTGTTTTTTAGGACGTGGTGGCAGAGGGAATTCTTTCTGCGAGTTCCTTAACCTTCGGTAGATTTGCGAGCAGATCAGCGATGGCATCGTAGCGACCGGAGAGAAGGCCTTGTTGGGCACTGGCCTTTAAGGTGACAGGGAAGCTGAGCGGTCCAGCAGTGACTTGTAACTTTTTCACATCAAAATTTACTAGAGTGGCAGGGTCTTTTTGAATGAGGCTCATTAAAGCGGTAAGATCTTTTCGTGTGGCGGTGGCGCATGGGAGTCCAAGAGTCGTGCTATTCCCAAAAAAGATCTCGGCAAAGCCACCAGCAATGACCGCTTTAAAACCGGCTCGAGCAATGGCTTGCGGGGCATGTTCCCGAGAACTCCCACAACCGAAATTCATCCCTGAGATTAAAATCGTAGCCCCCTTGTATTTAGGATCATCGATCGGGTGATTCGTGCCTTTCCCTTCGGGGGTTTGGCGGACGTCTCGGAAAAGATATTCTCCTAATCCGTCGAAGGTAATGCAGCGCATGTAGCGGGCCGGAATAATTCGATCGGTATCGATATCATCACCAGCCACGACAACGCCACGACCGGTGACTTGAGCTATGGGAGAAAGGGACATGGCCTTAGGTTTTCGCGAAGACCAGGCGGGCGTCACTGACTTGGCCCGTAACCGCGGCCGCTACAACCATCACCGGACTCATTAGAAGAGTTCGTCCTGTTGGACTTCCTTGCCGCCCTTTAAAATTCCGATTGGAGGACGAAGCGCAGATCTCATCCCCGACTAGTTGATCGGGATTCATGCCCAGGCACATAGAACAGCCAGCTTCTCGCCAGTCGAAGCCTGCTTCGCGAAAGATCTTATCGATCCCCATTTCCGCACAGATTTTGCTCACCCCTTGGGAACCAGGAACCGCGATGGCACGAATGCCAGGAGCCACCTTTCGGCCCTTAAGGAATTTGGAAGCTTCGAGAAAGTCGGAAATTCTCGCGTTGGTGCATGAGCCAAAAAACGCTACCTGAATTTTTTGCCCGGCGAGTTTCTCGCCAGCTTTGAACTTCATAAACTCAAGAGCCTCCTTGGCGGAGGCTCGATCGGCCTCGGGAAGCTGTTCGGGTGAGGGGATGGCTTCATCAATAAAGATGCCTTGGCCGGGGTTGATTCCCCAAGTCACGGTGGGGCGAATTTCTGATGCTTCAAAGACTTTTACGTCGTCGTAAACAGCGTCGGCGTCAGAGATGACCTTCTTCCATTCGGCAACTGCGACATCCCACTCTTTCCCCTTGGGGCTGTAAGGGCGACCCTTTAAGTATGCAAAGGTCTTTACGTCTGGGTTGACATAACCTGCACGGGCGCCGCCCTCAATCGACATATTGCATATGGTCATTCGTTCTTCAATGGAAAGGCCTTCGATGGTGGGTCCGCAGTACTCGTAGGCGTAGCCTGTGCCGCCATTGACCCCGAGGGTACGGATGATGTGGAGAATAATATCTTTGGCGTAGACGCCAGGTCCCAATTTGCCGCGGACTTCAATTTTGCGAACCTTGAGAGGAGAGAGAGCCATAGTTTGGGTGGCGAGGACGTCTCTCACTTGGCTGGTGCCAATTCCAAAGGCCACGGCTCCGAACGCTCCATGGGTGGAGGTATGGGAATCTCCGCAGGCAATGGTTGTGCCAGGTTGGGTGATGCCCTGCTCAGGACCGACGATATGGACGATTCCTTGTTTGCCTGAGGGAATATCGAAAAAAGTCACACCGAAATCAGAGCAGTTCTTGCGGAGTTCTTTGATCATGGCATCGGCTAAGGAGTCGCTAAAGGGTTCGGTTCGTTGGTCGGTGGGGACAATGTGATCGACGGTAGCGAAGGTGCGGCTAGGGAAGGCGACTTTCAGGCCGAGATCGCGGAGCATCCCAAAGGCTTGGGGGCTGGTGACCTCGTGAATGAGGTGGGTACCAACGAAAAGCTGGGTGGAGCCGTCGGGCAGTATTCCTACTGAATGACGATCCCAAACTTTTTGGAAAAGAGTCTTGCCCATGATGAAATTAAAATAATTGATCTGACTCAGCAACGCAAACCAGCTTTACAACTGCTTTGCCTGGTCGAGAACCTAATCCTATGTGTGTTACATTTGTAACACCTATATGTACGCGGAAATTCAACGCGATTGAGGTTGGGTAAGGAAGATTCAGAGCTTCTGCCAAATGGTGGCATCGGCGAAGGTGTATTGAAACTTGCGGCGAGTTTCGCGAAGCAGAAACGGGAGATTGGTTCGGTCGATGAGTCGAAAGGAGGGGCGCAGGATCTTTTGTAGGTCGGAAAAGGAGTCGGTGGATGGGCCACCTAGCCAGCGAGAAGCAGGGGTGTATTCAGTCGTCCAAGTGTAGGGAGAGGTGAGGAGGACCTTGCCCCCAGAATTTACAAGGGAAGGAAGGATCTGAGATAGAAATCTCTTAGGATGGGGTAGTCGGTCGATTAAATTGGCGGCAAGTAGCAGATCGAAGGTTCCCAGTCCCTTGGGAAGGTGAAGAGCATCCCCTGAGATAAAACAGACACGTTGTCTGATGGATATAGTTGGAGCATGAGCGAGGGAGCGGCGGGTTTTCTTGCCTTCTTCCAAAAGATCAAAGGGGAGATTTCCTTTTTTCTGTATCTGTTGAGCCGCTTGAATAAAAGAGTGAGAAAAGTCGATTCCGACGACATGAGGAACCTTGCGGGCGAGCTCGAAGGTGCTTCGACCGACTGCGCAACCAAGGTCAAGAGCTCGAAGAGGCTTATCTTTTACGTGGGAAAGGAGGAGTTTTGCGCAAGCGGATGGAAAGTTGGTTACGCTAAGCGGCGTGGGAATTCCATGGGGAAGGAGGTCCTGGGGCTCGAGATAGTGGAAAGCGAGGTATTCCGCTAAGACCGCAGGCTTTTCGTAGCTTGATTTCAGGCGAGGAGGCTTTGGAGGTAGGGCGCAGGCTGATATTTCTGGATGAGAATGGTAGTCTTGCCATCGCGGTGCATCCGAGCTTGATGGAGCTGAATCTCAGGAGTTTTATGCGGTGCGTAAAGAATGTCATCGTGAGTGGCGTTGATCTTTTCGGCGAACTTATCAGGGGTAAGGTGACCCCCGAGGTGATCCGAGCGACCCGTTGCCACATGAAGTGTTCCGAGAATCTTTTCGTCTTGAATGTCACGCCCACTAAAGGGAAGGAGTTGTGTACCGAATCCGAGCTCGCCAAGTTCCCCGACGACAGGGTCGCGCTTTAATTTTGCTACGTGCTCGGCAAAAGTCTGTGGATTTCCCGAAAGGAATGTTCCGCCGACTTGGCGGCCTTTTTCCACATCGAGCATAGCTAGGGTACCGTCGGCAAACTTCATCGGCATCTGGCCGTGGGCGTCTGTAGGGACAAAATAAACTTCGCCCGCGGGAAGATTTGCCACATCGGGAGTTTTCCCGCGACAAAGCCCGTGAGATTTCTGAGCCTCCTGTTGGGCGAGGTCAAGGTGGAGGGTGGCTTTCTTGCCAGCCACTTCAAAGTCGATTTCGATCCATTCGGCTCGGGTGAGACCCAAGCGAAGCTTTTCGGTTTGTTTGCTTACTGAGTTATAATCTACGGCTAAGCCTGTGCTCAGAATAATCTCATTGAGACCGTGCAAGGTGGCTCCGCGGAATCCGTGTTTTTTGGCAGAAGCGGTCAGGGGTGCAGTAGCGGAGTAAGTGGAGATGCAGAGAATGATGTCGTACTGGGTGTAGATATCTTTTTCGAAGGAGAGCTCCTTGCCATGGATGTCTACGGCCAAGTCATCCATATCAAGATTACTGCCTCCGGTTTTCTTGTAGGCGTAGAGATCTCCGCCCGTCAGACCGAGAGTGTCCTTAACCCCGTTGTTTAGGCCCTTGTAGAAGATGTCGTGGGCGTACTTTTGCACGGTGAGGGTAGGGTCTTTTAGGAAGGCTAGGTTTTTGATGCCTTGAGGATCGTCCAGATCGATGAGGACACAGGTTTTCTCCCCACGGGCGGGCTCAAAAACCGTCTGCATGAGGCGGATGAGATCGAAGGGGGGGAACGACTCTGGAATCTGCAGATAAGTTGGAAGCATTCATAGGGTATAGCGTGTTTTTCGTTGTGCGCAAATATTGGACTTGAAGTGTCATCTGGGGCTGGTGCGTGAAGTGGTTTTTGGCAAGATGGGTCGATGGCATTAACCCAGCGAGCGAGAAGCGATTATTTCGATTTCTTACGATTTCCCACAGTTTCGGCCGATCCATCGAAGGGGCAGGTCATGCGTGATTGTGCCAGCTGGCTGAAGAAAAAGTTTCGGGAAATGGGGATGGAGGCTGAGATTGTAGCGACTCCTGGTGCCCCGGTCGTTTTCGCTTTTTGGAGAAAGCGAGGGAAGGGCCCCAGGAAAACGGTCCTAATTTATGGGCACTACGATGTTCAGCCCGCGGAGATGGGGGACGGATGGACCGCGGATCCATTTGAGCCAAGGGTGGTGAACGGGATGGTGGTGGCGAGGGGTTCGACCGATAACAAGGGGCAGATCTTCGCTCATATGATGGGAGTGGCGGAGGCGATTCAACGTGGCGGACCTGAAACCGATGTGGTTTTCGTGGTGGAGGGTGAAGAGGAGGTGGGAAGTGATAATTTAGAAGCAGTCTTACGGAAGCGTAAAAAGGATCTGGCCTGTGATGTTGCGGTTATTTCTGACACGAACATGGCCGGCCCGAACAAGCCCACTCTGACCTATGGACTGCGAGGGATTACGGCTTTGCAGGTGGAGTTGACCGGACCTTCCCACGATCTTCACTCGGGCGTTTATGGGGGTGCGGTGGTCAACCCGATTACGGTGCTGACCCGTCTGCTGGCCGGACTGCATGACAAGAAGGGTAGAGTGGCGATTCCTGGGTTTTACAAAAAAGTCAGAAATGCGGCGCGTTGGGAACGAATGGCAGCGAAAGCTTTGGGGGTGCCAGACGCTGAGGTTAGAAGACAGGCGGGCAGTCCAGCTTTGGGTGGTGAACCGGGATTTTCCGCGATTGAGAGAATTGGAATGAGACCGACGGCGGAGATTAACGGGATCACGGGTGGATATCAGGGTCCAGGACCCAAGACGGTTCTACCGAGCAAGGCATGGGCGAAATTAACTTTCCGGCTGGTGCCCCATCAAAATCCAAAGGAGATCGCGGATTTGGTTGAAAAAGATTTAAGGAAGCGTTGCCCCAAGACAGTGAAGATTAGAGTCACGCGGCAGCATGGTGGGTTCCCTTATTTCTGTGACCCCAAAAAGGGTTATGGTCCAGCGGCGGTTCGGGCACTCGGAGAAGCTTGGGGAGGAAAAAAAGTGCACTTCTTGCTCGAAGGCGGAACGATACCAATCGTTAGCGTGATTCGAAATGTGTTGGGTGTGGAGACCTTACTGGTGGGGTTGAGTCAGCCCGACTGCCGGGCTCACGGACCTGATGAGACTTTTCCCCTTCGTTATCTCGAGCAGGGGGCGAAAATGAATCAGGCGCTGTTGCGGCAGCTTGCAAAAGCTTGATTTAAACCCGCACCAGTTGTTTTAGTTTTTGGTATAATTCTTTTAACTTCGGCATGGGAACTCCCGCGGCGGTTCCTTGCCGCAGGGCTTCTCCCCAGATCGATTCAAGTTCCACAGGTTTTTTAGCTAGATAATCAAGCAGGCTGGACGGTTGATAGGCGCCCATTTTCTGGGTTCGAGCGATTTCCTGTATCGGGTGTTTGGGATCTTGGGGAAAGCCAAGGGCGGTGGATGCCGCCATCACTTCGTTCATTAGGGCGAGTGTTTCGGCGTGGAGTTTTGGGTTGGACAATATCTGAGCGGTGTCGATTCCGCCTTCCGAAATAGACAAGCCGTTGAAAGGGATATTCCAAACCAGTTTGTACCACCGCGCAGAACCAACCGAGGGCGCAACGGAGCAGCGGATACCTGCTTGTTCGAAAAGCTGAGCTATGGATTGAACGCGAGGAGTGTCGCCTCCAGTTAGATCGGAGAAGCGAATGTTTCCGCCCGACATGTTCGAGGCAACGCCAGGGGTTGGACGGGAGACGCATACGTGACAAACACCGCAAAGGATTCTGTTCCGGCCCACCAAAGAACCGATCAACTCCTCATTGCCAAGGCCATTTTGCAAAGTGCAAACCGACGTATCGGGACCGATTAAAGGTGGAAGTAGCTTCGCAAGAGAAGCGTTGGAGGTGGTTTTGAATGCGACGATGACAAGGTCCACAGGACCGATCTCTTGTGGCTCGGCGTAGGCCTTGATGTGTGGGAGATGGAAATCTCCCTCCGTGCACGTAATCTGCAGGCCCTTTTGTTTGAGATGGACTAGATCGCGACGTGCCAGAAAGGAAACAGGAACGCCGCCATGGGCAAGTTTTGCCCCATAGTACAAGCCCAGAGCCCCTGAGCCCACAATGGCAACATGGGGATTCTTAGGTAGGACAAGCGAAGGGCTGGGTGGCATACGTAAGTACTAGATCACTTTGGTAATTTACCAATGTTCCTTTCAGCGCAGAGTTTTTAAATGTCAGAGATAGTAAAAGTAGATGTGCTCGTGGTGGGAGCTGGACCGACAGGACTCCTGCTGGCCTCGGAGTTGTCGCGTCGAGGTGTAAGGGTTCGTTTGATTGAACGACGGACTTTGCCAGCAGAGCACTCTCGGGCCCTAGCGGTGGTTCCTCGGACGATGGAGATGATGGATCAGCTTGGCCTTGCGAATGCTTTTATTACCCCGAGTCATAAGGCAAAAGGCATCTGTTTTTATGGGCGTGATCGAAAGGAGGCTTTTCGTTCGTCGATGAACGAACTACCGAGCGAATTTCCATACTTTTTGCTTTTGCCTCAGACTGAGACGGAACTCTTATTGGTGGATCATGCTCGAAAAGCGGGTGTCGAGATTGAGCGTGGATTGGGTTTTTTAAGTATGGTGCAGATGGAGCAAAGGGTCTTGGCGACCCTTGAGAGAATGGATGGAACTAGGGAAGAAGTTAGTGCTTCCTATGTGGTAGGTTGCGATGGATCGCGTAGTGCTGTTCGGCAAGCTGCTGGTGTGGAGTTTAACGGGGGAGGATATGGCCAGAGCTGGCTGTTGGCGGATGTCGTTTTGGATCCAGGACTAGATCCGAACTGGCTGCATGGGTTTACTTCGATCGATGGGCCGATTTTCTTCTTTCCCTTGCCGAACAGTATTTGGCGGATTGTGCTTCTGCGGAAACGGGGAGAGAGCGCAACAACTGAAGTCTCCATGAATGAAATAGTGGAAACCTTGGAGAAGAATCACCTCGGGCATCTTCGGGCCAGGGATCCTTCTTGGTTAGCTGGATTTGGAATCGAGCACCGAAGGACGGTGCATATACGAATGGGGCGGGTGTTTCTATGTGGAGATGCCGCCCATGTTCATAGCCCAGCGGGTGGGCAAGGAATGAATACGGGATTGGGCGATGCATTCAATCTGGGGTGGAAGTTGGCCAGCGTGATTCAGGGCAAAGCCAAAGAGAAGCTTCTGGACAGTTATGAATTGGAGCGGATGCCCGTGATTGATGGAGTCATGAGGATGACGGACCAAATGACGAAGCTGATCAGTGCGACGGACGGTCCACGGCTATGGATTCGTGAATGGGTTTTGCCGATTATCGCGAAGATGGGTTTTGCGGCGAAAATGGCCATGCGGTTGAGTCAGCTCTCTATGGGGTATCCGCACAGTTCAATCGTTCTTCCTGGAAGGGTGACAGCGGGGGCTAAACCGGGGGAAAGGGTGCCCTCGTTGTCATTTTTGGACTTGGCAACCATGCGAGCAAGCAGGACCCCAGATCTTTTTCGAGAGGGTAAGATTGTCTTTCTGGTCATGCCCGATTTAGGAATTGGATCGGAGGGCATGCGTGAGGTTATGGATCGGAGATCGAATTTAATCGATTGGCAGTGGATGGTAAAAAAAGGAGTGGGGAGGCCAACGGAAGCGAGAAGTGGTGAGTTGATCTGGGTCGATGAGGAAGGGAAGGTTCGTGAGAAGCTTGGGGTGCAGGATCATCCGAGTTTTGCGCTGCTGCGCCCAGACGGGATTGTTATGGCCCGTGGAGAACTATGCGAAACCCAGCTATTGCAAGATTTTCTGTGTCGGGTTTTTGGGGAGGATTATAAAGGAGAAGGTTGAGTTTCACGGGGAGGCGGTGGAAGATGGCGCCCGTCTGGGTCGGGTCCATAGCTCAACGGTTAGAGCAGGGGACTCATAATCCCTTGGTTGAAGGTTCAAATCCTTCTGGACCCAATCTTTTTCATTGCTGGAGCAATCGGCAGACCTGTGACCTAACACTCTAGTTGAAAAAGCCATTCACGGGTTGTGGACAAGGAGGGTGATAAAATAAAAAAAATCGAAGGTCATGGGACGCAGAAGGGAGTGAAATACGGCTATGCGCTTTTTGTTGCCTCTGGGGTTGCTTTTGCTGGTGCTCTTAATTTCTTCGCTGCCAGCTCAAGAGAGCGGTGGTGCGATGAATAGTGCTCAAAAAGGGCTAGCCGATAGTTCGTGGCCCAAAAAACCTGGCAACCAGGTCAGCCCACTTTCGGGCAAGATGAAGGATGTGAAGCAGATCGACCCGAAGGAGTATGCCAATGGCAAGGAATTTAAGAGCGGCCGACTTTATGAGGGGCGCAGAGAATCTAGTATGGCCTCGGTTCCGATGTGGGATCGATCTTCAACCGCCGTGGCAAATAAAGAAGCATCCCTAGGCGTTCATGGTGCCTCATCTTGGGATCAGACCGAAAACACCCGTTTCTCCCAAGAGACGAAGTCCTCTTGGCAAGGCAGGGAGAATCTAGAGCAGAAGGAGATTGCCCGAAAAGACACTGGAGATTGGTCGTCTCGGGTAAGTCGTACCTTTCAGAATGAGGATGGCACTCGGCAGATGTATCAAGGCCGACTGATTCGTGTTCGAGAAAGAGTGGCGCAGGATAATCCCAATATGGGGAGGAATTTAGGGGAGGGAAAAAAGGAGGTGTTTAGCCCTTCGGAAGTGAAGAAAATATTGGAAGGCATACCCGCGCCGATCGATCCGTTGCAAAAGGCGCCTGAAAAGGTTCCGGTTAAGGCTGAATCTCCAATGGCATCACTGCCTTCATCTGCGGGTAATTGACGAGGCTGGCGGTGATGGTGGCTTGGCCTTGTGGGACTTTTCCTCGTAAAGCCTGAAAGGGAATCTTAAGCTGGTAATTCAATCGCTCTCCTGCATTGACGTAGCTGTAGCCAGGTTCGGTGGCGAATTCAAAGTCGTCTGACCAAGTGTAGATCGTCTTTCCTTCTGCGTCGCGGATAACTGCGTCCATCCGCTGAGAGGTTGGGAAATAGAGGGTGGAGCCTTTTTCGGAGCCATTGACCAAGGTGAATTTGACGACGATCTCGTCGGACGGCTGCGGATCACGGATTCGCGTGAGGGTGAGTTGCGCGGGGTTGATTTCCAGCTTGGTTTTGTAGGATTCGAGGTTGAGCTCATTGGCTCCTTCAAACCTCTTTTTCGAGCCCTGCATAAAAAGACCGCCTTTGATCAGGCCAGGAGAAGAAAGGAACTTGTCGGGTTGACTGGTGCGTGAGGAGGCATCAGAAATATCGGCAGCTCTTACTTTTCCCATCATGCAAGCGATGAAAAAGAGTGGTGCAAAACGTAGGTAAGTGCAGATGGGCATCGCAGCCTTTACTTTATGGGTTTTTGGCGGAAATGACAAATCGGGCTGTCGTCTTGGCCCTGTTGAGATATCTTTGGCTGATGAATAGCGCGAGGAAAGTTCTGCCCATCCTTGCGGGGTTACTGCTTTTGATCGGGGCGGCGCCGAAGCCACCTGTATTGCTTCGAGTTCATCTTCAAGCGCCAGAGGGGGCAAAGGGCACGATCTCCGTTCCAGTGACCCTTTTTAATCCAGCGGAGACGATATCAATCCAGTCTCTGCCTGAGGTGTCAGAGAGGGAGATTCGGAAGGTTTCGACGCGTGAAGATGGAACGATTTTTGTTGAGTTCACTGATTTTGGGCAAACGAAGTTGGAGGTGGGGACGAGCACGGGTAGGGGTTTGATTCTGGTGGTTATAGTGAATGGGCGGGTGGTCTATGCGCCACGAATCGATACGGTGTTAACGAATGGGTGCCTGCTTTTGCCTGCGGGCTCGATTTCCCCTGAGGAGATGGCACAGATCAATGGGGATGTGGAGCATTCGAAGGAGCAGAAGTTAAAAGATATACCCTGATCTGGTTAGTTGGGTCGGTGAGTTATTCGAAAAACTTCCAAAAATGCAAAGATAGGTATGGACGGGATGCTTTTTCCGCTCCAGATGGTGAGATGCAAGAACACTACGGGCGGTGCCTTTTCTTTATTTTCGTAGGTTTGACCACCATATCGTTAGCTTCTGTTCCAGATCCTGCGGGGCAAGAAGCGGCGGGAATTGTTGCAGGTCTAAGAAATGGCTCGGGTGGGCGGTTAGTTTTCAACGAAAAGACAGAAAGGTTAGAGGTAAGGGATACTCTGGACAGTGTGATTGATGAAATGGCTGCGGGTACGGCGGGCAAAGTGGTTGACGTATCTGGGCAAGAGTATCGCTTAAGTTTTGGAAGAGACGATATGGGTCGTCGTAGTGTTTTAGTTCGTGCAGGACCTGGAATGCAGAAACCGATCACCTTGGATGTTTTTGGGAGTAGGGTGGTGCTGTCTGTCGAGGCATCCTTGCTGGCGATATTAGAATCGAACGAGAAAGTTTACTATGAGCCATCGATTTGTGGAGAGGTATATATGATTTGCGATAACGGGGGGATAAAGGAGGCAGTGAAGTTAAAGGCCCGTTAATCTTCGTTGAATTCAGGGAAGATATTTTTTACAGATCCAGGCGGTGTCACTTTTAGTTGACGACTTTAAATATCTGAACTTGGGGCTAAAGGTATTTGCCGGGGTTAAGAAGGTTGCGGGGGTCGAGGGTGCGTTTGATTTGGGTGTGGAGATGACGGAGGGACGGCGTGGTGGCTACTTTCCACCAAGGCTTTTTGGCGAGGCCAATGCCGTGTTCACCGCTGATGACGCCGCCCATTTCTAAAACACCACGGAAAAGTTCGTCGAGAATACGGTGCATCCTGCGATCGTCCGGTTTAGTTCCCACAGGGGCCATCAGGTTGACGTGAATATTACCGTCTCCCGCATGACCAAAGCTGGAAATAGGAACGCCGTGCTTCTTTTGGAGATGCGCGGTTAACCGAAAAAGATCCACGACTTTGCCCCGCGGTACAGTGACGTCTTCATTCAGTTTAACGAGACCTGTATCGCGCAAGGCGTAACTAAAGCCCCTGCGAATCTCCCAGATCTTTTCACAGGCCGCGTTGCCGTGTGCCGTGACGATCTTGGATGACGAGGAACGAAGAACCTTGGCTGCTGAGGAGAGTTCGTTTTTCACCGAGGAGGGCTGGCCGTCGAACTCGACGATGAGGATTGAGTTGCAGTTGGGGGTGTTGGGGATGACTTTTCGGGCGGCGGCGAGGGTAAAGGAGTCGGCAATCTCGAGGGCGCAGGGGAGAAGTCCAGAACCGAGAATTTTCTGCACCCCAGCCGCGGCTTTGGCAATGGAGGTGAACTCTGCCCGCAAAGATGAACGGGTAGAAGGAAGAGGAATGAGACGTAAGGTGGCTTCGGTAACAATCCCAAGCATCCCTTCCGATCCCGTAAAGAGTCCGATGAGATCAAATCCTGTGCGATTTTTGTGAGTGCGCCCGCCAAGACGAACGGTGGTGCCGTCGGTGAGGACGACCTCCAATCCGAGAATATAGTTTCGAGTGACTCCGTACTTTAAGCAGCGAGGGCCACCTGCGTTGGTGGCGATGTTTCCGCCTAAAGTGGATTCTTTGAGGCTGGCGGGATCGGGTGGGTAGAAGAGCTTTCGGCGGGTTGCGGTGGAGGCGAGTTTAGCGGTGATGACGCCTGGTTGAACGACGGCAAGGCCATCGGCTGGAGAGATCTGCAGAATTCGATTCATTTTCACAAGGGAGAGAACAAGACCAGCACGGACGGGAACACAACCGCCGACATAGCCACGGCCTGCGCCGCGGGTGGTGACGGGGATACGGTGGCGGTAGGTGAAGGCGAGGATTTTGGATACTTGAGCGGTGTTACGGGGAAAGGCTACGGCGGTGGGCAGGGCAGAGGCCACCCATGCGTCGGAGGAGTTGGCTTGGAGGGTAGCGGGATCGAAGCGGAGAGTGCCTCTGGGCAGAAGCCGGGAAAGGGTTCGGAGATGATTTTTCATTTTCTGCGACGGTCGGCGAGGACGCGGTTCACTTCGCGATCGGTCTGGCGTTTGATGAGGTCTTGGCGTCGATCCCGATGGGTTTTACCTGTGCCGAGGCCGACGAGGATTTTAAATCGCCCCCCTTTTAAGTAGCCCTTAAGAGGAACAAGAGCGCGGCTGCCTTTTTTTTCGATCTGCCCAAGAAAGCGGGCGATCTCGGCTCGGTGAAGGAGGAGTTTGCGAGGGCGTTCGGTTTCGAGGTTGGCGCGGTTGCCGTGGCTGTAGGGGGCGATGTGGAAGGAGTAGAGCCAAGCTTCGCCGTTTTCAATCTTGCCGTAAGCGTGAGCGAGGTCGCCGCCGCCTGCGCGGAGGGATTTAATTTCAGATCCAGTCAGGACGATGCCTGCTTCAATCGATTCGGAGATGGCGTAGTTAAAACCGGCTTTTCGGTTCTGGATTTCGATCGTTTTCAGGGCGCGTGACCCCGTGGCAAGGGCAGGGAGGGTTAGGCGGACTTCTTGGCGCGAGTCTTAGCCGCTTTTTTGGCAGTAGTCTCGGCAGGGGTTCCAATGACTTCGTAGCTTAGCTTGCCGTCGGCGACTTCGTGGAGGGCAACGTCCATAAAGGTCATGCGAGGACTGACAGAAATCATGGGGCGGTAGCCGAGGCCGAGTTGGCGGACGCGTTTGGAGATCACATTAATTAGGATCTGGGGGCTAGTGACCTTCACAAGGGCACGGTTAACAAGTTCGCTTCTCATAATGATTTGGGAATGGGTTGCATAATGAGTTGAAGCAGGCAGATTGCAAGAAGAAAACGGAGCGTAGCTCAGCCTGGTAGAGTACCAGCTTTGGGAGCTGGCTGTCGTGGGTTCAAATCCCACCGCTCCGACCCTTCTTCGCGCCTAACCCCTCCAAGGGGTGGCGCTTCGGAGGGCTTCGCCCGAACGATTGAATTAGGGGGTGGCGCTTCGGAGGGCTTCGCCCGAACGATTGAATTAGGGGGTTTTTTGAGGACCTTGAATCGAATTTAGCTGATGGAATATGAAGGAGGGTCGCCCTTCGAAGCTCTGCGAAAGTGGAGCGAAGTAGGGCGGTGTTTGTGTTGAAAACAGTTTACCTACTGAGAAGTCTTTCGAATCCACAAAGGACCTATGTTGGGGTGACAACTGATTTTGATCGGAGGCTCGAAGAACATAACTCTGGCAGGGCGCCACACACAGCCCGATTTAAGCCTTGGGAAATCGTTGTGGTGCTTGAGTTTTCAAATGATGCAAAAGCCGATCAATTTGAGGCTTATTTAAAATCTGGATCAGGCCATGCCTTTGCAAGGAAGCGTTTTTGGTAATCCAAGTTACCCGGGTAGAAGGCGGGCGACGTCGGAGTGCAGTTCTGAGAGGGCGGTGTCGAGGGTATACAGTTTGCCTTTTTGGTGACGGGCGATCTGGGCTAGGCGAGCATCGGTGACCTGTTTTGGGCCTTGAAGATTGTGGTGTGAAATTTTGTTCCACGGGAGGTTATCCTTCCAGAACACGTGTCGTGGATGATGGCGGAGAAGAGAGAGGGTATGCCACGCGGCGTGAGCAGAAGGGTCCTGGGCTATCGCCATATGAACACGAAGGAGGGTGCCTTCCGTAATCAGGGTGGTGGCAAAATGTTCTTTGCTGGAGTGGAACCAAGAGCGAGTGCGTGCGTAGTGAAGATGGGAATCGATGAGGAGGGCGCAGAGGACGTTGCCATCTAAAAGGGCGATCACCCGTTTTCCTTATCGATTAGGTAAACATCGTCGGAGGTAAAGGGCCGGCGACCGGTCACTTTTGGGAGGGCAGTAGGATGGGTTGACTTTTCAGAAAGCCGGGGAGGACAAAGAGCACGGCGGAGGAGTTCGTGAAGGGCAGCGTTGAGGGTGGAATCCCGCTCGCGGGCAAGTGATTTAAGGATCCGATAAAGATCTGGCTTGAGGGTGAAAGAAAGGCGCACAATTCGATATTGGTGCACTGGTGTATTGGTGTCAAGTTGTTGAATTTGAAAATTGACCTCTGACCCCAAAATTTAAAATTCGGATTTTAAATATCTGATTGTTAGGTAGTTAAAATGGTACTTTTTTGAAAGAATTGAAAAATGACCTCTGACCCCAAAGATGGATGGGGGAGGGCGAAGGAGGGTTGCAATGGGGGAAGGGATCGGGCAGGGTAAGTATATGTCCTTACATCGTAGCTTAAGATCGGGCGGGGCGACCGCAGCCAAACGGAATGTTTTAAAACGTTTTGAGCGGGTGACGCTCTTGAAGAAGCGTGGTCAGTGGAAAGCGGGCATGAAGTCCACGGGACTTCCCAAAACTAAGCCCGAATAATGGTTTCTGATCCCGTCCCCTTCGGGGAAGGGATGCCTCGCGAGTCCCTCTTTCCCCAGTCTAAAGGTACGTTTCGTGCTCCAGTGCGTGCGTCTCGGGATGCGGAGGGGATGAGGTTGAATCGGTATTTGGCGGCGGCGGGGTTAGGTTCGCGGCGGGGGTGTGAAGAGTTAATCACGGCACGAAGGGTGCGAATTAATAAACGGCAGGCGGAAAGCCCTGGGGAGAGAGTTCCGCTGGATGCTCGGGTGACAGTAGATGGGAGGGAGGTGAAGGCGGCGCAAAGTGTGGTGATTGTTTTGCATAAGCCCCGTGGGGTGGTTTGTACGGCGGCGGCGCAGGATCGACGTCCGATTATTGTGGATCTAATGCCTCGAGACTTTGGGAGATTATTTACGGTGGGCCGATTGGATGCGGAAAGTGAGGGTTTGATTTTGCTAACGAATCAAGGAGATCTGGCACAGCGGTTGGCTCACCCGAGGAATAAAGTGGAGAAGGAGTATCGGGTGAAGTTGGATCGACCCCCCGATGATGAGGTTTTGCGGAGGTTAGAAAAAGGGGTGAAGCTGGAAGAGGGGATGGCGCGGGCGGAGCGGATTGAATTTTTGGGGAGGCATGAGGTAAGGATGGTTTTGCGGCAGGGAATGAAACGACAGATCCGATTGATGTTTCGCGTTCTAGGTTTTACGGTGGAGAGATTGAAAAGAGTACGCATCGGTGGGTTAGAACTAGGAACACTGCAGCCAGGAGCGTGGCGGGTTCTCTCGGCAAAGGACACGCGCAAGCTGGAGAAAGAATCGTGAGAGGTTCGGGTAAGGGCCGATTCCAGGGGGAGCCTGATCCTGAGGCGGCGCGGTTTAGTCGATCGGTCCATTTTGATAAGCGATTAGCGAAGCATGATTTGGAGGGGAGTCGGGCTCACGCGACGATGCTAGTACAGGCAGGGGTACTGACTCGGAAGGAGGCGGCGGCTATCCGCCGGGGATTGGATCGGTTGGAGAAGGAAATTTCGGCAGGAAAATTCAGGTGGAAGGATTCCTTGGAGGATGTGCACATGAATTTGGAAGCTGCGCTGACGGCGCGGGTGCCGGCGGGGGCGAAGTTGCATACGGGGCGGAGTCGGAACGATCAGGTGGCGACGGACCTGCGCCTATGGATGAGGGAGCAGGTGGGGGGAGATGTCTTGGCGATCGCAGAGTTGCAAAAGGCATTGGTTAAGCTTGGGGAGAAAAATCGGGAAGTGATTCTGCCTGGGTACACCCATTTGCAGCGGGCACAGCCCGTTTTGTTGGCGCATCATCTACTGGCTTACGTGGAAATGTTGGAACGGGATAAGGGCAGGTTAGAAGATGCGGTGAAGCGGGCGGATGTGATGCCTCTTGGTTCGGGAGCATTGGCGGGGAGTACGCTAAAGTTGAATCGGGAGATCA
>CAJBOM010000172.1 GCA_903956835.1 uncultured Verrucomicrobiota bacterium
CAATCCCCGTTTCACCGATGCCAACGCCCCAGCATTCTCAAATAGCCATGTTTCAGAAAGAGAGACCGCCTTTACCGGGTCCAACACAATCTGACCCAACCGATTTCTGTAAACATTATAAGCCACATCCACCCCACCGATTGCGTGCCCCAACGTTAAACGCTTCTTCGCATCAGGCCTCAACACCTCATTCACCAACTCAAACCCAGAATCTTTTACAGGACTACCTCTCATTCCCCCCACCTTATCACTATCTCATTATCCCACAAGTGGGAATTACCCACTTTTCCTCCACCCTCCGTCTTCCGCCATCCGCCCTTAAACAAGCGATTGTCCTGCGCTCGAGTAGTCAGGCTCGTCCAAGCCGTAAGCTCTCTCCAACATAGTTAACGACAACTTGGCCCAATCTTCGTTTTCTCCACCATGTCCCGACTCAAAAATATCCAGAACGACCCTGCTTCCAGCAGGCATGCCTAAAGGCTTTTTCAAAATCAGATGCGTGGAATCCCTCACCTCAGCTTCCATTCTCATTAAACCATTCTAATCCACCTCCCAAACCCGTCAACCCAGCCGTAGCCCTGCCCGCTGCGGGCGCCCTTCCCAGCCTTCGCGCCCTTTGCGCGCGTAAGCGCGTCCCGGGAATGCGAGACGTGAGTATCTCGTCCTCAATCAAAAATTAAACATCCTACATCCAAAATCACCCCCCTGTATTCCTTCCCGCCCTTCGCGTCCTTGGCGTGAGTATCTCCCGCCTCAAAGCATCAATCGGATTGCAATGATATTCATTGCATATAGCATGACTTTGCATGATCAATACGACGAAATCTCTTCAGATTCGCCTCCCAGCACAACTTCGAGACGAGGCTGATTCCGTTCTCTCCTCCATGGGAATCGATCTGCCCACCGCAGTCCGGCTTTATCTAAAAAAGATTGTGCAAACCCGCTCCATTCCATTTTCTGTGGAGGCTAGCCACGTCGAGCCGATCGCCGTCGATGCAAAGACTCAGGCTCGGATGGACTCGGTCGCTCGCTCTTGGTCCGCCAAGCAGCGATGAGGTTACTTCTCTCCCGCAAAATACGCCGAAAAGAGTTTGGCAAAATCCTCACTGCGGACGACCTCGCGGTTCTCCAGCGCACCGCCCGAGTAGTCCTTGCCTCCCCGATCGCAGGATCAGGACTTCCCAAGGGAACCCGACTTCTCAAAGCGTATGGAACTAGTCGATCAGGACCCAAACGAGTGATTTATCTTTTGGCCGTTGCGGAGAACGATCTCTTCCTTCTTTTTTATCGAGATAAGAATGATCCACTCGGAGCCAATGCCACCATGAAAATTCCTGCCTTTCGCATCCAACTCCATCGATACCTCGATTTACTAGAACAAGATATCCAAGCTGGCGCACTGGATACTATCCCCCTGGCCTAGCCTCCCAAGAGATACACCATCCTCACTTTACCCCGACCTGCCCCGACTCGGTCGGGGCCACAAACACGGGGCCTTATTCCTCTTGCCGTACTTCCCCGCTTTTTTAACCTTACAGTATGCAATCCACTTCAATCGAGCCCCTCCACCCCGTTCAGCTCGAAGCACTCCGCAGAATGACCCCAGCGGAAAAATGGAACGTTTCCCTCAGCCTCCTTAACACCGCCACTGCCGTCCGCACCTCCTCCCTTCAACAACAACACCCCGATTGGAACCCAACCCAGATTTCGCAGGAGATCGCCGCAGAACGCCTCCGTGCCCGAGATTGATCTCCTCTCCCTTTTTGTTCGGCCTCTTCACAAGGCCAGTCTGTCCTATCTCATCGTCGGCTCCGTCGGCTCAATATACTACGGGGAACCTCGCCTCACTCTCGATGTCGATTTCGCTGTAGCCTTCTCCGATCGGGACCTGCAGAAGCTCCCTGAGCTTTTCTCGGAAAAAGATTTTTACCTCCCCCCAATAGAAACCCTTCTTGAGGAGTCCTCCCGCCCGCGAGGACACTGGAATATCATCCACTCCACATCTGGCTTAAAAGCAGACTTCTATCCCTGCTCCCAAGACCCTTTTTTCCAATGGGCGTGGCAAAATCGTCGGACCACCGCACTGCCTCAAGGAGAAGTTTTCTTTGCACCAGCAGAGTACATCGTGGTTTGGAAAGTCATCTGGTACTCCGAAGGCGGTAGCGACAAGCATGTGCGCGATATTTCTCGCATGCTCCAACTCTCCGCCCAGCAGATCGATCTCTCCATCATTGAAAAAGAGCTCTCCCGCCGAAACCTTCTCCCCACTTTCCACAAAATGATTGGCTCTTAACCCTTTGCTCAGGCCAAGTCCACGCGTAAGCGTGTCCCGCGAACGCGGGGCGCATCGCCACGTTTGCTCCAAAACCACATTCACACCCTGCCCCGACTGGGTCGGGGTTTCTAACATTCCTACATTCTTACTCCCCTCAAATTAGCGTCTCTACCCCGTACCTGCCCCGTACTCTTGTCGGGGCCCGCGTCGGGGCCGCAACCACAGCAATAAGTTCTTCCTTTCAAGCTCCCCCTTATGGCCCAAGAATAAACCCATGATCCAGCCCACGATCCCCCTTGATCGCAAGCTCATCGCCACGTTCTGTCAGCAACGCGGCATTCGCCGTTTGCGCCTCTTCGGTTCAGCCCTTCGTGACGATTTCCAGGCCGGCATCAGTGATATCGATGTTCTTGCCGATTTCGACCCCCACTTCCTTCGTAATTCTGGCTGGGATTTCTACCTTTACGGAGAACAGTTGGGGAAACTCCTCGGTGTTCGGGTCGATTTCTGTACGCACCTACGCCCTTGGCTTCAACGCCGTGTCGACCAGGAGTCCTTAGTTGTCTATGAAGCCGAAACATGATCCGCTGGGACCTCTGCTGGACATGCACGACTATGCCCTCCGCGTTGTCACATTGACCCAAGGCCAATCCGAACACTCCATCACTCGCGACAATAACTGGCAACTCCAAGCCTCCCTCGAACGTTGCCTTGAATTGATCGGTGAAGCGGCCAATCGGATCGCTCCCGATTTTCAAAAAGCCCAGCCAGAAATCCCATGGGCAGGGATTATCGGCATGAGGAATCTTCTCATCCACGGGTACGATTCGGTCCTGCCCTCCAAACTTTGGGAAACCGCTACGGCCGGTATCGCAGAGCTTCTTCCTCACCTCAGCTCCCTGATAAAATCAATCCAACCTCCCTCACCCCCCTGAATCACCCGCCCGCTGCGGGCGCCCTTCGACATGTCCTCCGCTCCCTCGGGCTGCGAAGCCTTGGCGAAGCAGGCTCCGCGAAGCGGGTTAGGAGCGTAGCAGGGCCACTTTCTCACCTCCCTCTTGTCCTTTGCGTGAGCAAAAATCCCCACGAACGCTGGGCACGGGATTCCCTACGGATGCGGCGTGATGGCCAGAATCGTCAGCGTGGCAACTCGCTTTTTCCCCACCCCTTCATCTGGCCCATAGTGAAAAAAGATCCGATAAGCCCCAGGAGTTCGATTTTGAATATAAGCTTCCCAAACCCTCTCCCCGCCGATCCCTTGCAGAGACTGAAACTCATGTGTGCTCAAACTCGGATGCCTAAGATTCACCTCCAAAAACCCCAACGTTTTTCTTACCTGCCCCAGTAACCCCTTCTTATCGACTCTACGCTCCAACTCCGCCAACTGCCGATCCGCCTCCGCCGTGAATCGCAGAGTG
>CAJBOM010000173.1 GCA_903956835.1 uncultured Verrucomicrobiota bacterium
CGATCTCGACAAACCGCCTCAGGAATCCCCGTGGCCAAAATCACCCGGGCTCGTGGCTTCTCTACCCCATTTTCATAGGTTCCGCCGCCATGAACATGGGTGGAATGAGCCAACACCCCCCAAGACTCATCCTTAAACTTGTCCCACTGCTTTAAAAAATAATCCCGCCAGTGATAACCGAGCCGACGGATTAACTTGCCGTGGGTGATCGAAACCTCCGTCAAATGCGGAGCGTAAATAATCAGCTCCCCGCCCTCGGCCAAAACTGGTTCCAGTTTGTACATGCACTTCCCTGCCACCCACAGTTCGTCATACATCGCAGGGGCGCAGGACAAGATCTGTCGAAACGGCTTCTTCTTACGAATGATGTGAAGCTGTGCCGAAAGATCGGCCGCCTTGTCCCAAGCGGACTCAGGGGTTCCCACAAATAAGCCCGCCAAGGAGGCATCGGCTCGCACCACCATCGAGACACACCATTTCCGCGTCTTGACCAGCGCTGCCGCTCGGTCGACCACCTTGCGAACGGGGGTCCACTTTTTCCCGATGATTCCTGGGTTGGTGACCACCGCCCCAAGCCAATGAAAGAAGTTCAGAACCTCGGGACCACTGATCCCTGGAAAAAGGTACTTGTTGCCCCCTGAAAAGCCGACGACTTCATGAGGAAATGTCGGCCCAAGAATCACCAGCTCGTCATACTCCAACGCCACGCGGTTGATCCGAACCTTTACCTCCATCTCAAAGAGGCCACCGGTCAGATCCCGAATTTCGCTCGAAGGAATTTTCCCGATCTCGACCAAGGCCTGATCATCATCCCAGGCATGATTGAGAAGTTGAACCTTGGGATAAGACTTCTCCTTCTCTGCCAGAGTCAGATCTAGTCGATGACAAATCGCTTCCTGACTCATCGGCGGATGGGTTCCCAGTGCCACCATCACATCGATCTGTTTTGCCACCGAGCCTAACGAGGCGTGCACCTCCTTGAACATCTGCCCGACTGGGGCCGTGCGGGTATGATCGGGAACGATCAGCAGAACTTTTCGATTCTTGAATTCATCCTGGGGCAAGCCTGCCTTGAGGATTTGTTTCACCTCCTCAGGAGAAAGGGATTTCTCGGCCATCAGATCGTCTGGGAAAGGAAACCGCCATCCACCCGAAGATCGATGCCAGTCACAAATCCACTCGCCTTCGGGCTAGCCAGAAAGACCGCTGCCCCGATCAGCTCACTTGGCTCACCGAAACGGCCCATGGGGGTGTGCCCCATGATCGATTTAGCCCGATCGGTTGGCGTGCCGTCATCCTTAAAAAGAAGCTTCTTATTTTGTTCGGCCGGAAAGAAACCTGGAGTGATGGTGTTGACCCGTATGCCGTGGGGAGCCCATTCCCGAGCCAGAAACTGGCTCAAACTGATCACCGCGGCTTTGGCGGCAGAGTACGCCACCACCTTGGAGAGTGGGATATGGGCGGAAACGCTGGCGATATTGATGATGCTTCCCTTTTTCCGCTTGAGCATTCCCGCGCCGAAGATCTGACACGGCAAAAGGGCTCCTCCAACCAGATTGAGATCGAAGTTTTCCTTCCAAGCTGAGAGGGCGAGAGTGGTCATCGGATTCTCTGGAGTGACTACTGCCGCCGGTTGGTTTCCTCCTGCCGCATTCACTAAAATGGTGGTTGGCCCGAGCTCTTTTTCCACCCTCTGCTCGGCCTGCTCGAGACCTTTCGGATCCAAAGCGTCAACCGACAAGAAAATAGCCTGCCCCTGCTTGGAAAGTTCTTTGGCCTTGGCCTCACCCCTCTCCTTGTTTCTGCCCAAAATGGCAATCTTGGCACCAGCTTGGGCCAAGCCCTGCGCCATCGCCCCGCCGAGACCTCCAGTCCCACCAAGAACAACCGCCACTTCACCCGTAAGGTCGAATAGAGGATCTATCTTCATAACTCAACCATCCTAGTCGAAAACCACCTTGAGGGCACACCGCAATTTACGGGTTTAGCACACCCTCCCATGCTCGCAGCATGCTCGCAGCATGCTGCGAGCACGAATCGGGGCGGGCTTGAGTAGGTATCGACCCATATTCACCTTACTTAGTATTGACTAGTAAGGCGGACCGAGGTACCTTGCCTTATGGCTACGATCAAGCTCACTTCGAAACGTCAGGCGACGCTCCCGGTTCAAGTCTGTCAGGAACTAGGAATTACCATCGGGGATAAGATGGAACTTCTGCCTCTGCATCACAACAACCAGAAGGTATGGGTGCTGAAACCAGTCCTGAAATCCACATCGCCATGGATCGGTTCCTTAAGCCATTTTGCTGCGCAGGCC
>CAJBOM010000174.1 GCA_903956835.1 uncultured Verrucomicrobiota bacterium
ACCCTCAGTTTCATTCCCAGTATTGACCCCCGGAACCTACACCTTCACCGTCACTGCCCTCAATCCTAACGACCCATCCAAAACCTCCGTCGCCTCAACCTCCTCCCCCTCCGTTCGCTCCCTCACCGCTACTGGCGACGAGGACAATGACGGCCAAACTAATGCCGATGAGCTAATTGCAGGCACCGATCCCCTCAACCCCAACTCCCGCTTCGCGATTGAAACCATCCTCGCCAGCTCCAGCGGATTCACTCTTACTTGGACTCCCGTCCCAGGAAAAACCTACACCGTCGAGGCCTGTGAAGATTTATCGATTGGAGATTGGTTGCCCATTCCTAATGCCACTGGCCTGACCACCGGAAGCTATACCGACTCATCTGGCTTGCCCTCCAAAAGATTCTATCGCCTCGTAGTCCAGTAACTCCGACTCATCTTGTCCATCTTCCCCCTCCCCTTTTTTTACTTTTAGGAGATAATTCACCTATGAAATCAGCTCAACCTACGACTCAAGTCGCCTCCTCTTTCCTCTCCATCTGGAATATGTCGTTCGGCTTCTTTGGCATCCAGTTCGGTTGGGGCCTCCAAATGGGTAACATGAGCTCGATTTATGAATACCTCGGCGCTTCCGAATCTGCTCTCCCCCTCCTCTGGCTCGCCGCCCCCATCACTGGCCTGATTATCCAACCCATTATCGGCCACTTCAGCGACCGCACTTGGCACCCGATCCTCGGTCGGCGACGCCCCTACTTCCTCGTCGGAGCCATCCTCGCCTCCCTCGCCCTCTTCCTTATGCCCCGCTCCAGCGCCCTCTGGATGGCCGCAGGTCTCCTCTGGATCCTCGATGCCTCCGTCAATGTCAGCATGGAACCCTTCCGCGCCTTTGTCGCCGATCTCCTCCCCGAACGCCAACGCACCGTCGGCTTTGCCATGCAAAGCGTCTTCATCGGTGCTGGAGCCGTCCTCGCCTCCAAACTCCCTGGCTGGCTTCACTCCCAATTCGGTATCACCTCTACCTCTTCTCCCGATCACCCTATCCCCCAAACCGTCCACCTCGCCTTTACCATCGGAGCCGTTGTCTTTCTCCTTAGCGTTCTCTGGACTGTGCTGACCACAAAAGAGACACCACCCACCGACCTTCAAGAATTCAAGAAACTCCAAAACGAAGGCATGGGTGAAATCGCCACTGCGATCCGATCTATGCCCGGCACCATGCGCCAACTCGCCTCAGTTCAATTCTTCACCTGGATGGCCCTCTTCTGTATGTGGATCTTCTTTCCTGTCGCCGTCGCTCGCGATCTTCTTGGAGCCACTGGCCCACAAGATCCTCTTTATCCTCAAGGCATCACCATGGCGAACGACTCCTTTGCCATCTACAACCTCATCGCCTTCTTCGCCGCCATGGCCTTCCTTTATCTGGGGCGTAAGTTTTCTGCCCGCGCCATCCACACCGTCTCCCTTCTCCTCGGAGGTATTGGCCTAGCCTCTGTCGGACTCCTTCCCCGTGGCGACAACCTCTCCCTTCTCCTGGGAATCTGCTTTGGGGGCGTCGGCATCGCTTGGGCCTCTATCCTCTCCATGCCCTACGCCATGCTCTCCGCCTCTATCCCCTCATCCAAAATGGGGGTCTATATGGGAATCTTTAATCTCTTCATCGTTCTTCCCCAAATTCTCATCGCCGTCATCGTTAGCCGTGCCATGGAGTTCTTCCCTCAAATCCATCGGATGAACGTCGTCACCTTCGGCGGAGCCTGCCTCATCCTCGCCGCCATCCTCACCCTCCGTATTCACCACGACTAAATACTCCCCGCCCGGTTTCACACAGATTCGCTCAATCCTGCTCACCCAAACTCTCCGCTCGGTATCACACAGATCCGCTCAATCCTGCTCACCCAAACTCCCCGCTCGGTGTCAGACAGATTCGCATAATCTTGCTTCACCCAAAACGCTTCCACCGAACACAGTGTCTGACACCAGAACCCAGAACTCAAAGCCCAACCCAAACACCAAAACCCATATTTACCTCACTCAAACTCCCCGCTCGGTGTCAGACAGATTCGTTCAATCTTCTCCCACCCAAACCACATCCACCGAACACAGTGTCTGACACCAGAACCCAGTACCCTAAACACCAGAACCCAGAACCCAAAGCCCAACCCAAACACCTCAACTCAAAACCCCTTACCAAATTTTGAATTATTCAAGACCTGCCCTTAAAACAAAAAACCCCGCGACCGAGATCGCAGGGCTTTTCTTGAGAGAAAATCCCCTTACGCGTTCTTACGAAACCGACGGAGAATAAGCAGACTTCCGATACCCGCCAGTAACAATGATCCGCTGGAAGGCTCAGGCACTGCCATCACCCCCAAAACCGTCCCATTGACCGTTCCAGTAGAAAAATCGGCCGCCGACTGATTCACATTCGACAAGATCATCCTGCTCGCCACCTCGTTCGACATCAGATTGTAGTTCACCCCATTGAAACTTGTCGTCCCACCTGAAGCCGCGATGAAATACTGCATGTTGGCCGTCGAAAGCAGCCCAGCGATATTAAAGGTCGAATCCACAAAGAATCCGCCCAGATAGGTGGTGGGAGTGGCACTCAAAAGACTCGCGCTTAACCCGGCATCGTTGAAATAGAGACTCACCGTATTTCCTGCGCTGAAAGATCCACTGAAAGGTGTGCTTCCCGAGGTCAAGTGGAGCAGATCATTCTTACTGTTCGTCGCCTGAGAATAGGTCGGCGCTCCTGACGCGGTAAACTCAAAGGCAAAATCGATCCCACCACTCAAATCAACCGAACCCGAAGAGAGAATTCCAGGGCTGTTCCCAGGGCTCAGCAACCCACTCCCCTTGATCTGGCCGGAAGTTCCTCCCGTTCCCGCCAAAGTCGATCCTGACCCAATCGAAAGATCGCTCGTCGTCGTAGTTGAAGAGTTGGCTAAGCTCAGCTTCGAATTATTGGCGATGGCTACCGTTCCTCCGGTGGCGCGAGAAGAACCAGTGATCGAGCTATTTCCATTGGCAGTCAAAGTCGTCCCACTGGCCACTGTGACAACTCCCGTCCCTGAAGCTGCAAGCGAACCCACTGTGTCACTTCCACCCACGCCCAAGGTCCCGCTTGAGACAGCAACAGCAGCCCCATTATCCAATTTATTCGCTCCACTGGTGTTTAATGTGCCACCCGAAACATTAACATTTGCCGCACCAGACGTTCCGCTCAACAGGGTCGTTCCGCTGGAAGTATTCACTGTGCCCGCTCCCAAATTAACACTCACCGTTCCACCATTCAGCGCATAGGTCGCGGCAGTAAGTGTACCCGTACCGCTCACCGTTCCACCCGTTGTACTCAAGGAACCTATGGTATCGTTTCCACCCATTGCAAGTTCACCACTGGAAACCGCCACCGCAGCCGCGTCGGCTAAACGATTGGCCGAAACGAGACTGAGAAGTCCGCCTGAAACGTTAACATTTGCCGCACCAGACGTTCCGCTCAACAGGGTCGTTCCGATCGAAGTATTCACTGTGCCCGCTCCCAATTTTACACTCACCGTTCCACCATTCAGCGCATAGGTAGCGGCAGTAAGTATACCCGTACCACTCACCGTTCCACCCGTTGTACTCAAAGAACCTATGGTATCGTCTCCACCCAGCGCAAATTCACCACTGGAAACCGCCACCGCAGCCGTATCTGCCAACCGGTTTACAGAAGCGAGACTGAGAAGTCCCCCTGAAACATTAACATTTGCCGCACCAGACGTTCCGCTCAACAGGGTCGTTCCGCTCGAAGTGTTCAATGTGCCCGCTCCCAAATTCGCACTCACCGTTCCGCCATTCAGCGCATAGGTCGCGGCAGTAAGTGTACCCGTACCGCTCACCGTTCCACCCGTTGTACTCAAAGAACCTATGGTATCGTTTCCACCCATTGCAAGTTCACCACTTGAAACCGCCACCGCAGCCGTATCTACCAACCGGTTTGCAGAAGCGAGACTGAGAAGACCACCCGTCACGTTCACCACCGTGGCCGCAGAGGTTCCACTAAGTGATGTCGTACCACTCGAAGTATTCACTGTGCCCGCTCCCAAATTCGCACTCACCGTTCCACCATTCAGCGCATAGGTCGTGGCAGTAAGTGTACCCGTACCGCTCACCGTTCCACCCGTTGTACTCAATGAACCTATGGTATCGCTGCCTCCCAACTTGTATTCTCCCGAGGAAAGACTCACTGTACCCGTATTAGCGACAACATTCGCCGAGGTGGTTTCGAATGTCCCACCACTCACCACAATCCCAGACGAAGCCAATGTAACGCTCGCCCCAGTTTTAAAAGAGCCAGCCTTCACTGTGGTGGTTCCTCCGTAGGTTTGATTACTGTTCACCTGCACGTTGCTTGCCTGTTCTACGCTGAAATCCACATTCGCGGCGGTGGCACCCACTCCCAGGGTCGTATTCAAAGTCAGCGTCTTACCGGTCGTGCCGTAAACGAGGTAGTCGTTGCTAAAATCATTATAAAGATTGCCGCTCATCGTCAAATTGCCGTTCACCGGATTCAACTCGATCGCCGTCGCTCCACTTTTCCCTCCAGAAAGATCCATCGTTACCGTCTGGGTAAAATTACTTAAATTTTCCAGCTTCTGTTTGAAGTTGATTCCGCTTCCCGCGGCTCCGCTCAAAGTCATTGCCCTGCCGTACGTGGCATTCCAGTAGATATTGTCGATGTCTTTGTAGCCCCCCCCAAAATTATTATATAGGCCAGTAGCGGCGGCATTATTTTGATAATTAAAATTTAAGTTTCCCGTTCCAAATCCCCACCCCGCATACGGATCAGCATCGCCATACCAGTTATTCCACCAATCAAAATTCCCGGCACTGCCATCTCCATCCCAATTCTTATCAGCCTTCGCCGTCGAGTTGAATAAACACGGTACAAAACAAACGAGAGATAGAATAAGTCTTTTCACAATCGATCAGTTCTTAACTAAATTAAAGCACTATTACTCCAGATATCAAGAGGGCGAATTCCATTTTTTATAGAACTGTTTTAAATGCTCTATATTAGATGTTTATACTGTTTTTTAGGACATTTAAACCATATTTTTTAAATAAAAATTACGCCAAAGACTTTATTTAGTTCAATGGGTATTACTCTACTCATACTTTGCCTACCACTCAATCATAAGCATAATACTGACCCACCCAAACCCCCCGCTCAGTGTCAGACAGATTCGCTCAACCCTGCCCACAAAAACTCACCGCTCGGTGTCAGACAGATTCGCATAATCTTGCTTCACCCAAGCCTCATCCACCGAACACAGTGTCTGACACCAGAACCCAAAACACCAGAACTCAGGACCCAAAGCCCAACCCAAACACCTCAACCCGACACCAGAACCCGAAACCCCCTACCAAAGTTTAAATTATTCAAGACCTGCCCTTAAAACAAACAACCCCCCGACTTACATCGGAGGGTTGCCTAGAAAACAAAAAGATTAACTCTTTTTTCGGAAAAGGCGGACTGTCACCAATCCCGCAAATCCCAAGCCCATCAGCACTCCCGTCGAGGGCTCAGGAACAATCGCAAATGTGGCCACATAGTTTGCTCCGCTGTTGTTGTCAGGATTAATCGAGTAGAATTGCTGACTGCTCGTAAAGTAAGATCCGTTGGTTTCAAAGTAGGCCGTTAGCTTATAAGACCCCACCGCTAATCCTTGAAGTAGATTTACGGATGTAGCCGTATTTGCCCAAGTGTAATTTGGCCAGGCCTCGCTGGTTAAGCTCATGTTCAAGGTCGTAAAAGAGGATGGATTCACCCCTACCGCCGTCACCGCATAAAACAGCCTGCCAAAATTGTTACCGTTTTGATAATCCCCATTGTCACTGTTTGTTTTTAACTCAGCTCCCTTCAATTGCAAAAGGCCACCCGCACTAAATGTATTTCCCCCAATGGTCACGTCCGTTGACAAAATATTAAAGGTGCCCAAGTTGGCCCCGTTAAAGTTTGGATTAACCAACGAAGCATCTCTCTTCACATCGTAGTAATTTTGCCCAGAGAACGTCGCCCCAGTGCCGAGGGCGTTTAGAATGATAAAGTCGTCTACAATATTGACACCCGCACGACTCCATTGATTAGATCCAACCACGACTAATCCGACTGCAATAAACTTCAGAAGATTTTTCATAATTTGCTCTCCTTGGATTAACAGTTTTTGGTTTATCCTTACCCAAGCAAAATACTCTACAGGCATTATCCCCGCAAGTGCCTGTTTTATAGAACAGTTTAATTTGATCTTTTTAGCTTTACGCTCTAGGGTTGAACTGTTTAATTTTCGTTTCGCCTATGAAGTCCCTCAGTATGGCCGACCTTGCTCAAGCCGCTGGCGTCGGCAAAGCCACCGTCTCCCTCGCCCTCCGCAACGATCCCCGTATCCGCGAATCCACCCGACGCCGAATCCAAGCCCTCGCAAAAAAAATGGGCTACCGCGCCAATCCCATGGTCGCCCTCGTCATGAGCCAACTCCGCTCCGGTTCCACCACCCAGTACCGCGGCTCTCTCGCCCTCATCGGTCTCCATATCACCCAAGCACTCGCCGAACAAAATCACACCTTCCGTTCTCTCCTTCGCGGATTCCAAAACCGTGCCACCTCCCTAGGTTACCAAGTCGACCAGTTCTGGTCCGACGATATCCTTCTCCAAGGAAATCCCAAGCTGCCCGACGTCCTCCAAGCCCGCGGCATACAAGGTGTCGCTTTTCTCGGACTCCCACCCAAAGCCACTCTCCCCAGCTGGACCGACCCCATCATAGCCCACCAGACCTCCGTCGTCCTCGGTACCCGCCCCTCCTCACCCGCCATCCACTGCTCCTCCAACGACCAGTACTCCACCTCCTTCGATGCCGTTCGCCAACTCCACGCCCTAGGAAAAAAACGCCCAGGCCTCGTTATCTCCTCTGCTATCGATGCCATCCTCTACGGTCGCTTCTCCGCCGCCTTCCTCCAATCTCAAACCACCACCGGCGAACCCCTCCACAAAATCACCGAACGCATCTGGTGGTTTCAACCTGGAGATCAATCCTCCTTCCTCGAATGGTTCGCCCGCACCAAACCCGACTCCCTCCTCACCACCCACCTCGAAATCGCTCCATGGCTCAAGAACTCAAAAACTCCCCCACCCGCCCTCGCCCACCTCGATTGGGACCCCTCCATGACCGGATGGGCGGGCATGAACCAGAACAATGAAACCGTCGGCGCCAACGCCGTCGATCTCCTGTCCGCCCACCTTATGCGAGGGGAACACGGACTCCCCCCCTCTGCCAAAGTCCTCCAGGTCGAGAGTCACTGGGTCGACGGCGACTCACTCCACTCAAAAACTTTTTTTGCTCAAAAATAAACCTTACCCCATGAAATATCGCGCGGGTCTTCCAGCAACCTCAATTCTCTGCTTCTTTTTCTTTTCCCTACTCCTCAATTCCTCCGCCCGCTCAGCCAACGAACTTCCCCAGCTCGGCTGGATTCCTATCCAATATATCTCCTCCGATAAGCCGACCACACTCGACCTCACCCGCTGGCTCTCCCTCCGCCCCGACGACAAGATCGAACTCACCCCACCCGCATCTCTCTCCGCCAAACTCGATCTCTCCACCCGCCAACTCCAAATTCAAACTCAACCCGGATTTTCTGGCTTGATCGACCTCCCCCTACAGGTTGTCTCCTCCAAAGGAGAACCCCTCTCAGGAATTCTCACTCTCTCTGTTCCCTCTACTCCCAGCCACCGCTTCACCTTCACAGGTAAAGGCTCAGAAAAATCGGTCTGCCTTGCAGGAGCCTTCAACGGCTGGAACCCCTCCTCCCATCCCCTCTCTCGTGAAAAAGGAAATCTCTGGTCCCTCTCCCTCCCTCTCTCCCCAGGCCCCCAAGCCTACAAACTTGTCGTGGACGGCGATTGGCGCCTCGACCCCTCCCATCCCCTCACCGTGGCCGACGGTACAGGGGATAAAAATTCCCTCGTCAAGATTCCTGATCACGAAACCTCCCCCACTTTCCTCTACGCAGAATCTCACAAGCCAGGCCTCCTCACCTTCCTCTCCGCCCCCGGAGGATGGAAATCCTCCTCCCTCTCTTGCGTCGCCGAACTCCCCGACGGAACCTCCCGCCTCATCCCCGCCACCCACCCTGCCCCCGGCCGCTGGGAAATCGATACCTCCTCTCTTCCTCCCGACTCTTGGATCCGCCTCGCCGCCGTGGGTCAGGACGGCACTCTCGCCCGACCTGCCCGTGCCCGCATCAATCCCGAAACCAAGACAGATGCCAACCGCCTCGACCACATCATCTACTTCGCCTTCATCGATCGGATGGTCGATGGAGATCCAAAAAATAATCCCTCCGCCGATACAAAAGTTGAAAAACCTGCCCAATACCTTGGCGGCGATCTCATCGGTCTGCGCCAACTGATCGAAGACGGTTACTTCGAAAAACTCGGCGTCAACACTCTCTGGCTCTCCCCCGTGAACCAGAACCCACCCCAATCCTTTCAAGAGTATCTTCCCCCAGGCCGCTGGTACACGGGCTACCACGGCTACTGGCCTCTCTCCTCCACCGAGGTGGAACCTCGCTTCGGCGGCAACGAAGCTCTGCTCGCTTTGACCGAATCCGCCCGCCAGCACGGCCTCCGGGTCCTCCTCGATCTAGTTCTCGCCCACGTCCATCAGGATAATCCTGTTTACAAGGATCATCCCGACTGGTTCGGCTCTCTCACTCTCCCCGATGGAACGAAAAATCTCCGCAAATGGGATGCGGAAACCCAGTTCACCACATGGTTCGAACCGTTCCTCCCCCGCTTCAACTACGATCAACCGGATGCGTCCCGTTTCCTCATTTCCAACACCGTCGATTGGGTCAAACGATTCAACCTCGACGGATTCCGCCTCGATGCCGTCAAACACATTCCTCCCAAATTCTGGTCCGCATTTCGCTCTGGCCTTCGCTCCGATCTTTCCGTCGCTTCCGACCCATCCTTCTACCTTGTTGGAGAAACTTTTATGAGTCGGGAAGGAATCGCCAGCTTCGTCGGTCCTGCCAAACTGGATGGCCAGTTCGATTTCCCGCTCTACGACACCCTGCTTTCCACTTTCGCATTGGGCTCCACCGGCTTTTCCGAACTGGAAGCCGCCGTGACCGATTCTGAGCGCGTCTACGGTCTTGAAACCGCCATGTCTCCCCTCCTTGGCAATCACGATAAACCCAGATTCCTCGCTTATGCCGACGGCGATCTTCCCGATCCTCGCGAGCCGGACGAAGAGGAAGCGGGGTGGAAATATCCGTCTGCCGTAAACCATCCCTCGTCCTACGCAAAGTTGCGCATGGCCTTCACCTTTCTCATGACTCTCTCGGGCGTGCCTATGATCTACTACGGGGACGAACTGGGTCTCACGGGTGCGGGCGACCCAGATAATCGGAGAATGCTTCCCGATCCCGACAAAGCTTCGGGCGAGGCGAAAGCCACTCTCGATCACGTTTCCAAACTGACCCATCTACGCTCCGCTCATCCCGCTTTGCGCTACGGAAGTCGAAGAGCAATCGAGGCAAAAAAGGACACCTACGCTTTTGTCCGTGCGTATGGGGAGGACAGGGTTCTAATTGCTTTCAATCGCTCCGAAAAACCGGTCGTCCTCGACCTCCTCGTATCCCCAGAACTCCCCGACGGCCCCCTCACCCAAAACCTCCCCCCACCCCCCACCCCCTCCCCATTTTCTCCCGCTCAACCCACCCCCCTCTCCGTAAAAAACGGCTACCTCACCCTGCCCCTCCCCCCCCTTTCCAGTTCCCTCCTACTTCCCACCTATCCTTAAACTGGTTTAAACTGGTGTCAGACACGTGTCTGACACCAAATTAAAATATCACCGCAACTTTTTCCGATATCTCAAGTTTAATCCCCTATGGGAAGACCTATACGCAGATACAACCCACACACCTTGCTTCACATCTGTAATCGCGGTTCGCGACAAGAAGAAATTTTTTCCGACCCCTACGACTTCAACCATTGCGAGAATATTCTTCATCATGCCATCTCCCAACACTCCGTCTCTCTCCTCTGCTACTGCTTGATGCCCAACCACTGGCATCTGCTTGTCTTAATAAAAGAAACCCCCGACCTCTCTAAAATGATGAAAATGTTCACCTCAAATCAAGCAAGGCAATGGCGCTGGAGACACGAAACCGTTGGCAAAGGCGCCGTGTACCAAAACCGTTACCGGTCTCACGAAGTCGCCCGAGGTCGCGGATTTTTAAAAGTAGCCCACTACATCGAGAGAAACGCTTTCACCGCTGGTCTCTGCCCTTCTCCATCCCACTGGCCTTGGGGAAGCGCCCACCCCCAATCCCAGCTTCTTTCTATTCTCTCCCCTTGGCCTCAAGAAAAACCCGAAAATTGGAAAAATCTTCTTCTCCGCCCACCTTCACCCCATCTAGCAACTGAAATCGCCACCGCCCTCCGTAGCGGTAAGCCCTTCGTACCAAGCCCAATCTCAGTTTCCTAAGCCCCACGACCGAACGAGATAAAATTCCCCAGCCCGCCCCAAAATCTCCCACTGCGTGGCATTAAACTCCTCACGAAAAATCTCTCGCAAAGTAATTCCTTCCACCCTCTGCTCTACCCCCAATCCCCTGCGCAGTTCATCCTGCTTCTCAAACAATCTCCCCTTGGCCTCTTCTGATGACTCCACCACCACATCTGCATCCCGCCGATTAATCCAGACGTTGCGATCTAACCTAAAAATAAACCCCGACGCCCTCGCTCGATAAATAAAAAGCCGCGCAGGCATCCGCTTCTCCACCAACCGAGCCAACGAACGCACACTCGCCTGTCTTCCAAGTAAATCATTGATTCTCTCCATCTCCCCACTCGCCCCATGCCAGAACAACAACGCTACCCCTGCTACCCAACCCACTTTCAACAAGCCATCCCCTTCCCTAACTTTTATCCACCATGCAAAAATCAAAAGCACCGCAAGACCTGTCACTCCACCTAAGTACATCCCAGACGGAACCGCCACCTCCGCCTCACTCCAAAAATACCGCACCGCCCACAACCCAGGACCCACCAACCCCAAAAGAGTTAAAGCCATCCCCCAACCCAATTTCTCCCAAACCCCACCCAACCCACGCTTCAGACCCATTGCCAAAGCCAACGCCAACGCCGGGTAGATCGGTAAAATATACGTCAGCAATTTCGATCCACTACAACTCACCACCACAAACGGAATAACGATCGCACCTCCCAGCGCCCACTGCACCGACGTCAAAGAGTTCTCTTTTATTTTTTTCCACGTCGCGTTCACTAATCCGAGCAAAAATCCCGTCCACGGCACCGTCCCAATCGCCAAAATCGGCAGGAAAAACCACCACGGCTTCGAACGACCATGCGTAGTGCTCGCAAAACGCTCCACTAACTCATACCCCAGAAAATATTTCCACAACTCAGGATACTTTAGACAAACCAACACAAACCAACTCAACGCCACCCCAAAAGTCAGCCCCATCCCACTCTTCCAAGGAAGAGTCAGCTTTCCCCCGCTCCTTCTCGCCGACCACCCCCACATCCATGCCGCCGATAGCGGTACCACCCAAGCCATCGGACCTTTAGCCAAAAATCCCATCCCCATACAAAAGAAAAATAGATAACCCCACCCTCTCCCCCTCCCACCCAACCCCACCTCCACCAAACAAGCCATCGCCGCCGTCACCCAAAACGTCAGGCTCATATCCAGCTCCTGGATGTCTTTGCCCCCGGCCTTCTCGAGCAAGGCCTTGGTCAGGGCGAGGTTGAATTTCGGGTCGGTGGACTCGATCACGATGTGAAACTTGTCGTCCATGCCGGAGAGGATTTTGTCGCTCTTGAGCACCGGGTGGTAGTGCATCGGCAGGCCGTTCAGGAAGAACATGCCGCCGATGGTGGCGAACGCGGTGAAGAGAATGGTCAGCTCGTAGGCTACCGGGAAGGCAAACAGCGGGCTGAAGTAGGGCTTACCGCCCACCACCAACGGGTAGTTGAAGTAGCTGGTGTAAGCGATCAGCGACATACCGGTGGTGAAACCGATCAAGCCGCCGCACAGGGAGAACT
>CAJBOM010000175.1 GCA_903956835.1 uncultured Verrucomicrobiota bacterium
AATCCGGCCTGGAAGAAACTTATCGGCCAGGCGGGTGAGGAGAGGTTTGGGAGCGCTTTTGTATCCACGACTGAGGATGGCGACACGGCGACCTGCTTCGTGCAGAGAGCGGGCAAGCTTCTCGACGACGGGAGTTTTACCAGTGCCACCTACGGTGAGGTTGCCGACGCTGATGACCATGACTCCGACGGAGTATCGGCGGAAGACAGCATCTTGGTAGAAGCGGGCACGCAAGCGCATGATGCCTGCGTAGATCGTAGCGAGGAAGAGAAGGAGAGGTTTAAGGAGGGATGCGCGGCGACCCGCCGCACGATCGAGGATGACATCGGTGGCAAACTGTTCGAGAGATTCGAGAGCCTTAATTGCCATGAAGGTAAGGTGGAGATTTTAGGGCCAAAGGTTGAGATAATTCGTTACCGCGCGGGTTGCCAACCTCAATAATCGCCCCATACTATTCCTCTCTCTTGATCCCTTTATTCCTTAACCCAGCGACAGTAGAAGATGTGACAAAATGTCACACATGGACAGAGCGTAGTGTGACAGAATGTCCCACACCTAAATTACTTAATAAATATAACTGTTGTCAGTTAACATTTTGCGAAGATATTAAATTGGCACATATCTTGCGTTAAAGGAGAATATTATGGCAAAAATACTAGGAATTGATTTAGGAACGACCAACTCATGTATGTCGGTAATGGAAGCTGGGCAACCAGTGGTTCTAGAAAACTCGGAGGGAGCGCGCACCACTCCGTCGATTGTAGCTTTTACCAAGGGTGGGGAGCGGGTGGTGGGGCAGGCGGCGAAGCGGCAAGCGGTGACCAATCCCAAGAACACGATCTTTTCGGTCAAGCGGTTGATCGGTCGCAAATTTGTCGAAGTGCAGGAAGAGACCAAGCGGCTGCCCTATAAAGTGGTGGCAGCGAAGAATGGGGATGCGCATGTCGAAGTGGAAGTGAAGGGGGAGAAAAAATCTTTTTCGCCCGAGGAAGTTTCCTCCTTTATTTTAGCCAAACTCAAGGCGGATGCGGAATCGAAGCTGGGAGAAAAAATCACCCAAGCGGTGATCACGGTGCCTGCTTATTTCAACGATAGCCAACGTCAGGCGACGAAAGACGCGGGGAAAATTGCTGGGCTGGAAGTTTTGCGGATCATTAACGAGCCGACCGCGGCCTCTTTGGCCTACGGACTGGATAAGAAGAAAGATGAGAAGATTGCGGTGTACGATTTGGGCGGTGGCACTTTTGATATCTCGGTTTTGGATATTGGGGATGGTCTTTTCGAGGTGAAGGCGACGAATGGGGATACCCATTTGGGCGGCGATGATTGGGATATGGCAGTAATGGACTGGATTATTGCGGAATTTAAGGCGGATGCAGGGATTGATCTGCATGGGCAGCCTGATGCGTTGCAGAGAATCCGGGAAGAGGCAGAGAAGGCGAAGATCGCTCTTTCCTCGGCTCAGGAGTACGAGATCAATTTGCCATTCGTGACGGCGGATGCCTCTGGACCCAAACACATCGCGAAGAAACTGACTCGGGCGAAACTCGAGCAGTTGACCGACAAACTACGGGAACGGACGATTGGGCCGGTCAACGCCTGTCTGAAGGATGCGGGTTTGGCATCCAAACAGATCGACGAACTGGTTTTGGTGGGAGGAATGACGCGGATGCCGTCGATTATTGAGACTGCGCGGAAGTTGATTGGGAAAGAGCCGCACAAAGGGGTGAATCCCGATGAGGTGGTAGCAATTGGGGCGGCGATTCAGGGGGGTGTGTTGAAGGGTGATGTCCACGATGTGCTTCTCCTCGACGTAACCCCCTTGACCTTGGCGATTGAAACGGCGGGTGGAGTGGCGACCCCGATGATCCCGAGGAATACGACAGTGCCGACGAAAAAGACGAATGTGTTTAGCACCTACTCGGACAACCAGCCGGGGGTGGAGATTGTGATTTTGCAGGGGGAACGGCCTCTTTCGCGCGATAATAAGCGGCTGGGCACCTTTCATTTGGACGGGATTCCGCCTGCGCCGCG
>CAJBOM010000176.1 GCA_903956835.1 uncultured Verrucomicrobiota bacterium
CGAGACGACACCCGCGATGGCCGAGCATGGGGTTAAACTCATGGAGTTCTTTGACACGGCGGGCGATGCGATCGATCGAGATTCCGAGCTGATCGGCCAAGGCTTGTTGAGCGGCAGTGTCGTGGGGTAAAAATTCGTGCAGGGGGGGGCCGAGCAGGCGGATGGTGCCTGGGCGACCTCCGAGAGCTTTAAAAATACCTGCAAAGTCGGAACGCTGGGCGGGGAGAAGCTTGGCTAAGGCACGTGCACGTTCTTCCAAATTTTCGGCGAGGATCATTTCACGAACGTGATCAATGCGATCGCCTTCGAAGAACATGTGCTCGGTACGGCAAAGGCCGACCCCTTGGGCGCCGAAGGCGATTGCGTGGCCGACTTGATCGGGCTGATCGGCATTGGCGCGGACTTCGAGTTTCCGGCGTTGGTCAGCCCACTGCATCAGTTGAGCAAAGACGCGGTAGATTGGGCTTTCGGCCGCGGTCATATCCTTATCGATGAGCACCCGAACAATATCGGAAGGGGAGGTTTTAACTTCGCCTGGGAAGATTTCTCCAGTGCTACCGTCGATGGAAAGGAAGTCGCCTTTGTTGAAAGCCTTTCCGCGGACGGTGAGGGTGGCCTTGGCGTAGTCGATATGAAGGTCGGATGCTCCACAGACGCAGACTTTGCCCATTTGGCGGGCGACGAGGGCGGCATGAGAGGAAACTCCCCCACGGGCGGTGAGAATGCCTTCGGCAGCGAGCATCCCGCGAATGTCCTCGGGGCTGGTTTCGATGCGAACAAGAAGAACTTTTAAACCCTTTTGGGCGGCGGCTTCGGCGTCGTTGGCTTGAAAATAGATCTGGCCTGAGGCGGCACCAGGGCCTGCGGGGAGGCCGCGGGCGATGACCTCGGTGGTTTTACGTGCTTTGGCTTCAAAGACAGGAGCAAGAAGTTGGCTGAGGGAATCGGCGGGGATTCGGCGGATGGCGTCGTCGGGTTGGATGAGCTTTTCTTTAACCATTTCCACGGCGATACGGACGGCGGCGAAGCCTGTGCGTTTTCCGTTACGGGTCTGGAGCATGAAAAGGCGACCTTGCTCGACGGTAAACTCGAAATCTTGCATGTCGTGGAAGTGACCTTCGAGGGTGTGGCGGACATCTTGGAGTTGGCGGAAGACTTCAGGCATTTCGACCTGAAGTTGGGCGACTGGTTCGGGGGTACGGACACCGGCGACAACGTCTTCGCCTTGGGCATTGAGAAGGAATTCACCGTAGAGAACTTTTTCGCCTGTGGCGGGATCTCGGGTAAAGGAAACACCTGAACCGCTATCATTGCCTGTGTTACCAAAGACCATGGCTTGAACGTTAACGGCAGTGCCCCATTCGTGGGGGATGTTGTATTTGCGACGATAGACGATGGCGCGGTCATTATTCCATGAACCGAAGACTGCACCGACGGAGCCACGGAGCTGTTCGCGAGGATCATCGGGGAAGTCTTTGCCTGTTCGTTCTCGGATGAGTTTGCGGAATCGATCAGTAAGGGTGCGGAGTGCGGAGGCATCCAGTTTGGTGTCGGCGATATGGGGATCTTTGGGATGGAGCTCTTTTTTAAGATTTTCAATGACGACTTCGAAGGGATCGTGGTCTTCACCGGGTCGCTTTTGGACGCCCATGACGACATCTCCGTACATCTGAAGGAAGCGGCGGTAACAGTCGTAGGCAAACCGTTCGTTACGACTTCGTTCGGCGAGGGCACGTACGGTTTTGTCATTGAGACCGAGATTGAGAATGGTGTCCATCATCCCTGGCATGGAGTCGCGGGCGCCTGAGCGGACGGCGAGAAGGAGCGGATTGACTGGATCGCCGAGTTTCTTGCCCATGGAGTGCTCGATCTTGGAGATGGCTTCGTCGATCTGCCGTTCCAAGGATGGGGGGTAAGCGCTCTGGTTCTCGTAGAAGTAGGTGCAGACTTCGGTGCTGATGGTGAAGCCTGCGGGAACTGGGAGACGAATTCTGGTCATTTCGGCCAGGTTGGCCCCTTTACCACCAAGGAGGGCCTTCATCTTGCCGTTACCATCCGCTTTGCCGCTACCGAAGGAGTAAACGTACTTCACCGCCTTGCGAAAGAGCGCCTTTTTGGGTTTCGAAGACTTTGTTTTAGTTGGCATGGTGTGAAGTGGAGCGAAATTAAATGCCAGCCAAATGGTTTTTTTGCAAGCTTGATCAGGCTTGTTTTGCGGGAAGGGGAGAAGCGGGTGGGCGAGATTTCCAGCTAGCTTCTTGGAAGGCAAAGACTTTTTGTAGTCCTTGTTCGGCAAGGGTGAGGAGAGATTGAAATTCAGCTCTACTGAAATCATGTTCTTCGCCTCCTGCCTGAACTTCGACAAGGCGACCCGCACCGGTCATGACAACATTCATGTCGACTTGGGCGTCGCGATCTTCGGGGTAGTCGAGATCGAGAATGACCTGATCTTTGAGGAGGCCGACACTGATGGCGGCGACGGGGGTGCGGAGGGGATCAGTGGTCATGCGCCCAGCGATTTGCAGGCGTTCGACAGCTCGGCGCAGAGCAAGGCAGGCTCCGGTGATGGCCGTGGTACGGGTGCCGCCGTCGGCCGCGAGCACATCGCAATCAATCCAGAAGCTGCGGGGTCCGAGGGCGGTGAGATTGACCACGGCGCGAAGGCTGCGACCGAGGAGACGCTGAATCTCGGTGGAACGTCCGTCGACTTTACCACGAGAAGAGTCGCGAGCTTTGCGACTGGGGGTTGAAGCAGGGAGCATGGAGTATTCCGCGGTGAGCCAGCCCCCAGGGACGTTCTGATCTTTCATCCAGCGGGGAACGGCCTCGTCCACGCTGGCGGTGCAGATCACCTCGGTTTTGCCGCAGCGCAGAAGGACAGATCCGACGGCATGAGGGGCGATATCCCAAGTGCAGGATAAAGGGCGCAGATCGGAAGCGGAACGGCCATCAGGACGAGTACTCATCGGGAGGCATCCTCGGCGGATCGGACGGTGTTGGAAAGAAGAAGTGCAATAGTCATTGGACCGACCCCACCTGGATTTGGGGTGATGGCACCCGCGACGGTGGAAACGGAGGCGAAATCAACATCTCCGACAAGGCGGTATCCACGAGCGTTGTTGGCATCGGAAATTCGGTTAACGCCGACATCGATGACGGTGGCTCCTGGGCGAACATGTTCTTTGGTGAGAAAGAGGGGGCGCCCGATGGCGGCGATGAGAATGTCGGCTTGGCGGGTGAGAGAGGGTAGGTCGACGGAGGCGGAGTGAGCGAGGGTGACAGTGCAGTCTGCGCCTGGGGATTTACGTGCGAGTAGAGCGGCCAGAGGGCGCCCGACGATCTGGCCGCGACCAAGGATAACGGCGTGCTTTCCTGCGGTGGGAATTTTGCCGAGGCGGAGAATTTCTAGAATTCCTGCGGGAGTGCAGGGCAGAAAACCGGTGGGATCGCCGAGTAGAAGTTTTCCAAAGTTGAGGGGATGGAAGCCGTCGACATCCTTTGTGGGAGAGACGTGGGCATAGACTGTGTCGTTAGGGAGGAGCGAAGGGAGGGGGGACTGAATGAGAATGCCGTGGACGAGGGAATCGGCGTTGAGAGAGTCGATTTCATGGAGAAGGGAGGACAGGGTGGTGGTGGCGGGAAGAACGAGAGTGCGACTGGCGATGCCGACTTCTTTGGCGCGAGCTTCTTTGCGGGCAACGTAGGCGCGGGAAGCGGGGTCTTCCCCAACGCGAATAAAGACAAGCTTCGGGGTGACGCCTCGTTTTCCGAGGGCGGCGACGCGAACTGCAGTTTCGCGGTGAATCGAACTGGCAAAAGCTTCTCCATCTAGGATGTGTGCAGGCATGGGAAAAGATTGCAACGAAGGAGGGTGAAGTGGAACTAGGAAAGTTTGCGGAAGAGGGGAATGGGAAGGCCAGGAGGCGGTTGAACGATTTCCATTCCTGGACGGGATGTGGCGAGGGCGGAGGCGAACCAAGATTGGGCGTCGGGGTCGCCATGAACGAGCAGAACGCGGGAAGGTTTAATGTCTTCGGTGACCCAGCGGAGAAGGTCTTCCCGGGTAGCGTGAGCGGTGAGGTCGAAGTGCCGGACTTCGCAACGGACGGGGAGGGAACCGCCCTGTTCGCCCCAGTCGACGGTGCCTCCTTGGCCTGCTTTGCGAAGAAGGCCAGCAGGGGAAGAGGGCTCAGTGTAGCCGACGAAGAGGATAGAGTCGTGTTCACGAGGAAAGAAAAGGCGTGCGATGGTGTGGCTGGTAGTTTTGGGCGTCATCATGCCAGCGCTGAGGAGGTAAATATGGCCTGCGCGGAGTCTAAGGCTGGGCAAGCGGCGGGGGTCGAATGTTTCAGGTTGGGCTTCAGGGATGAGGCGGAAGTTTGCGTGTTGGCGAGGGGCGAGGGTTCGCTGGCGGTCGTAGACTTCAGTCATGGCTCGGCCCAGTCCACCGATGTAGACGGGGGCGGAAGGAATCTTTCCTGCGAGGCGGGCATGGTGGAGAAGGGTGATGACTTCTTGAGTTTTGCCCATGGCGAAGACGGGCATAAGGACCGCTCCACCGCGTTCGAAGGTGGTGCGAATGGCGGTAAGGAGTTCTTCTTCAAAGTATGCGCGATCTTGGCCAGGGATGGCGGGTTGAGCGCCGCGGGTTGTTTCCATGATCAAGGTGTCGAAAGGGCCGGTGGGAGCTTGGCAAGGGAGCATAAGGGATTGGCGCTGTAGATTGAGGTCGCCGGTGTAGAGGGCGCGGCGTCCTTCGGCGCGGATTTCGGTAAGGACAGAGCCGAGGACGTGGCCGGCATCATGAAAGACAAACTCCAGTTCGGAGGATGAGTCGGCACGGAAGGGGCGATTGAGCTGAGCGAGTTCCCAAGTAACCGCGGAATCGTCCACCGTCCGGTGGGTGTAGAGAGGGTAATCCATGCGGCCCAGTTCCCGTCGTTGGCGGGTCATGACATTGACAGAATTATGGAGAAGGGGCTCGGCCAGTGCGGCGGTGGCTGAGGTCATGAAAACTTTGGCTTGGGGATGGGCTTGGGAGACGAGGGGAAGAGCACCAATGTGGTCGTGGTGGGCGTGGGAAAGTATGATGGCGTCTAAATCTTGAGGAATCTGATCGAGGAGAGGAGTAGCGTCCCATCCGTCTCGGCGCGGGTGCATTCCCGCATCGAGCATAACCGAAGATTCTCCTTTCTGGATAAGGTAGGAGTTGGCCCCGATTTCTGGAGCACGGGTTAGGTTTGTGAAGGTAACCATGGAGAAGATTCGGAGAGAAGGAGGAGCAACCGCTGGCTCAGGGCATGCCCCGAAGCTGGGCTAGGACTTGATCGGGGAGCTGATTTCCAGGAAGGGCTGCGCGCCCTGCAAGCCAATCGCGGGCGATTTGGCCACGGCGCTGGTTGAGGAGTTGTGCAGAGATTTTAGGAAGAGTGGTGGAGGCGGTGGCAGCGGGAGCCGGATCCCGTTTGACTAAATAAACGGCCAGCAGGCCGGTGGGAGTGCGGATAAAAGGACTAACACGCTGCGGATCCATTTGGGCGACGGCTTGGCGAATTCTGTCCGCATCGGGAAAGGTGAGGGGTTTATCGTCGGCAGGGGCAAAGACGGGTATTTTTGTGGGGGTAAGCTTTGCCGATTGAGCGAGTGCTTCCCATTTCTGTCCGCTGGCGAGGCCTGCATTAGCGGTTTGGATAAAGGCTTGGGCTTGTTGGCTGGCCAACTGGGTCCGAGCCATTTCTTGCCAACGAGTGCGGACCGTGGCGGTAACTTCAGACAAGGGGCGCTGACGTCCAGGTTGCGCTTCGCGGAGGTGGAGAACGAGGAAGCCATTTTTTGACGGAAGAAAATCGCTTACTGGGTCTTCGGCTGTGAGAGCGAAGGCAGCCGCGGTGAGCCGAGGATCGGTTTCACCTGGGAAAGGAGTTTCA
>CAJBOM010000177.1 GCA_903956835.1 uncultured Verrucomicrobiota bacterium
CTGAAGAAAGCGGTGGGGGGTGGAGGGGTGGTGTGGGAGGGGGCGCAAACGGAGGAGCAGTTGCGGCAGGCGTATGGAGAGGCGACGATGCTGGTGTATCCGTCGTTGTATGAGGGGTTCGGATTGCCACCTGTGGAGGCGATGGCGTGTGGGTGTCCGGTGGTGTGTTCGAAGGAGGGCTCGTTGCCTGAGGTGTGCGGTGGGGCGGCAGAGTATTTTGATCCGCGATCGGAAGAGGAGATGATGGCGGCAGTGGCTTTGGTACTGGGGAGCACAAGCAGGCGGGAGGAGTTGAGGCAAGCGGGGTTGGTGAGGGCGGGGGAGTTTTCTTGGGAAAGGATGGCGGAAGAGACGGCAGAGATTTATCGGAGGGCGCGCGGGGCTATTACTCACGCAAAGGTCGCAAAGGACGCTAATTTGGGAGAGTAAGAATTTAGTTTTGAAGGTTGAGAGTTTTTGGGTGATGAACCGTTAGGGTTGGGGTCTCGCGTTCACGGGAGCATTACTCACGCAAGCTTACGCGCGAATTTGGTTTTAAAGTTGGAAGCTTAGGTAGGGGCGGCATCTCCGAGGCCGCCTAGCTGGGCAAACAAAATTGAATATTCAGCGCAGGCGTTCTCGGAGAGACCGCCCTACCTAGGTTTTTGGGTGGTGAACCGTTGGGGCTGGGGTTCCGCGTTCGCGGAGGCGGCATCTCCGAGGCCGCCTAGCTGGGCGAACAAAATTGAATATTCAGCGCAGGCGTTCTCGGAGAGACCGCCCTACCTAGGTTTGAAGTGATGAGTCGTTAGGGATTGGGTGAGATGGTGCGGGAGGGGTCTGGCTTGCGGTTGAGTGGGGGTGGGTAATAGGATGGCGTGATGTCACAAAAGGGCGATGTGGAGGTGGGATCGAGTCTGCCTGCGCAGTGGCGGTCGCGAGGACTTTGGGTTGAGGGATTGGTGGCGTTGGTGGTGGTGGTGGGGTTGTATGGGTTTATTCCCTATAATTTCGGGTTTGAGAGCAAGGCACGCTCGGTCTTTGACATGCTCAAAAGATTTTGGACGGATCCTTCGACGACAGATTGGCATCATGGGATGATTGTACCGTTGATTTCGGTAGGGTTGATTTTGCATCGGTGGAAGGACCTGCAGAAAGTGGTGATTCGCCCTTGTGTTTGGGGGGCACCATTGGTGGGGTTGGCTTTGGCAACGTTTTGGGCGGGATACAAAATTGATATTACGATTGTGGGGTTTCTGTCGTTGCAGTTGATGATTGGGGGGTTGCTTCTTTGGTTTCTGGGATGGGAGATGATGAAGGAGCTGGCTTTTCCCTATGCGTTTTTGATGTTTGCCTACCCGTTTTATTTTTTGGACACGATCGTGGCATTTCCGTTGCGGGCCTTGATGTGCCAGCTTTCGCACGGATTTTTAAATTTATTAGGGATCGATAATTTGCGGGTGGGGACGGCGCTGGTTTCGGCGCCTGACTATGCGAGAGGGTTGAAGCAGGGAGAGAGATTTGCCTTGGATATTGCGACTCCCTGCAGTGGGATTCGGTCGCTTTTCGCCTTGATGATGGTGAGTGCGTTGTATGCGCATCTGACGTTGGCTAAGAGCTGGCAAAAGTGGACGTTGTTTCTTCTTTCGCCGGCGTTAGCGGTGGCGGGAAATTTTGTGCGGATGTTGATGTTAACTTTTGGGACGATGATTTTAGGGAACACGGTGGCGATTGGGACGGAGGAAAATCCTGCGACGTTTCATTTGGCGGCGGGCTTTGTGGTTTTCGTTGTGGCGCTGGGAGGAATGGTGGGAGTGGGGTGGATTTTACAAGGGGGATGTCAAAGGACATGGAAGACGTGGACGACGCCAGTGGGGCAAGGGAAGGGGGGCTTGCAGTGAATGAGGAGAGGAAGGGAACGGTTTTGCGGGTTGCGCTGTTGTTGGCGCTGGGGGGTGGAACAGCGGCGTTGTGTGTTTTAGTGCCGACGCCGAATACGCCGCCGCAAGGGGGAGTGGTGATGGATTTACCAGAAAGGGTGGGGAGTTTCTCGGGACCGATGGTGGCGGCGACGGCAGGGGAGCTGGCCATCTTACCTGCGGACACGCAGATTGTGCGGCGGGAGTATCAAGATGGGGGAAGGGATCGGATCATGACCTCGATTGTTTTGAGCGGGGGGGAGAAGAGGAGCATTCATCGTCCTGAGGTGTGTCTGCCGGCTCAGGGTTGGAGTATTCGGGGTGGAAAGGTGGAGGATATTGCGATGACGGACGGCAGGGATTTGAAGGTGATGAATTTGAGTTTGATGAGGGATGTCGAGGTGGCGCAGGGGGACCGACGAAAACTTTATGCGAACTACTTCTATTGGTTTGTGGGGAATCAGGTGACGACGCCGTATCATTGGAATCGAGTCTTTTTGACCAGTTTTGATCGGATTACGAAGAATCTAAATCATCGTTGGGCCTATGTGATTGTCATGGCGGTGGTGACGGAGGGGTACATGCCGCTGGGTAAGAACGAAGCGCAGACAGTAGAAATGTTAAAGCAGTTTACGGCGGAGGTGGCCCCCACCTTCATGCGGGGCGGGGGCGAGAGGGCAACCAACTGATTTCAGTCTTGCGAATGGAAAGAGATAGAGGCAGGTTTTCCCCTTAACCCCTAACCCAAGGACACACTCTATGAAAAAAATCCTCCAACTCCTCCTCGCCACCCTAATTGCCCTTCCCGCCACGAACGGATGGGCCGAATCCCTGGATAAGCTAGTTCCCGACTGTGCGGAAATCTTGGGAAAGATGAAGCGGGAAGACATGATCAATATGGAGTTGCTCAAAGAGGCGAAAGGCATCGTGATTTTGAACACGACTAGTTTCTCGATTGGAATCGGGGGGTCTGGCGGCGACGGAATTTTAATAGCTAAAACGGATAAGGGTTGGAGTGGTCCTGTGGCGATTACCACGGATGGCGGCACCTTGGGGATCGATATCGGCGGAGCAAATATCGACATCGTGATTTTGCTGATGAAAGAGGGGGTGGTGAGCAAGTGGGGGAACGGGGATCATTTTGGAACCTCCTCGGCAGGAGCAGTGTTGGGCCCGAAAGGTGGGGCAACGGTAGATGCCACAATGAGAAACCGGGACTTCAACGTTTATATCTGGAACAGCGGAGCCAAGCTGGGCGTCAACTTCGGGGGGTTTGATGTAAATATCAACGAGGAGGGGAATGCGGACTTTTACGGCAAACCGATGGTTTCGGCCAAAGACATTCTCAATTCGGTGGCGGAAGTTCCAGCATCGAAAAAGGATGGGATGGCGCGGATTTACGACCTGCTGAAATAAAAAAGAAAGGAAATGATAGACATGAAAAATACACTCGTTGCTCTGATTGCGTTTTGGATGGTGTTGCCCTTTTCGGGGCGAGCCCAAAATTCTGATTCCCTAAACCTCGCCGCCGACCAGGCCGTGAGCATGAACAAGCTCGACGATCTTTCTGGCCGCGCGCAGAAGCGGTTGAGCTACATCATGACGAATCTGGCGGATCTGACGGATGGCAATGATTCGAACAATTCCTTTGATAAGTTTAAGGAAAATCTAGAGGACTTGCAGGATATTCGAAGTGATATCAAGGATCGAGTGGAGAAGGTCAGGGATTTGCAAGGGCAACGGATTGCGGCATGGACGAAGGAAGTCTCTGGGATGACCGACAAGGACATGCGGAAGATGACGAATGATCAGATCGATAAGGCGAAAG
>CAJBOM010000178.1 GCA_903956835.1 uncultured Verrucomicrobiota bacterium
CCATGGACAACTCAGGCAAATGAGCCCCTTGCGAATCTTGCAGTCGATCCCGAATCTCCCGCAGCTTCGCAAAGAACGGTCGCGCCATCTCTGGGTCTTCACGGAACGGCGGAATCGCCATCAACCCGATTACCTCCAACCGAGATAAGGGCATCACCTTCTCAAGCAGATCCTCCACCATCTCAGGAGCGCATCCGTGTTTGGCCGCCTCCCCACCCACATTTACCTCCAACATGACCCGCATCTTTTTTCCAGCCGTCTCCAATCTCTTCTGGAGCTCTTGAGCCAAATCCAGACGGTCGACCGACTCAATCACATCGAAACACTCGACCGCATCTTTCGCCTTATTGGTTTGCAGGCCTCCGATGAAGTGCCACTCCCCGCCCATCGGCATCTCAGGAATCTTGACCCTCGCTTCCTGCACCCGATTCTCCCCAAAAAGCCGATGCCCCAACTGCCAGATCACTCGGATTTTTTCCGAATCCATTTTTTTGCTCACCGCCAGAAGCCTCACCCCCTGGGGATCCCTGCCCGCCTTCTCCGCCGATAAGCGTATCTGCTCCTGCAGTCCATGATAGTTTTCCTCAAGAGATAGGCCCATGATTAGATATCCTTAGTTTGCATCAAGGATAAGGAGTGATAATAATAGACTCCTTATGCAAGTTGAGTCGTTCCGTGTTTTCCGTGACCTTGTCGAAGGCCATTCATTTAGTCGCGCAGCCACACTTAATGGTATTACCCAGTCCGCGGTCAGCCAGCAACTTCGTTGCCTCGAACAACGCCTGCGGGTGCCTTTACTCGAGCGTACCAGTAAGAAGTTTATCCTCACCCGCGAGGGCCAACTCCTCTACGAGACCAGCCGAGAAATCATCACCCACTTTGAACACTTTCGCCACCAGCTCGAAGAAATGCGCAATATTATTTCAGGCACCATCCGCCTTATCGCTGTCCCCAGCCTCGGCCTCCACGAACTCCCCCCCTACATCAAAGATTTTTTACGCACCTACCCGCGCGTCAAAATTCAGGTCGATTATCGGCGCTCCAACGAAGTCTACGAATCGGTCCTCGCAGGAGAGGCTGATGTAGGATTCGTTGCCTTTCCCTCTCCGCGCAAAGGTCTCAAGGTAGAAACCTTTAAAAAAGATACCCTTCATATCATCTGTGCCCCAGGGCATCCCCTCCTCAAGCTCGGACCGGTCGACTTATCGAAGCTGGCCCAGACAAAAATTATTTCTCTCGCCCCCGAAATGCCCACCCGCCAAGGTCTCGACCGAATTCTTGCCACTCGTGGCCTCAAGTTTCAACCGATGATGGAGTTTGATAACGTCGAAACCCTAAAACAAGCTGTCGAGATTAACGCGGGCATAGCCTTCCTCCCCCACTCTGCCATTGCCGCAGAGGTAGCCTCTGGCGCTCTAGTCGTCCTGCCCCACCAAGGTCCTGAAATTATTCGCCCCCTCGGTATCGTCTCCCGCGCCAGTCGCGTCGTCTCCCCTGCGGTAAAACGTTTTCTCAAAGCCCTTAAAACTCCCCGCAAAACCAGTGCCACCCCCACTCCTGCCCCCCTCCTAGCCCCCTCCTCCCCATGACCAGTTCATCCCCCGCTATGACCCCTCAAGCCCGTGCCTTCGAAACCATGCGCACCCAAGGTCTCCGTTTGACGTCCCAAAGGAAAACGATCACCGAAGTTGCCTTTGGAAATCGGGAACACTTCAGCGCCGAATCCCTGCTCGCCCGCTCTTGTCGTCGCAATGCCAAGGTGTCCCGAGCCACCGTTTATCGTACTCTCGCTTTCCTCGTACGTGCTGGGCTACTCCGCCAAGTCGGAATTGGCCAATCCTCTCCTCTTTATGATCCCAACTTTGCCGATCATCCCCGCCACGGACACTTCGTCTGTGTCGACTGCCATAAAATCGTCGAGTTTCATGACCACTGCTTGGACGTGAGGGAATCGATTGTGACAAAAGATCACGGATTCAGCCCTAAACGCGTGAACTTGCAGATCGAGGCCACCTGTGACGCTCTTCGGGAGAAAGGGGTTTGCCCCCGCAATCCACCAGGCACGTAGTCCCGCTCTAAAAGCTAATTTTCACTCCGGCATACCAGTTGCGTGGCATGGCGGGATCAATTCCATCTCCGCGTATCCGCGCATAATACTGCTTGTTGAAAACATTGTTAATCCCAGCCACCACACTGACGTACTCATTCCACAGCTTCCCTTCTAAGGTCAGATCCCAAAGATTGTAGGCTGGAATAAAGCGAGAATCGGACCCCGTCAGGTTGTTATCACTGGCATAGCTGTGCCCCACATAGGTTCCCAAAAAGGATGCTTTTACTTTGCTTTGCCAGTCATAAACCAAACCGGTTTTGTAAACATAGTTAGAGAGGTACTGCGGGGTTTTCCCCTCATTGGCTCCATTGATAAAGTTCCCGTTTTGCAGCGTCAGGGCAGTGTAAAAATAAAGAGCCCCATAGTCTTTGGACCACCCATCCGTCTTTCCATCCTGCAAATCCCCCATGCCCATCTGCTCATGGGCTATCCCGTCTGCGATTCCCACCAGATCCACCTGAAAGAGGAGATCCCACCCATAGACCCGAGATCGACCCGAATTACTCGTAATATTTACCCCACCCACAGCCGTCTCCCCAATCTGGTTCGAATAGTCGACACAGAATCCACTCGTATCGAAGGTCAGCCACTCGTTCGGAGTTCCCCGGATCCCCGCTTCATAGTTCCAAACCGTGCCCTCCGCCAAATTACCCGACACCCGCTGGTTCGGCCCCGTAGGAACCGCTTGGGCAAATGTTGGAGGACGGTACGCTTCCGACACATTCGCATACATGGCCGTCTCCTGGGGGAGCACGTACTCCAAACCTAATCCGATCAGCGGGACAAAATTATTCTGGGTTTGAGTTCCAATCGGTTGGCCTGCTGCAAATTTCGACTGATTGATCGTCTCGTCCACCGACTGCCAAATATTTTCCATACGAAACCCCGGCACGATCGAAAGATCCCCCACGGTAAACTTGTTCTCCACGAAAAAGGGCGCGTACCAGACCGATCGATCACTCTGGTTGCGAATCTGTCCAGTGTTCGAAGTGGGAGTCAGCCCCTGCTTGTCGGTTCTTGGAGAGGTCGTGTTATAGACCATAAAACCTGCCGTCAATGCCTGAGACTCGCCCCCCAGATCCCAATCCCATCGCCACCGTGGCTCCATCCCCCAAGTGTAAAATTGCTGAGTTTCCACCTGGTTGCTCTGGAGCGTGGGCAAAGTCCCAAAACCTCCCCCCTCTTGGCGCCGACTCCACCTGCGATAATAGTCAAACCAAACTCGATAAGAGAAAAAGAGATCATCGGAGAACTCCGACTCATGAATGGCCGAGACCGCATATCGGCTCAACTGAAACTCGTCGTTAAAACGCGAAGTCGAGTCCCGATCCACATTATAATTCACAGGAGTTCTTGCGGTGTCGTTGTTCAGTCGCAATCCCCCTGGCTCGCCATGACACTCATCATACCCATTCAACTTAAAGTACCAGCGGTGCTTGGTATCCGCGTCTAACGCCATCGTAAGATTCCCATTGTTTAAGTCGTACTGGCTGTTGGCCTCTCGAAACCCTTGCGATTGTCGGTGATTGAACCACCCGTAATAGCCGACCTGATCCACGGTACCTCCCACGGAATTGAAGCTGGAAATATAATCGAAGCTTCCCCCTAGGGTGATCGACTCCGCTGTGAACTTTTTATCCAGAGGTGGCTTTCGCATGACAAAGTTAATCGCGCCCGCAGGTTGAGGTCCGTACATCAAAGCCGCTCCCCCTCGAATAAACTCCATGCTCTCCATCGGATAGGTCGGCGGAAGGTAGTAGGCTTCGGGATAACCGATCATGTCGGCCTGAATCGGAATTCCATCCTCCAATACCTGAAAGCTTTGTAAGCGGTGAGGGTCGAATCCTCGATACG
>CAJBOM010000179.1 GCA_903956835.1 uncultured Verrucomicrobiota bacterium
AATTCTTAGACAACCAACGCCTTCTTATTGTTCTCTAGGATTGGAACTTTTCATTTCCCGCTCAGACCTTTTCCCCTAAGAATTACTCATGCCTATAATCCTTCTTATCGCAGTCTCTGTCGTGGGTTTGGTCTTTGCGGTTGTCCTCATTAATTTCTTTGGACTCTGGTTGCGTGCCCTGACCTCAGGCGCTCCCGTCGGCATTCCCACATTAATCGCCATGCGACTCCGCGGTATTCCTAACTCTCTCATCGTCAACGCCAGAATCACTGCGGTACGTGCTGGTATCGAGGTCACCACTGCCCAACTCGAAACCCACTATCTAGCTGGAGGTAGCGTCGATCAGGTCATTCGAGCCCTCATCGCCGCAGATAAGGCAGGCATCAAACTCGATTTTAACCGATGCTGCGCCATCGATCTCGCCACATCAGGGTCGGGAAAAACCGTTTTCGATGCAGTCCGGACCAGTGTTAATCCACGCGTCATCGACTGCCCAGGAACTGATTCAGGTAAAGGCACCATCGACGGAGTAGCCAAAGACGGCATCACCGTCCGGGCTCGCGCTCGGGTCACAGTTCGCTCCAATCTGGATCGTTTCGTTGGGGGCGCTACCGAGGAAACTATTATCGCTCGCGTCGGAGAAGGCATCGTCCGGGCCATCGGCTCGAAGGAAACCTACAAAGGAGTCCTTGAAAACCCCCAAGATATTTCGAAAGACGTTCTCAATCGAGGTCTCGATGCTGGAACTGCCTACGAAATTCTTTCTATCGATATCGCCGACGTCGGGGTGGGCGCGAATATCGGAGCGAAGCTTCAAGCCGAACAGGCGGATGCAGATAAGCAGGTCGCTCAAGCTAAAGCTGAAATGCGTCGAGCCGCTGCCGTCGCCGTTGAACAAGAAATGCGCGCCAAGGTGGTCGAAGCCGAAGCCCAGGTCCCTCTGGCCATGGCAGAGGCATTCCGCAAAGGAAACTTAGGGATTATGGATTATCAGAAAATCCGCAATGTCTCGGCCGACACTGAAATGCGCTCGTCCATCGCCAAGGATTCTGCCAAGCCGAATTCGAAGTAAGAAAGATATCTCTTGTGGAGTGGTTTGTCCCAGTTCTCTTCGTCGTCGTCAGTCTCGCCCAGTGGTGGCTGAAAAGGCAAAAGCAGTCAACCGAGCCAGTGCTCACATCCCCCTCTCAACAGGAATCGAAAGCAAACCCTGAGCGGGAGGTGGATCCCTTTGGTGAATTCGGTGACTTACTTGAGGCTCTCGGTCGTCGACGCCACGAATCTCCTCCGCCCCCTGCTGCGATTCCTCCGAGGGCAGCTCCTCCTGCCAAACCGTTCATCGACTTTCCCCCGCCCATCATTGCCCATAAGGATTCACCTCCGCGTCCCCACAGTCCTGCGCTTCCTCACGTATTTACCGACTCTTTTTCAGGGGAAAGCGCAACGCCACTTCCAGTCTTCGTCCATGACAAACCCGCCTTCTCTTATGCTCAACCGCAGGGAGTACGCCGACATTCATTCCAAGAAAGGCTGAGTGAATCAGGTTCTCTGCGCCAAGCGATAATTCTATCCGAAATTCTCGCTCTGCCGCTCGCTTTACGCTGAAATCTTTTATGGCCACCTCGAAATCCTCCCCAGTCCGGGCCGCCCTTATTCAGATGAGCTGCTCGGCAGATCCCGCCAAGAATCTGCGTGTAGCTCTTCAGCGAATCGCTACCGCCGCCAAGTCAGGAGCCAAACTAGTTTGTCTCCCTGAACTTTTCCGCTCTCTTTATTTTTGCCAGAAAGAAGATTACGCCTGCTTTAAACTCGCCGAACCCATTCCCGGACCCACCACTCAGGCACTTGCGCTAGCTGCCAAGAAAAATAAGGTGACTCTTGTTGCCAGTCTTTTTGAAAGAAGAACTGAAGGTCTTTACCATAATACTACGGTTGTCTTTGGCCCGAATGGAAAGATCTTGGGAAAGTATCGAAAAATGCATATCCCCGATGACCCAGGCTTTAGTGAGAAGTTTTACTTTTCTCCTGGGGATACCGGATTTCATCCCATCGATACTCCTGTGGGCAAATTAGGAATTCTCGTCTGCTGGGATCAGTGGTATCCCGAGGCCGCCCGTTTAATGGCCCTCCGCGGTGCACAAATTCTCATCTACCCTACCGCGATCGGCTGGGCCGCTGGGGAAAAGCAGTCGGTTTGCCATGCTCAGCAAAACGCATGGCAGACGATTCAACGTAGTCATGCCATCGCAAACGGTCTCTACGTTCTTTCGATTAATCGAACTGGTCGTGAAAATAATCTTACATTCTGGGGCTCTAGTTTTGCCGTCGCCCCATTCGGCGAAGTGCTTATTCAAGGCTCTTCCAACAAGGAAGAGATTCTTCAGGCTCAGCTCGATCTTTCTAAAATTGCCACGACACGCCAGCACTGGCCTTTTCTTCGGGATCGCCGCATCGACGCTTACGCTGGGCTGGATCAACGATTTCTTAAGTCTTGAAAAGCCCC
>CAJBOM010000180.1 GCA_903956835.1 uncultured Verrucomicrobiota bacterium
CCTGACAGCGGAAGTATTTTTTTGAATGACAAGGACTTACTGAAAACGCCTGTTCAGGAAATCCTGTGTAGTCGCTCAACTCCATCACCTTCACCCCAGCATCCCGCAACGCCTTGGCTGTTCCTCCAGTCGAAATTAACTCCACCCCCATCCCCGCCAAGAATTTGGCAAACTCCAACAACCCCGCCTTATCCGATACGGAGAGCAACGCCCGACGAATTCCTTTGCCCTGCTTCATTTTCGCAGATGCACCTTTCCATTCCCTCGAACAATCCGCCCAATCTCAAAGCAGCGCACCGCCTTTTTGGCCACAGCCACATCCTTGCGCGCCACCACAACAATCATCCCAATCCCCATATTAAAAGTGCGATACGCCTCCTCCCTACCCAATCGACCCCGCTTTTCCAGATACTGAAAAAGAGGCGGTACCGGCCAACTCCCTAACAGTATCTCCGCCCCAATCCCCTTCGGAAAGATCCGCGGCGGGTTATCAATCAAGCCACCACCCGTAATATGAGCTGCCCCCTTGATCCTCACCTTCTTTCCTATTTTTAACAGAGCCGGCCGATAATTCGGATGCACCGCCAGCAACAGCTTCTCCAGCTTCAGCGAAGTTCCAGGCAATTTTTCCTTCGCCCTCAACTTTGCTTTCTTAAACAAAATATCTCGCGCCAAAGTATACCCGTTCGTCTGGAGACCATTCGAAGCCAGCCCCAAAATTACGTCTCCCTTTCGGATCGAACGCCCATCCGTCGCCTTCCCTGCCTCCATCACCCCCACAATCGAACCCACCAGATCGTAATCATGACCTTGATAAATTCCCGGCATTTGCGCCGTCTCCCCTCCGAGTAACGCACACCCTGCCTTTCGACATCCCCGGACCAATCCTTTCAAGATCTGACGAAAGGTTTTAGGGTTCAATTTTCCCGTGCCGATATAGTCTAAAAAGAATAGGGGCTCCGCCCCCAACGCCGCGATGTCGTTCACACAATGATTGACCAAGTCTTCCCCAATCGTCCCGTGCTTACCCACCTGCTGAGCCACTTTTAGTTTCGTCCCCACCCCATCAATGCTCGCCACCAAAATAGGCCTCCGATATCCACGAATCGTTCCATCAAAACAGCCACCAAACCCCCCCACCGTTCCGATCACCCCAGGCCGATTCGTCGCCCGCACCAAAGCCCCAATCCCAGATTTCACTCGGTTCCCTAGGGTGATGTCCACCCCAGCCCGTGCATACGCGTCGCGAGCCATGCCCACTACAACAGGAATCCCTGCCGCGTTTCTTCTTCGGGAACCAAAGATACCGACCGCAACCTGCGCCTCTCCAACACCTCTTTATCGTCCTCCGCCGTGAACGGCACAGGATAATCTCCCGTGAAACAGGCCAAACAAAATTTGTTCGCAGGCAAACCACACGCCCGCACCATCCCGTCCACATCCAGATACCCCAAAGAATCAGCTCCCAAATACTTCGTGATCTCATGTTTCGTCATGCGATTGGCCAAGAGATCCTTCGGATTCGGAAAATCAATCCCGTAGTGGCAGGAAAAACGATGAGGAGGACAACTCACTCGAATGTGCACCTCCTTCGCCCCTGCTTCTCTCAGATTCGTCACCCGCGCCCGTGCTGTCGTTCCGCGCACAATCGAATCATCCACCACCACCACCCTCTTCCCTTGCACCGCCGAACGAATTAAATTCAGCTTCACCCGCACATTAAAGTCTCGAATCAACTGAGTCGGTTGTAAAAAACTTCTTCCAATGTAATGGTTTCGCACAAAAGCTTGATCCAAAGGAATCCCCGCCTGCTCCGAGTATCCAAGAGCCGCGTACGTCCCCGAGTCAGGCACAGGCACCACAATGTCCGCGTCCACTGGGTGCAATTTTGCCAACTCCCGCCCCATCCGAGTCCGAGCGTGACTCACATTGCGTCCGCTCAGCGCGCTGTCCGGACGGGCAAAATAAACAAACTCGAATATACAAAGGGCCTCGCGCGAAGGCTCCGCATGAGGCTTAAAACTTCGGAGTCCGTTTTGATCTACCACCACGACCTCACCGGGTTGCACCTCCCGCACGAATTCAGCCCCCACCAAATCCAACGCGCAAGTTTCACTGGAGAAAATGTACGCATCGTCCAACTTCCCGATGACCAAAGGACGGAACCCAAAAGGATCACGCGCCGCAATCACCTCATTCTCCCCCATCAAAACCAACGAATAGGCCCCATGCACTCTAGAAAGAGCTTGGGACAGAGACCCCCCGCCGATAGCTGCGTTCGGCCGCGAAATAAGATGCAAAATCACCTCACTATCCGTCGTCGTCTGGAAAATAGATCCAGCCGCCTCCAACTCTTCCCGGAGACTGCTCGCGTTCACCAAATTGCCATTATGCGCAATCGCAATCTGGCCTCGGCTCGATTCTACCATCAAAGGTTGCGCATTTTTTAGGGTACTCGATCCCGTGGTGGAATACCGCACATGGCCAATCGCTCGCGTCCCCACCAGCTCCTTGAGATCAGCCTCTTGAAAAACTTGACCCACCAAACCCATCCCGCGCTTCGCACGAAACGGCTTTCCATCATCCCTCGCCGTCACAATCCCCGCACTCTCTTGCCCCCGATGCTGCAAGGCATACAGCCCGTAATACGTCAGCTCCGCCGCGTTCGGATGATTGTAAACTCCAAATACCCCACACTCATGCGTTGGGATATGGGAAGTTTTCAAGACTCTTTTATAGCTAAGAAAACTCGATTTGAGAAGGGAGAGATTTTCATTCTCCTTCCAAAGCTCTCGGCAACGATTCGGTAAAAAGTTTTTGTAGCTCTTTCACCGCCCACTTCTCCTCCACCGATCCGCAAACAATTTTCAACTCCGTCCCCCCACTCACCCCCAACCGCTTACACCCCACCCCCGCCTCCCCCGCTAACCTCTCCACCTCCCCCACCGCCCCCTCCTCCACCTCCACCAAAATCCTTCCCGCCCCCTCTCCAAACAACGCCTCTTCGGCCCTCTCCCCCTGCCCACACGGAATCGTCACCTCCGCCCCTGCCGACCCCTCCCCCATCACCATCTCCGCCACCGCCCACAAAATTCCACCCTCCCCCACATCATGCGCCGCCCGCACCCCAGCCAACTTCAACACCCCTCGCATCAATCCATGCAGCTTCTTCTCCCCCCCTAAATCCACCTTGCCCAGCTTGCCCGCCAACACCCCATGAACCTCCTGTAAATACAAAGACGCCCCCAATCCCCCAGCACCCTCCACCCCAAGCAGGAGCACAACCCCCCCACCCTTCCCAAAAACTCCCCCCACCAATCTCACCCCCTCCTCCACCTTCCCCACCACCCCAACCACCGGCGTCGGATGAATCGGTCCCGCTGGCGATTGGTTGTACAAACTCACATTCCCTCCCGTCACTGGCAGATCAAAAAACCGACACGCCTCCGCCATTCCCTCAACACCCTCCCGCAAGGTCCAGAAAATCTCCGGATCATGCGGATTCCCATAGTTCAAATTATCCGTTAACCCCAGCGGCACCGCTCCCGCACAAGCCAAATTCCGACACGCCTCCGCCACCAGCGCCTTCGATCCCTCCCGTGGATCCTGCGCACACCACCGCCCATTCCCATCCAACGTCATCGCCACATGCACCCATCCACCCCCTGGCTTCTCGATCCGTAACACCGCCGCATCCCCTCCCGGCCTGACTACCGTTCGCAAACCCACCATATGATCGTACTGATTCCACACCCACCTCCGCGATCCCGTCGCAGGCGAAGCCGCTAACTTCAACAAATCCTCCCTCACCTTCGGTTGCGCAGGTAAAATCTTCTTCAAATCCAGCTTCTGCCTCTCCGCCAGTTTTGCAGGAACTTTCGCCTCCCGCTCATAGACCGGCGCATCATCCGCCAACAATCTCGCAGGCACCTCTGCCACCACCTTTCCTCCCGCCTTCACCACCACCTTTCCCGTCTCCGTCACAAAACCAATCTCCGCCGCATCCAACCCCCACTTCGCAAAAATATCCTTCAACTCCTTCTCTCTCCCCTTGTGCACGATGATCAACATCCGCTCCTGCGATTCCGAAAGCAGAATCTCATACGGCGTCATTCCCGTCTCCCTTTGCGGAACCCGATCCAACTCGATCTCAATTCCCGATCCACCCCGACTCGCCGTCTCACACGTCGAACAGGTCAAACCAGCCGCCCCCATATCCTGCACCCCGACCACCAGATCTGGCTTGGCATACAATTCCAAACACGCCTCAAAGAGTAGCTTACCCACAAACGGATCCCCCACCTGGACCGCAGGGCGATCCGCCTTGCTCTCCTCCGTTAAATCTCTTGAGGCAAATGCTGCCCCCGCTAACCCATCCCTCCCCGTCTTCGCCCCCACGTAAAAAACCGGATTCCCTACTCCCTTCGCCGCACCTCTCCGAATCTGATCATGCCGCAATGTCCCTAAACAAAAAACGTTCACTAACGGATTCCCTTCATAGGCAGGATCAAAAACCAGCTCCCCTCCCACCGTCGGAACCCCCACGCAGTTCCCATAGTGCGAAATCCCCGACACCACTCCCTTGATCAACGACCGTGTCCTCCTTCCCGCCTCTCCCTTCGCCTCAGGCCTGCCAAATCGCAACGAATCCATAAAAGCCACCGGCCTAGCCCCCATCGTAAAGATATCCCGCAAAATTCCCC
>CAJBOM010000181.1 GCA_903956835.1 uncultured Verrucomicrobiota bacterium
CACTCCATCAGGAGAGGAACAACCCGTGGGAATTCGAATTGATTTTGCCGACGGCTACAAGAATTTAGACCTTAAATCCATGAGCCAAGCCGCCGCCAATGTCGCCACCGCCAGAATCCGCACCACCACCAACGGCACTTTCACTTTTTCTAATGCATCCCCAGGCAAGCAGACCCTCTACGGCCAGTACAAAAGCCGCTACGCCGTGGCCTACTGGTTGCTTGAGGTCGACCTCCTCCCCGGTCGCACCAACGAAATCACCCTCTCAGAAACTAACGCCGCCGAAGTCTTTAATCGCATCATCAAACCTGCCCCATCCCACTAACCTCTGCCGCGGCAGAATCCAGCCGTTCTTAAACAGAACCCATCGCTTGCCAAAGCTTCCAGTAAGCACCTTTTCGGCTGAGTAAATCCTCACCCTTGCCTTCTTCCACCAAACGCCCCTTTTCCAAGACGAGTATTCGATCCGCCCGATGCGCCGCATGTAAACGATGGGTCACGAGTAAAGTGGTCGGTCGAGTCATCAGGTGAGACAAAACATTCAAAAGCTCTTTTTCGGTCGTTGGATCTAAGGCACTGGTTGGTTCATCCAGAAGAAGTATCGGCGCATCCCGCAAAAACGCCCGAGCAATTCCAATTCTCTGCCTCTGTCCTCCACTCAACATCACCCCCCGCTCCCCTACCTGCGTCTGGTACCCTTGAGGCAACGCCTGAATAAATTCGTCCGCCTGCGCCTCCTTTGCCGCTTTTTCTATCTCCCGAAAAGAAGCGGTCGGCCGCCCGTAAGCAATATTTTCACGGACGGTTCCGTTCAGCAAAACGGTTTCTTGCAACACCAGCGCCTGACGGGCCCGCAGCTCTTTCTTGGCTACCGTTCGCAAATCAATTCCATGAAAATGAATCGTTCCAGCGGTCGGGTCATAAAAACGCGGTAAAAGAGAAAGCAGCGTAGTTTTGCCCGCTCCCGTTCCCCCCACCACCGCCACCGACTCCCCAGGTTGAATCGTGAAGCTAAGATCGTGCAGGACCTCATCTCCACGAGGATAGCGAAATCCTACTTTGCGGAACTCGATATTCCCTGAAGCCATCGTTAGACGGGCCGGCTTCACCGGATCGGGCACCTCATCCGCCGTATCCAAGACTTCAAAAACCCGCTGGGCCGCTGCCGCCGCTCCCTCCATCGACCATGCGGTGTAACTCAACTGCTCCAACGGAGAGTAGAGCATCGCCAGATAGGCCAAAAACACGAGAAGGTCACCTAAAGTCAACTTTCCTGCCGCCACCTCACCTGCCCCTGCCCAAAGCAGAAACGCCGTGCCGACGGCAAGTAAAGTCCCGACCACCATAGTGCTCGCCACATTTGTCATCGAAAGTCGTAGATTTGCCTCCAGAGACTGCCGACACTCTCGCCGAAAAAGATCCACCTCATGAGACTCACGACCAAAAGCATGGACCACTCGAATACTGGATAACCCCTCACTCGCCCGAGCGAGAACATCACTTTCCTGCGCCTGCAAGGTGGTTGTCTCCTGCCGAATCCGACCCGCATAGCGGGAGATCGCCAACAACAAAAAGGGCACAACCCCCAAAGAGAGCAGAGCAAGCCGCGGACTCATTTGTAGCATCACCACAAATGTTCCTACCAAAGTAAGAACCGACCCAAGAATCGTCGCAAAGCCACGATTGAAATAGGTTTGAATCGCCTGAGCATCGTAGGCCACACGAAAGCTGGAGTCCGAACTGCGGCGCACATCATGAAAACGAAGAGGCAACGACTGCAAATAAGCATATAATTCCGTCCTAACCCGGAGCAAGGCCTGGAGTCCGACTCCAATCAAGGCGTAGGTCTGAGCTAAGTTCACCGCACCCCAGAGTAAGTGAATCCCTACCAAGGCCGCACAGGCCAAGGCCAAGGAAGAAGAAAAAGACCAGACCCCCGAAAGTAAGGGCACCGCAATTCCGCCCCCCGGCGCCTGAAGCACCTCATCTACGACAAACTTCAGTGGCCACGGTTTGAGAAGATTGAGACCAGTTGCGGCCACCAGCAGCACTAAAGCTACAAAAATACGGCCCAAGAACGGCTGATAATAGCTCAAGATGCGACGCATCATTTTCATGGATTAGGATTTTTTTCTGTCAGGGGTAAAAGTTGGGCCCGCCTTGCCGCTGCCCGCACCA
>CAJBOM010000182.1 GCA_903956835.1 uncultured Verrucomicrobiota bacterium
CCCCCTCCCTCAGTGCCTCCCGAATCCCAGCCACCGCACTCTCTTCCGGAATCGCCAAGGTGGCTCCAGGCCACTTCTTGGCCATCTCTGCCAATCGGGCCGACTGATCCGCCGCTCGTACCACAGGATGGATTTCACCCCCATTCAACCCGCTACTTCTCTTAGCCCAGACCTGAACATTTAACCGCCCATACTCGTCAAAGCCCTTCTGCTCCGTCTCGGGCGCAGAGACGAGAATCTGGGGCGATTGCGGAAGAGCCCCCAGCATTTTCAAGAAAATGGGCAGAATCTCTACCACCCCTACCAAGACTACCTGTACGTCTTTGACCTTTCCCTTGTCCGCTAAAAGATTTCTTCGCTCGGCCGGATCCATCCACCCTAACTTATTTAATATTTTACCATAATCTCGATGGACCTCCTCCAGGAGATGCCAGCGTTCCGACTCCGATTCAGGAGCTTCGGGCATTTTCTCCTGAATCATGCGCCCCACATCCGCAAACGATCGCCCCTCTCCCCCCAGTTCGTTCCACAGTTTCTGGAGCCGACTGCCAAGAAGAAGTTCGGGATCCCCGCCCTGCCCGATTCCCTCAGGCAGGACAAACAGCTTAGATTTCTCCCCTTTGGGCACCCGGCGGAGCGCCTCCATCCAGGCTAACTTTTGTACGAGATCCGATGCCGAAGGCAGAATTCCCTCGGGTGCATCGAAAAGGCCTTCCACCACCTGCGCGATTGTCGATATTTGAGGCAGGAATAAAGGGCGTTTCATCTTGTCCGCCTCGACCGCCAACCGTTCGAGAAGACGCCTGCCTGCACGAGATCCACGCACCACGACTTTTACGTCCGATAAATCTTTAAAGTTGGCCAGTAACCATTTGGCCGTAGTCACGAGCACCGGCTCCTCCCAGCCTAGAAAAGTACGCTTCATCATCAGAAACCCTATCCTAGCAGGTGGGACAAATTCTGTCCCATCTTTAGCTCTGTTCTTATCACCCTCAAACGACAAGGCACAAAACCAAAGGCGCGCCTGCGTCCCGCGCACACTGAAACAAAACCAAGGTAGGGCGGTCTCTCCGAGAACGCCTGCGCTCAACGCTGTACACCCAATCACCCAGCTAGGCGGCCTCGGAGATCCCGCCCCTACCTAAGCCTCCAGCTTCAAAACCACATTCCCACCTTCGCCCTCTCCAATAATCAAAAATCCAAAATTAAAAATAATCCCCCCTTAACCCCCGCGTCTGCGCCCCGTACTCATGTCGGGGCTTAATCCCTTTCTTACATCCCCCCCCCCCCCCGCCCGTTTCGGGCGCCCTTCGTAGCTCAGCGAGGTTTACCGAGACTGAGCGGAGTAGGGTTAGCTTCCTTGGCGTGAGAAAAAGTCCGGGTGAGTAAAAAAAACTAAACCGTAACCGTCTTGCGCCGCTTAAGTAGCAACCCACCTAGCCCTAGCACCACCAAGAGCCCAGTCGACGGCTCAGGAACAGCCGTTCCACGAATCTGAATGCTAAGGGAGGGAATAGCGCCAGTCCAAGCCCCTCCAACGTTATTGCGCTCGACGGTTTGTAGGTAACCAATGCCGGAAGCATTTTGTCCTGACGGCGGCGTGAAGGCATCATTCGAATACCACTCAAATGATTCCAAATCCGCAGAGTTAACATTCGAAAGAACCGCCCAGTAACTGGTGTTCTTTTCTGCCACGAAAGAACCACTGAAGTTGTAAATGTCTTTAGAAAACACGGGCCCAGACGTAAGACTGAACGTTGCCAGCGCCGAACTAGGTGCCCCCAAGTTATTACCGTAGATCTGGACCAAGGGATCGGCAGTGCCGGTAGATCCTAGGCCAAATTGCAGCGAAGTCAGCTGGTAGTCAGTCGAACCCATGGTGAATCCCTGGGCCGAGAATTGATTTTGCTGCGAAAGGGAAAGGTATCCCACCGTGTTGCTTGTGGTTGAAGCGGTGACTGTTCCTAAGTTGCCGAAGACGACAGGTGAAATAAGATTTATCGCAGACGCGCTCTGGTAGCACAGAGCCAAAAGAATAAACAATAAACTTAAGTTTTTCCTCATACAGCAATAAAGCATAAAATATTTAAATAGCGAGTTATTGTGTATTAATAATTCTTAATTACCCTGGAAAGTGTTGCTGGTTAGCCACTCGCCTTCTATTCCCCGCCCGCCCCCTAAACCCATTCATCACGCCAAGTCCGCAAAGGTCGGCACGTCTACTCCAAAACCACATAGCCACACGCCCTCAACCAATCCAAAATCAAACATTCAAAATTAAAAATAAACCGACCTTTCCGTCCCGCGTCTGCGCCCCGTACTCATGTCGGGGCTTAATCCCCTTCTAACATTCCCCCCACCCGCCCGCTGCGGGCGCCCTTCGCAGCTCAGCGAGGTTTACCGAGACTGAGCGTAGTAGGGCTACATTCCCACCCTGCCCCGACCGGCGTCGGGGTTTCACACCTTCACACTTTCGTACTCTCCAATAATCAAAAATCCAAAATTCAACATCCCAAATCACATTGCCCAACCCTACCCTCCTCCCATGACTCTCTCCCCCATCTACCGAAAGGTCGCCTTCCGACTCATCCCCATTCTCTTCTCCTGCTACATTCTCGCCTACATCGATCGCGTCAACGTCGGCTTCGCCAAATTAGCCATGCACGACGTACCCTGGTTCTCCGACGCGGTCTTCGCCACAGGTGCTGGCATCTTTTTCCTCGGTTACTTCCTTTTCGAGGTTCCGGCTAATCTAATCCTCCAACGCACCGGAGCCCGTCTCTGGATCGCCCGCATTATGATCAGTTGGGGAATCATCTCCACCCTCATGGCCTTCAGCCAAGGCTCCCTCTCTTTCTATCTCCTTCGCTTTTTCCTTGGTGTCGCCGAAGCCGGCTTTTTCCCTGGGATCATCCTCTACCTCACCTACTGGTTTCCCCGAGAACATCGCGCCCACATGATCGCACTATTTATGACCGCCGTCGCCGCCGCTGGCATCGTCGGTAGCCCCATCTCCGGATTTATTCTCCAAGCCTCGAACGGCTGGCACGGCCTCCAATCCTGGCAATGGCTTTTTATTCTCGAAGGAGTTCCCTCCATCCTCCTCGGTCTAGCTGTCCCCCTCCTCCTCACCGATCACCCCAGCCAAGCCCACTGGCTCTCACCCCAAGAAAAATCCTTCCTCCTGGAAAAGCTCGATCATGAACAGCACCAGAAACTGAGTGCTGGCGAGCACGCCTTCAGCCTCAAAGATGCCTTTCGCTCCACCCGCATCTGGATCTTCTGCCTCACCCAATTCACCATCGTCTTCGGACTCTACGGAGCCTCTTTCTGGCTCCCGCAGATTGTTCACGACAGCCTCACTCAAGTGGATTGGCAGATCGGTCTCTACTCCGCCATCCCGTGGGCCTGTGCCACCTTCGGCATGGTCTGGGTCTGCCGCCACTCCGATCGTAAAAGAGAACGACGCCTCCATGTCGGCCTTTCTGCCCTCACCGCCGCCCTCGGCTTCGCCCTCAGCGCCCTCCCAGGTCTTCCCGGATGGATTATCCTCGTGACCCTATCCATTGCCCTCACCGGAGTCCTCGCCACCACCTCCTGTTTCTGGAGCGTCCCCACCGCAATTCTTTCAGGCACCGCCGCCGCCGCTGGGATCGCCTGGATCAACTCAGTCGGAAATCTAGCGGGCCTAGTCGCCCCCGAACTTTTCCGCTGGATGAAAAGCCACCACGGAATGAGCACCGCCCTCCTAGCCCTCGCCGCCATCCAAGCCTGCGCCGGAATCCTCGCCTTCACCATCATCCACCCCAAACAAACCTAAGCTGTGCGTCAGCGCGTCCCGCGAACGCGGGATCGACCGCTGGGAACGGACGACCGTCCCTGGTCGTCCTAGTTCTTTTCCAAACGGAAAAGAACGTAAACAAGCACTGTACGCCCAATCGCCCAGCTAGGCGGCCTCGGAGATGCCGCCACTACCTAAGCTTTCAAGCTCAAAACAACATTCCCACCCGCCCTCTGCTGGCGCCCCGCCCTCTGAGGGCGCCCTTCGAAGTCCCGCAACCGCGGGACGAAGTAGGGTTAACCCCCGCGTCCGCGCCCCGACCGGCGTCGGGGCTTTCCGACCTTAGCGCCCTTTGCGTGAGCAATCTTCTCCCCAATCCAAATTCCAAAATTCAAAATCCAAAATCAAAAATCATTCCTCCAAAACCAACCTCTTCTCCGTCTTCGCCCCCAGCTCCCGTAACTTGTCTGCCGTCCCAAGAATATTCCCTTTCTTCTCCGATAACTTCTTCACCGCCGAGCCATGCGCCTCCTGCGCCTTCTCCAGCGCCTTGCCCACCTCCGCCAGATCCCCACAGAAGTTCGCCAGATCATCATGCAACTTTCCGCCCAACCGCGCGATCTCCTGCACATTCCGATTCTGCCTCTCGATCCTCCACAAATTCGAGATCGTCCGCAAAGTAGCCATCAAAGAACTTGGCGTGCTCAAAACAATCCTCTGCTCAAAGGCATACTCGATCAGATCAGGATTCGACTGCAGGGCCGCCGCAAACGCTGGCTCAATCGGAATAAACATCACCGTGAAATCTAGCGATTTCCCCGCCAACAATTCTGGATACCCCTTGCCAGAAAGATCATCCACAAAACGCTTCACCGCCAAACCGTGCGCTTTCAAATGCTTCTCCTGCTCTACCTTCTCCGTCGCCGAACAGTAGGCCTCGTAATCAACCAGGGGCACCTTGCTATCGATAATGATCGCCCGCTCCTCCGGCAGATAAACCACCGCATCCATCCTCTTGCGATCCGCCGATTCCTGCGTCCGATACTCCCGCCCCTTCTCTAATCCCGAGATCTCCAGCGTTTTCTCCAGAATCATCTCCCCCCATCGGCCACGCACCCCAGAATCATTCTTCAAGGCATGAGTCAGCGCATGAGTCTCCGTCCCCAACTGCGTATTTAGTAGCTGAATCTGCTGCAGCTCACGACGTAAGTCCGACTGCATCGAAGTCTCTGCCGTGTGCACCTCATCCACCCGCTTACGGAACGCCTCCATCCGATCTAGAATCGGACGCAGCTCACTTCCCACCTGCGTTCGGTTATCCAGCGCCAGCCGCCGCGTTCCCTCCGTCACCATCTCCTGCGTCATCGCCCGCAGATCCGCCTGCAACCGAACCGCTAACTTCTCCTTCTCTTCCCGTAACTCCCGCAAGTTGGTTTCCGTCGCCTGACGCTGCGTCTCCGCTCGGACTAGTCCTTCCCGTGCCTCCCGATTCTGCGCCTCAGAAGCCACACGAGACTGCTCCGATTCAGCTAACCGATCCCGCAACCCTTCAGCCTTCTCTGCCAACCCTGCACAGCGGCTCGCATAAAATGCATAAACCAGCCCCGCCCCAATGACCAACCCCACGATCCCAGCGATAAGAAACGGTAAAGACATTGCCACAAACTCCCCTCCTCCCCTCATTGGTCAATATTTTCCCACCACCCGCCCGCAGTGGGCGCACCGCCCAGTGCGGGCGCCCTTCGTAGCTCAGCGAGGTTTACCGAGACTGAGCAAAGTAGGGCCAAAACCCAATACCAAGGTAGGGCGGTCTCTCCGAGAACGCCTGCGCCCAACACTGCACGCCCAACAGCCCAGCTAGGCGGCCTCGGAGATGCCCACACCTACCTAAGCCTCTAAGTTACCTTCACACATTCACACTCTCCAATTTTCCAATTCCGAATTCCGAATTTCGAAATCCCTTTTAACCCCTTAACCCCTTAATCCCTAATCTCCCTCCTTTCCGACCGTAGCGTCCTTTGCGTGAGCAATTCCCTCTCCGTCGGCATTTGCAGCACTAGCTTCCCGAGTCTATTTTCTCCCACCATGAAACCCTCTCCCCCTCTCCAACCCCAACTCGTCGGAGAGTGGATTGGAAAATACCACGGCCACTTCGAAGAGGTGATTCGGATCGATCTCAATGACGGCAAATGGATCGCCACAAAGATTACAGGCGATGAAAACGTCCCAGCGGGCGAGATTACCTGGCGTGTCGACCCCACCACCTGCATTGGCGAAGGGCAGATCGCAGGACAGGGATTCCTTAAACCCTCCTTTGTCCCTGGTCACCTCGAAATTCTATCCTCGTCCCGAATCATCTTTCACTGGGAAGAGCTAGGCCAAGTCGAATACCGCCGAGACGACTAACCAAACCCGCCCGTTGCGGGCGCCCTTCGCAGCTCAGCGAGGTTTACCGAGACTGAGCGTAGTAGGGCCAATTAAAAATCCACGCGAAAGCGTGTCCCGCGAACGCGGGGCAAAATCCGAAATTCGAAATCCAAAATTCCCCTCCCCTACCCTCCCCCACACTCCCTCCCCGCCGCCAACCCACTCTCATATGCCCCATGCATCGTCGCCGCATAATTTTCCGAGACCGCTTCCCCAGCGAAGTATAGCGATCCCGCAACAGGCTTCCCCAGCATCGTCCGATCCGCAGGGGTCGCACCCACCCCCATGAAGGAGTAAGCCCCCAACGAGTACGGGTCATGACCCCACCTAGAGACCATCATATCTTTGGGCCGAGGTACCTTCTTCCCCAAAGCCGAACCCAACGCATCGGTCGCAGCATCAGAGATCTCACGGTCGGTCATCTTCTCAATCCCATAGGCCGCTTGCGCCGTGTGGAAAGCCATCAAGGCAGGTTCCCCAGTGAACGGGTACAGATTCACCCATTCCGCCCACTCCTTGCCTGTCGCCCCGCCATCCCAATCAAACAGATGCAGCTCCGGATCCCAAAAGAGCTCGTCATACAAAAGGGCCGTCTTCTGATAATTCCCAAACCCAATCCGCCCGATCGCCTCCATCTTTTCCTTGGGCAGAGGCGGATCAAAAGCAATCGTCCCCTTCTTTAAAATCCCCAAAGGCACCGTCACAATCAGCTTCTTCGCCTTCATCTCCAACCCTTGAGCTGTCTTCACTCGCACCCCGTCACGATCGTAGCCCACCCGCTCCACCGTCTGGCTGAATCGGATATCCTGCCCACGCGCCCACGGCTCCACGATCCCTCCCAATCCAGCTGGAACGATCACATCCCCTCCAGACAACTCCTCCCCCTCATCCCAGTACTGTGCCGACAACTCCTCTAGGCTAGCCGCAAACTCATGCTCGATCTCCGTATGCGCCCTGAAATTCAGCGAGGCCAACTCCTTTGCCGGCCACCCCAACTTCTTTTCCGCCCCGGTAAAAGTTTCTCGTAACGACACATCCCTCGACAACTCCTCCGCCGTCCCATTCGCCAGCTTCAGAGTCTTTCGATACCTCTTTTCGATCCGCTCCTCCTCTTCGTTCGTAATTCGGGAACCGCCCGCGTGATACACCGCCTTATTTTCATAATCAAAAGGCACCGTGCGAATCCCCTCCCTCTGCGCCTGTTCCGCTATCGGATTTCCGGAAACTCCATGAATCCAGCTCGCCCCCATATCCATCGGGTTTTTGCCCTTCCAATCAGCTCTCGACCACACCCGCCCTCCCACTCTCTCCCTCGCCTCCAGAATCGTTACGCCCCAGCCCTTCTTGCGCAGGTAATCCCCCGCCGCCAAACCCGCAATCCCAGCCCCGATAATAATGCAATCGGTCGAGCCCACGGCCCCTCCAACACGAGGCAAAAAGAAGGAAGCCATCGCCCCACCGCCCAACTTCAGAAACGACCGCCGCCTCATGCCATTTCCTTCCCGGTTCACTACCGGACCCCCGTCACCGCGACACCCCAATCACTCTTCCGCGGATTAATACCAGAGTACCCCTCCTTCGTCGAACTCAGCTCCGTATACTTCACCAAGACC
>CAJBOM010000183.1 GCA_903956835.1 uncultured Verrucomicrobiota bacterium
GGCGGAGGATACAACGCCCGACCTCGGGGTCGGGCTGGCGTTGGGTAAAGAGGGTGGGGTGGATGGGGGTGGGACTATTTGTGGGGTTGGCGATTTTTGGGCGTCTGGTGGGGGTACCGGAATCATGGAAAAACAGGTTTGTGCGGGAGTTGTCTTTGCGTGGTTTAGAGGTGGAGACACGGAAGCTGACGATCGATCCTTTGGGTGGGTTGGTGGCGAGGGATCTGGTGGTGTATCGGGATGCCACACGCAAAGAAGAGCGATTGCGAATCGGTCGGGTGGAGTTGAATCTAAATTGGCTCTCTTGGCGAGCGGGGGAGCCGATTTTATCGGGGGCGCGGCTTCGAGATGCTCATGTAGCTTGGCCCTTGGGGGAAGGTGTGGAGGTAGAGGCGCGAAGGGTGGAAGCGACGATTGAGTTCCGTCATGATGAGATTCGGATCCAGCGGTTGCGGGGACAAGTGCTTGGCTTTGATTTGGATTTGCAGGGCAGAGTTGGGACGGAGATGGGGAGGATGGTTCCTCCGCAAGCGATGCCTTTGGCTTCGATCTGGCGAAATTTAGAGAGGGCACTGCAGGATTTGGGCGGGCCAGCGCCAAAGATTCAAGCGGAGTTTGATTTGGAGATTGGGCGGCCTGAGGAGAGTCGGGCGGAGATTCTGATGACTGCCGCTCGGAACGTGTGGAAGGGGGTGGCTTTGCGGCAGGTGGAGTTACGGGCGACGATGGCGGGAGGTGGAATTAAGCTGGAGAAATTTAGGATTGGGTTGGAGAAAGGAGAAGTGGAGGTGGTGGGGTGGGCCGAACTGCAAGCGGGACGAGGCGGGGTTGAATACAACGCGAGCACGGATTTGGCTCAATGGGCACCTGCCGCAGGTAAACTGGGACCAGCTCTGGCGGAATTGAGAAGTCAGGCACCGCCCCAAATCACGGGAAAAATGGAGTTTAATTGGAAGGAGTCGCCAAGTTTTCTTTGGCAGAGCCGGTTGGAGTTGGGAGAATTTCGCTTAGGGCGAACGCTGTACCAGAGCCTAGTTTTCCCGTGGGTGAGCGATGGGAAGCAGTGGATGGTGCAGGGGTTCAAGCTGGAGGCTGGGGCGGGGGGGAGTTTGCTTGCTCAGTTGGCGTTTGATGGAAAAGCGAAGGTGATAGGAACCCTGAGCAGCAGTCTTAATCCGAAGGGGCTGGCTTTAATTTTTGGACCTGGGGCAGGACCATTTTGGAAGAGTATTGATTTTGCGACGCCACCGAAGATTGAAGCGAAGGTAACGGGGGCTAGCCTAACGGAAAATCTTTGGCGAGTGGAGGGACGAGTGGAGGGGAGTGGAGTGAAATATAAGGGGGTGGAGTTAGATGAGATTATGGCGAACTTTGTTTGGGGTGGGAATCAGGTGGTGGTGACGGATTTGCAGGTCAGTTCGGGTGGGGGACGAGGCAGCGGGGAGTTTATTTACGAACTTTCGCCTGAGAGCGTGCTTCTGAAAAATATCGTAGCGACCTTGCCTGTGCAGAAAGTTGCGCCGATTTTCGGGGAGAAGTTCGTTACGAGTATGAAACCGTACATCTTTGTAGATCGCCCTACGATTACGCTGGATGGAAAAGTCGATCTAGAAGAAAAAGGACGATCGGATATGCGGGCTACGGTGGTGAGCAAAGAGGGGATGGATTATGGGGTGGCGGGACGGAATCTTCGCTTTACAGATTTAAATATGACGGTGGAGATTCTGGGAAAAAAAGTCATGGTGAAGACGATTCCAAAAATACTGGCGAGTGTTTTAGGTGGGAAGGTGGAAGTGGAGGTTGAGGTGGAGTCGAACGGGAAGGGCAGTGAAACGCACCAAATAACGCGAGCTCGAATGAAACGGGTGGGGTTTGGTCCGTTGGTGGAAACCTATTTTGGTAACACGGGGTATGCGGGGGAAATGAGCGGTTCTTTTCTGATGGAGGGTCCCTCGAAGGATTGGCGGGACTGGGAGGGAAGTGGAAAGTTATCGGTGGAAGATGGGGTTTTGCCTGGGATGGGAGCCTTTGCGCAAGCGATGAACGCTCCTGCGGAGTGGGTGGGGGCGACAGGGCAGGAGGCAGAGATGAATTTTACTTTGAAGAAAGGAAAGTTAGAGGTGGGTCAGTTGCAAATTACCTCGGTCTTGGTGGTGACGACAGGTCGGGGGGTTTACGATATTGCCAATGATCAATTAGAAAACTTTATCATGCGACAGAATCTGCGAGGGCCTGCGGGAGTCCCGTTCTTCTTTGTCAGCCAAATGTTTCAGGTGGAGGGAAGTGGTTCTTTAAAAAACCCAGTCTGGAAAGCACGTAACTTCGAGGAGTGAGGATGCCAGCGAACATGAAAACGCGTTGTGGCTTACACACTTCAGTGGCGGGCGGTTTTGGGGAGATGCTGATTCGAGCGAAGGCTTTGGGTGAAGATGCGGCGCAAATCTTTGTAAAAAGCAATCGCCGCTGGGAAATGCCTGAGTTGGCTGAGGAGGAGGCGGGTCAATTTCGGCAAGAAAAGAAAGCGCATGATTTGTGGATCTGTGCGCACGCGGGCTATTTGATTAATGTGGCGGGCGGGGCGGAGACGAGGAAGAAGTCTATCCACGCTTTAGCGGATGAGATTCGGCGGGCGGAGGAGTTGGGCTTGGATGCGGTGGTGGTGCACTGCGGGAGTCGAGGGGAGACAGAGGCGACAGAGGCGAGGCAGAAAGCTGCGGAGGGGTTTCGAGAAGCTCTCATGCGGTCTGAGACGAAGCTTGTTCGATTAGCTTTAGAAAACTCGGCGGGTCAGGGTTCGGCCTTAGCGCGCGACTTGGCGGAGTGGGGGGAGTTGGTTTGGGGTTTACCGACGGGGAGGCGAGCGGCCTGCTTGGATACGGCGCATGCTTTTGCGGCGGGCTATGATTTGCGTACGGAGGAGGGGCGGGGTCGGTTGGTGGGGGGGATGAGGAAAGAGATCGGGCAGGAGAATTTGGTGGTGATTCATGCGAACGATTCGAAAACGGAATGTGGGTCGGGGGTGGACCGGCACGAGCA
>CAJBOM010000184.1 GCA_903956835.1 uncultured Verrucomicrobiota bacterium
AGGGCATCTACTGTTTCTCGACTCCAACTCGGAAGCAGGCGGTCGAGCATCCGACCGACTACTTTGGATGGATGCTGAGGGGTGAGGCGTTATTTAAGGCGCTTGAGGATGAGTATCCGCTTTGCCGTAAATTGCCCTTCGTCAAAGGGAAGTGCAGCTTTGAGACTTTTCCGCATGCGATTACTTGGCATTTGCGGGGGGGCAACGCCGATGCATCCAAAAAGCGGAAGCAACGGTCGGCTCTGCTCAGCAAAGCGGGGATTGATCTGATCGAATTAACCAACATGGATCTGCTGGATGCCGCGCTTTGTGCCCTTGCGGCATACCATCTTGCCATAGGTAGGGATTGCGTGAGCTACGGAGAGAAGGACTCTGGCCTGATTATCGTCCCCAAATAGAACATACCCTTGGCCCTCCGCACCCCGTGCCAGATTCGAGAGGTAAAGGAGGTGATCCGCCATCCCCAAGAAAAATACTATGAGACAAAAGCTACAACTATGAATAATACCTAGAAACACCTGAACTCCACCTGCAGTTGAAAGGATCATTCGAAACTGAAGTGCGGTACCCGCTTAGCAAAGGGTAGGTATCATAAAATATAAGGGAGTGCCAAAGTAAAGATCTGTGTTACGGTACAAGAAGAAGTGGCTGAAAACTCCGGGATTACTAAATGCGAGAAAAGGTTCTGAAATAATTCTATGAAAAATGGATTCGGTGTTTTAGGGATTGGGTTGATCTTATCTGGCTGTGCTCATCAGGTGGCTTTTCAAGATGCGAATTATGAGATTGGAGGAAGCAAGCACCCTCATCGAGTTGTTGTGGTTATCGAAAAAAAAACCCTGTTGGAAAAAGAAGTTATTAATTCAGCGATGGCTGGCGTGGTCAATGAATGGGAGGTTCAACCTGGTGAAATGCTTAAGCAGGTATCTGATATCGAATTCCCGCAAATGTTTGATCACTATGAAATTTCTTCTTCGTATCCGTCCAAGGAGACGGGTAGGCAGGTCGCTATTGTCGAGCTAACTCTGGTGAAGTATGAGTTTGCTGACTTTCATGCGACAATTACAATGAGAGCAGTGCTTTCGAGGTTTGACGAAGGGAAGCATATCCTATTGGATCGAACCTTCTCGGAATCTGGTTCTACTCAGGGTGGCAAGATGTTTTGGGGTGGGGCTTTTTCGATGAAATCAGCTATCCGTCAATCGTCGATTGAGGCTTACCGGAAAATGTTCAAAGATCTTAGAGAAGAGCTCTTAAAACACCTATGAAGAAACATATTGGTTTCTCTGTTTTATTATTTCTCTTTTACCTTTCACCTTGCCTGGTGGGTTATGGGTTCGCAGGGGACGATGTTTCTACTGCTTACAGTGCGAGAAATATTTATAAACCTACAACTAAAGGACCGATTCCTGCCTCGGCTCAAAAGGGAGCAAAACTGTTTACCCAGTTCAGTTTATTTGAAGAGGACGGAGTCCATCGGACGACCAATTATCGTAAAGGAATTCTTATTCCTGTTAACACTCTTTTCACACTGGTCGAAATCGACGATGAAGAAATTGTTCTAAAGAGTGCTACTGGAAAAGAGCTTATCCTAGCTAATGTTGAGCCTTTTTCAGGCGAAGCGGTGGCTGGAATCTATGAGCGCACCTTGGGGGTCCAGCCCTTGGATCTTTCTGCCTTCACGGATGCTGAAAGAAAGGCCATTGCCTATGGCGCGGTAGAAGTGGGGATGAGTAAAGAAGCGGTTGTGGTTGCGTTGGGATACCCTCCAAAACATAAGACCCCGAGTTTGACCGACAATCAATGGAGGTACTGGCAGAATCGTTTTAATACATTCTTAGTTTTTTTCGAGGCGAATAAGGTCAAGCTGATTCGAGATTAGCGACCCCGATTTCGTGATGATAGACTCCCTTTGGAGGGTTTGGCTTAACGGGGGTGGTAAAGCTCCTATCGCTTTCCATGAGATTGAAACAAACAAAACCTTTTCGGGGCATGAATTGACCCAGCGAGCTCTGGATTACGCCTCACTACTTTCATCGATCCGAGTTGGCACCCGGATTGTTCTGGCCGGGCGCAATCAGGCGAGTTGGTTCGCGCGTTTTCTCGCCATTCAACAAAAGGGTTGTAGCGCAGTTCTTCTCGATCCTGAGTGCGGGACAGACGCCCTGCTATCCTCAGCTAAGTTATTCCGCGCGGAGGCGATCCTTCACCCAGACCATTTGGAAGTCCTGACCCATTCTTCCGCTAAGTGTGGAGAAAGCGCTGTTTATAAAACAACATCAGGAAGCTCTGGTGCGCCAAAACTGGTCGCTTGTTCGGCTGCGCATCTTCTTGCGGATGGGAGAAATATTATAAAGGGAATGCGGTTAAAAAAAAGGGATCGGCAACTTGGATTAATTCCTTTCGGCCATTCCTACGGACTAGGGAATCTTATTCTTCCTCTTATTATGCAGGGCACTCCGATCTGGGCAGCGCGGCAATTTGTTATTTCTCAAATCTTCGAATGGATTCAAAAATACAAAATCACATGCTTTCCAACCGTGCCAACTGTCCTGGACCTTGTTTCCAAAGACTCTTCGCCGATAGCAAAAACTTCATTACGTCTGGTCGTATCCGCAGGATCTGTATTAGAAAAGGAAACCTGCATAAAGTTCTTTAAGCGATTTGGTGTGAAAGTGCATAATTTCTACGGCTCGTCCGAAACGGGCGGAATCTGTTATGATGTTTCGGGAAATGCAGGCTTAACGGGGCGGGCACTTGGCCGTCCGCTCCCTGGGGTAAAGATCATGACCGACCGAAAAAACAGAATCTTGGTCCAAGGCGAGTCCGTGGCCACTCGCTCAGGTCGTTTCCGAATGCCTGACTTAGGGGCTCTCCACTCATCGGGAGAACTTCAACTTCTTGGTCGAGACCGATGTATTGCCTTTGTGGGTTCTAAAAAAGTATGTCCAGGAGAAGTTGAGAACTGCCTTAAGCGAATCGAAGGAGTGCGTCATGCGGTAGTGGCGATTCAGAAATTTAAAGGTAGAGACTATCTGGTTGCTTGGGTTGAGGGGAGGGGAACCCAAGAGAGGATTCAGCAAAAACTATTGTCCCAACTACCTTTGTGGAAAATTCCTCGCCGAGTATTATTTCTGAAATCGATTCCTTTGAGTGGACGTGGAAAGACCGATCACCGCAAGCTGGAGAGCATGCTCCTCTAATCAGAGTTCTTTGCTGGAGAGGACGATCTTTCCTGAAGCGACAGGGGATCCGCCTTCGCACACCGTGACGGTAAATTGAGCTAAGCTCCCGAATACGCGATCAAGGGTAGCAGTAATCTCAATTAACTGATTTGGGCGTACGGCCCGCACAATCTTAAAAGCTAAGACCTGGGCGAGAAAAAGAAATGGCGCAGGAAGGTCTGGGCTATTGTTCGCCCAAAGAACGCCCGCTGCTTGAGCGGCACTTTCAATGAGAAGAGCGCCCGGCATGATGGGATTGTCGGGAAAGTGGTCTCGGAAAAAAGGAAGAGTTTCATGAAGCAGCTTGTGCGCAGTCAACGACTGTTTGTTTGCCGCTAATTCGAAGGAATCGATAAACGAGAATCCATCTCCGTGGGGTGTTTTGGACCCGTTCATATTCGTTGTTCTTCGAGGGTAGGAGCAAAACGATACCACTGGTCCGGATGTTTTTCTAGAATGGGCCAAAGCGATTGAACCACCTTCTCTGAATAATAATCGAGGGTTTCTTGTGGGTTAGACTTCTTTTCCACCCAAATGGGAGGGCAGGCATGAAGGGTGTAGGTATTGTCCTTCTTGCTGGTGACGGCTATGGGAATCACTGGACACTTTGCTAAAAGGGCTAGAAGTAAGACAGAGCTTGCACAAGTGAGAACCCCACCAGGGTAGGGTACGCGTGATGATCTTACATTATGGCCTCGATCAAAAAGAGCTGCGACAAACTTCCCTTGATTGAGCAACTTGGTAACCTCTAAAAAATGAAACTCATCTGAGCCAAGGATATGGGTTTCGGCGTCCCACCGCTTCCGATATTCAGTTCTCCATCTGGTAAGAGCGGTGCTGGGCTCAGGGTCGGTTAGGATGACGATAGGGAACCCCATCTCCTTCATAATAGCTCCGCCCAGTTCGAAAAACCCGAGATGCATGGTGAGGAGCAAACAACCCTTTTTTGCTTGATGGGCTGCTTCCAAGTGTTCGTAGCCAGTTCGTTCAGAAACGAGAGAGACCGCATCAGATAGGGGACGAGATCCTAAAATAAAGTAATCCGCAAGAACTCGGGCGAAAGAGGCGAAAATCCTGCCTGCCTTAGGATGGGAAGTTGATCCGAGAATGCGCACTCGGGTTTCAAGAGAACGACTTCTGGCCGGATTACATGCGGCATAGAAGTAACCTAGCCCAGAAGCACAGAAACGGGCTAAAGAACGCGGCAGGAATCGACCCACCCATCTGCCAAAACTGAACCAGCGAGAGGAGTAGGTGATGTCGTTCCTGTGGGAAGCCATGTCATTTCTCTGACTCAAAATGAAAGTGCTGGCTGACGCGATGGAGAAGAGTGGCTGAAGCTTAATCGAGGAGCTACTCGCAGGTATCGTTGTAAAAGACAAAGGGCAAAGAAAACGCGGACTCTCCAGAAAACGGACCAGGTAAAAACTGTGTTTCCTGCGACCATATGGGTTACGGCTCCTGGAATTTGAAGCCACGGGTTTGGGTTCATAAAAACTTCAAAGGCTTTGTTGCTGTAAAACATTCGGATCATATCCCTAAAAACATTGGTCATACTTTTGAATGCATTTGTATAGATAGTTCTCTGAGCTTGAGGAATTGGGCCACCACTCTTGCCCGCTTTGAGAATAGCCTGGGCGGCGAGCTGAGCGGAGCGGAGTGCCACCATGACCCCAGATGAGAAAATTGGATCAATAAAGCCGGCTGAGTCACCCGCTAGAAGCCACCTTGGTCCTGCGGCTTGCCTATGCCGAAAGGTATAGTCAGCTTCTGTGTGAAAGTCGGTAAGACGTTGTGCTTTTTGCATGCGAAAGACGAGTTCGTGGTTTTGATTGACTGTTTGGGTGAAGGACTCCTGCGGCGTCAGACCAGTTGATTTAAAGCTCTTGAGCATCTGCACAAGCCCCACGGAAGTCTTAGTTTCATCAAGGGGAATGAGCCAGAACCATCCCTGAGGGATCCTGACAATTGTTATGTGGCCCATGGCCTCTCCTTCATTTCGATGAACCCCTTTGAAATGTGAAAACACTGCAATCTTCTTTGGCATACCGAGGTCGCATTTAGTCAGATTCAGCGTGCGGCCCACGACTGAGGTCCTGCCACTGGCATCGATACACCAACGAGCGGTGGCTTGGTGAGTTTGATCTTGGTGTCGGTAGGAGAAGTTTACCATGTCATGATCAAAATGGATATCTTCTAGGGAGCTTTCTGGTGGGGCATGGGCACCCGCTTCACGGGCATGGTCGAAAAGGATGTGGTCGAACTTCGAGCGCTCTACCTGGAAAGTCTGGGCATGTGGGGGTGGGAGGGTTTTGCGAAACCAGAAGGAGTGCGATCCCGCTGAATTTCCCATAACAAACTCGGCTCCAAGCTTCGGCATAAAGCCAGCTTGCTGTATTTTATCCCAAACTCCCAAATCCTGTAAAACATCATTACCAAAAGGTAGGAGTGATTCTCCAATGTGAAAGCGTGGAAAAGACTGTTTTTCTAAAATGAGAACCTTTTGGCCGGCCTTGGCCAAGAAAGCGGCGCTCGCACTCCCAGCAGGGCCACCCCCGATCACGAGAGTATCCCAAACTGCGGAGCTCATTAAGAAGACCCTTTCTGTTTATTAATCCAACTACGGATGCTTCCTGGTGTGCTTAGAATCTGGCGGGCGAGCTCTGGGTCTTTAATCGGAGTCTGGAAAGAAGATTCAATGCTCAGGGAAAGTTGGAGGGCGTCAATGGAATCCAGCCCTAGACTGCCAGGTCCAAAAAGCAGGGTATCATCCTGGATTTCCTCTGGGGATACTGTGAGCATGCAGTTATCTACTAGTAGTTTCCGCATGTTCTCCAAAGAGGCTATTTCCATAATTAAGTGTCAAAGATTAATGCTAGGGGAGACTTTTTCTAAAACAAGTTACAATCTCTTTAAATTACATTTCCATGCCCGCAAGATCTGTGACAATTCTTTCATGGATTACTCCTTTGCCAGTTCCAATCGAGCAAAGTTGCGAGGTTTTGAATTATGGAGATTAGATCGACTCATATTATGGATTATCGTATTGGCATCCCCGCTTTATTCGGAGGAGGAGGCAAGCGGTATTATACGAAAAATGGTTCAGCGCGACTTGGAGTTATCAAAGAATAGGGAGCAGTTGATTTGTGAAGTCCACGAAAAGAAGGAGGACTTAGATACGGATGGGAAGGTCACCTCCACGGAATGGACAAAGTGGAGTCCGCTGCCTACGTCCCCCAATCGCTACGGGGTGGAAGATGCTCATCGATTATCGAATGGAAAGTTAGAAGTTTCTAAAGAGGAGCCATTTTCGATTCTTCA
>CAJBOM010000185.1 GCA_903956835.1 uncultured Verrucomicrobiota bacterium
GCCCGCACGCAACGCTTGCCCCAAAGCTTCACGAAGCTCCTCAATTGGTAAGTTCGACCCCATTCCCCAAACCTAGCCGAAACTCAAAACCAAAGCCATGCGAGCAGGCCGTAAGCCCAAAATCGCCACATCTTCGCCCCGCACCCGCAGGATTAAACCCATCGCCCGGTAGGGCGCATCATCCCTGATGCGCCGATTGAACCACTCAGTCACTCAAACTTAAATCGCTCGATCGGCCGATGGAGACCATCGGCCCTACCACAACCTGCACACATTCAAGCGTGAGCGCGTCTCTACCCCGACCCGCGTCGGGGCTTTGCGGCCTTTGCGTGAGTAGTCCGCCAACCGCCCCAAATAAGGCTTGGCCTTCCCCCTCATCGAGCGACTTTAAGCCCTACCCATGGCCTCAAGAAAAAAGGATAGCTGGGGCTCCTCCCTCGGAGTCATTCTCGCCGTCACTGGCAGCGCCGTCGGTCTGGGTAACTTCCTCCGCTTTCCTGGTCTCGCCGCGAAATACGATGGAGCCGCCTTCCTTATCCCATACTTCCTCGCTCTCTTTTTTCTCGGCCTACCCATCGCATGGTCAGAATGGGCCATGGGGCGATTCGGAGGGCAACAAGGATACAACTCCTGCCCAGGCATCTTTCGCTCGATCTGGAAAAACCGCCTTGCTCCCTACCTTGGCGTCTTAGGCCTCATCGTTCCCGTTGTCATCTACATGTACTACCTCTGGATCGAATCCTGGTGCCTCGGCTACGCCTGGAAATATCTCACCGGCCAAATGAACCTCGGCATGGATCCCGCCACCTACACCACCCACTTCACCTCCTTCGTCGGACTGCATACCGACGGGGACTTTCTCGCCCACGGTTTCAGCCTGCCTGTCATCTGCCTCCTCGCCTGTGTCATCCTGAATTTCTTTCTTATCTACCGAGGCCTCAGTGGCGGGATTGAAAAGGTCTGCCTCTGGGGAATGCCACTGCTTGTCATCTGCGCCCTACTCGTCCTCGCACGTGTCCTCACCCTCGGCACTCCCGACCCCGCCCATCCCGAACGCAACGTCCTAGCCGGCCTCGCCTACATGTGGGACATCCGTGGAGGTCTCGCTGGCTTGATTCATTCTCTGAGCAACGCAGAAATGTGGATGGCCGCGGCTGGACAAATCTTCTTCAGCCTCTCCGTCGGCTTCGGAGTCGTCATCAACTACTCCAGCTACCTCAAAAAACGGGATGATATCGCTCTCGGCTCCACCACCGCCGTCGCGGGAAATGAATTTTGCGAAGTCAGCCTCGGTGGCCTCATCACCATCCCTGCCGCTTTTCTCTTTCTCGGAGCCGCTGGCACGGTTGGAGGCACATTCGGCCTAGGCTTTCAAACACTCCCACTGGTCTTCGCTCATATGCCTGCGGGCCAACTCTTCGGCTTTCTCTGGTTCTTCCTTCTCTTTATCGCCGCTATCACCAGCTCCCTCTCCATGCTTCAACCCGCCATCGCCTTTATGGAAGAAGGCCTTGATCTTGATCGACGTGGCTCCGTCAGCCTCCTCGGCTTCATTACCCTCATGGGTACAGGCATCGTTGTCTGGTTCACCAAAGATCTCGCCGCCCTCGACGCCATGGACTTCTGGGTCGGTAGTTTCTGCATCTTCATTCTCGCTACCATCCAAACCTTTCTCTACGGCTGGGTCCTCGGCGTGAAACGCGGGCGCGAAGAGCTCGAACGGGGAGCCCTCCTTCCCATCCCCCGCATCTTTGATTTCGTTATCCGCTACGTCTCTCCCGTTTACCTCCTAACCGTCTTCGTTATCTGGTTACACCAAAAAGGAGCCGAGAACCTCGAAGCCATCCGCACCCAACCCTCTGTTCGAATTGCTCTGCTTTTTGTCGCCGCAGTTCTCATTCTCTTTCTACTGCTCATCGCCCGAGCCATCCGCGTCTGGCGGATCCGAGAGGAACGAAAACCATGAGTCTTTACGGTTGGATCGTTCTTGTTCTGTCCGTCGGAGGTACCACTGGCTCTCTTATTTGGTGCTTTAACCGAGTAATACGAAACCTTGGGAAAACCGATCGCCTCCACGCCACCACCGACCTCGACCCCCACGACGCCGACCTTTAGCTCAAACGCCCGCCCGCTGCGGGCGCCCTTCAAAGTCCCGCGGACGCGGGATTCAAACCTGAAAACCTAGGTAGGGCGGTCTCTCCGAGAACGCCTGCGCTCAATTCTGTGTGCCCAGTCGACCAGCTAGGCGACCTCGGAGAGGCCGCCGCTACCTAAACCTCCAACTTTAAAACCACCTTCTCACATTCGAACATTATTACATTCACACACTTGGAATCCCTTTACGTTCTGCGTCTCTACCCCGACCCGCGTCGGGGCTTAGCGGCCTTTGCGCGCGTGAGCGCGTCCCGGGAATGCGGGACGTGAGCAATCAGCACCACCCACGTCTTAACCCCTTCAGCATGATAGGACTCTTCAGTGGCCGTTCTCTTTGAGGCAGCCGAAACATATGTACGGCAAAACAACTACTTGCTTGTAGCTACATTTGCGCCACATTTAATCCATGCTGAAGACCACCACCATCCGGGCCCGAATCACCCCCACTGTTAAAACCCAGGCGGAAAAGATTCTGTCCTCATTGGGAATGACCGCTTCTGATGCCATCCAGCTCCTATTTCACCAAATCCAACTTCGCCGTGGACTCCCCTTCGAGGTGGCTCTCCCCAATGCACAAACCGGCAAGGTTCTTCGGGACAGCCGCAAGGGCAAAGGCGTGACGCACCATGAATCGAAGAAGCACCTCTATCGTCACCTTGGCCTGTGAGATCGCTCAGTAGCACCACCGCATTCAGGAAAGACGTCAAGCGAGCCCAGAAAAGAGGCAAAGACCTTTCGAAACTCAAGAAGGTCATTGATATTTTGATCGAAACCGCACCTCTGCCACCATCTTACAAAGACCATCCGCTTCATGGAGAATTTGTGGGATCCCGTGATCTCCACATCGAGCCTGATTGGATTCTGATTTATACCGCTTCTCCCGAACATTTGCCCTTAGAACGCACAGGCACGCATTCCGATCTGTTTCGCTGATTCGTAGCTGACTGAATTTTAGGAACTCCCCACTGCCCCTAATTCAGTTTGATTATCCAGATTCCGATCGGGGCTACGCCAAACGGCCTGTCCCGTACCTGCCCCGCATCAACCCCGACCCGCGTCGGGGCTTAGCGGCCTTTGCGTGAGCAATCCTCACGTGCCGCGTCTTAACCCCGACCGGCTCCCTCGACCCGTTACCCTTCTTTAAACCTTCAGCTTAATCCCTCTCCTTTGATAAGTCGGCCGATCCAAATCTTCCGCCCCGCGCACACTCGGCGTTGACCGCGCGAACCGACTCGGCGTTGGCTCGAATTCCAGTTCTGTCTGTGACGCCACAAATTTTCTCTTTTTCCTCACCTTCGGCTCTTCCAAATTTTTCTCCTCCACCACCTCTTCCCTCTTCGCAGGTGCTATTTCGCTCAACTGGGGCAAGACACTTTCTTCTACCCGCCGAGTAACTAACAAAGTCACACTGAGAGATTCTGTACGATCGGGATCCACAGCCGCTCCAGCCGATATCGGTAGATCCACTGGCAACCGCTCCTTCAGCTTTTCAAGAAAACCATGAAACTCGCTCAGCGACGTGTCCGCTCCCGTCATTACGCTGACCATCACTCGGTTTCCTTCCCGCCAAGCTTTCCCATCCTCCAACATAATATCCTCACAGACCGCCTCGATGACCGCCGCTTCCCGACCCTCCCCCGAGGCCTCCGCCACTGCCGCCCAAGCATTCTCCATCCCCCCCATCGCATCCGTACCTTTGCCCACCGCCTCTTTCAATTCCCCCACCCCCAAATGAACCAAGCCATTCTTTTCCATCACATGCGCCAATCCATGAATCGTCCGAGCAATCGCTCGATCCAAGGAACGCTGCGCCTCACGCATATCTTTCGCCATCGAACTCTCCAGCAATCGATCATTACTAAACACCAACACCGCATCCGCTACCTTCCGTAGCTCCGCCAAACAGCGATTCGCTCTCTCTTTGCGTCGTCCCCCTTCAAAAGTAAACGGCGCAATCGCCATCACCACCACCTCCGCTTTTTCCATCTTTAAACGCTTAACCAAACTCGGAGCCAATACCGAACCTGTTCCTCCACTTACCGCAACCACCACAATCGCCGTCTGAATGCCCGAAAGAATTGGATCTAAGCTGTCCCCCACCTCCAAACTCAATCCCTCGAGCAATTCAGGCTCCCCACCCGTTCCCAGCCCATGCACTCGCTCGGGCGCTACCAAGATTTTCTTAGCCGCTACTGTACCCCTCAAGGCCAAGGCGTCCGTATCGATACAAATAGTCCGATGCTCTCCTTCACAGGCCACCGCCAGATTATCCAAAACTGCCGAGCCCGCGCCTCCCAACGCTAAAATTGCGACTTTTTCTTTCTCAATGGATATATTTTTCATATTTTTCTTCCTTTCGATCAAGCTAAGAACCGCATCGCCGAAACCATTTTTCCAAATGATTTCTGCAGTTTCCTCCAACCTTGTGTTCGTCGCGCTTCCTGACGCTCCGTCTCTGCTGCGTATTTCAAAGTCCCCAACACCGTGGAAAACTCTGGCCGCTCTAAATCACTTTGCTCCCCGAGAAAGTCTCGGGCC
>CAJBOM010000186.1 GCA_903956835.1 uncultured Verrucomicrobiota bacterium
CTCATAATATTTGTATAGTCGCCTTGATCTGAGAAAATAGACCGATCTTCACCTTGGCATTTTCTCCGAAAAATCCAAACATCGTTGACAAGCCTCCCTTCCTAACATAAAATCCAAAAACAATTTAATTTGGACTTTTGCCTGACGGAGTCCGAAAGCCCTGTAAATATTAACTGGAGAAAACCATGCTCAAACAATTTAAAGACTTTGTCATGCGCGGCAATGTTCTGGATCTCGCCATTGGCGTGATCATCGGCGGCGCGTTTGGAAAGATCTAGTGCGTGACTTGTTGGCTCCTTCTTCTCCGGAAGAGGTGAGGGATGTGACCCGCTCGGCCTTGGCCTCGACCGCATTTGAGGAGCTGGATAAGCGCTCGTTGATTGGGGCTTTGGTTAAGCTTTATCCGCAAGTGGGTGTGATGGTGGCGGGAGAAAACCGAGCGACGACGGTGGATGCCCCGATCGTGAGCTGGGAGAGTTTGGAAAAGCGTAAGGCGGAGCTCGAAGAAATTACGCTGAAGAAGATTCCTGCGAATAGTAAGGAAATTGGGGTGGCGCGTTCTTACGGAGATTTGAAGGAGAACCACGAATTTAAGGCGGCAAAAGAGATGCAGGCGGTGTTGATGCGTCGCAAACAGGATTTGGAGTCGATGATCCTTTCGGCTCAGGGCACCGATTTTAGTGGGGTAACGAGTGACGAGGTGGGGATTGGCACGGTGGTGACGTATGAAGCAAAGGAAAGTGGGGAGAAGAAGACGATTACAATTTTGGGAGCATGGGACAGCGATCCTGATCAGGGGATCCTTTCTTACCAGACGGCGGTGGCACAGGCTTTGATCCAGCATAAGGTGGGAGATGGCGCCGAATTGCCAGGCGAAGGTGGGACTCGGATCAAGGTAGTGATCAAATCCATTCGGCCGTACCGGACTTAAGCTGGGCTGGTCCCAGGTTGCAGGATATGAAGACGTCCATCCGTAAAATCACGGCTCGCGAGGTGATTGATTCAAGAGGAAATCCTACCTTAGAGGCGGATGTCATTCTTGAGGGTGGGGTGATGGGTTCGGCGATGGTGCCGAGTGGTGCGAGCACGGGAATCCATGAAGCACTTGAGTTACGAGATGGGGACGCCAAGCGGTATGGTGGCAAAGGGGTGTTGAAGGCGGTGGCAAATGTGAAGGAAAAAATTGGGCCACTGCTTTTGGGGAAAGATGCAGCGGACACCAAAGGAATTGATCGGTTGATGATCGATTTAGATGGAACGCCAAACAAGAGGACACTCGGGGCGAATGCTATTTTGGGGGTTTCCTTGGCGGCGGCGCGGGCGGCAGCAACAGCTCATGGTGAGCCTTTGTACCGATGGTTAGGTGGGGAGAAGGCCAATGTTTTACCTGTACCGATGGCAAATATCATCAATGGGGGGGCCCACTCGGATGCCCCGATCGATTTTCAAGAATTCATGATTGTACCTCGTGGTTTACCAAGCTTCCGAGAGGCGCTTCGCTGCGGTGCAGAGATTTTTGCCACACTGAAGAAGATTTTGCATGATCGAAAACTGGGGACGGCAGTGGGTGATGAGGGCGGATTCGCTCCGCGACTGGAATCGACGGAAGCAGCGCTGGGAGTGATTGCGGAAGCGGTGGAGAAGGCGGGTTACCGACTGGGGGAGCAGGTTTTTCTGGCATTGGATGTGGCGAGCAGTGAGTTTTTTGATGGAAAGACCAAGGAGTATGTTTTCAAGAAATCTGATCAACGGCGCTTGTCGGCCAGTGCTCTGGTCGACTTTTATGCAGAGCTACAAAAGAAGTACCCGATTATTTCGATTGAGGACGGCACAGCGGAGGAGGATTGGGATGGTTGGAAGGTGTTGACGCAGAAATTAGGTGCGAAGACGCAATTAGTCGGCGACGATCTATTTGTGACAAACGTGGAGTTTTTAAAGCGGGGGATTCAGGAAAAGGTAGCGAACTCGATTTTGGTAAAGGTGAATCAGATTGGGAGTCTGAGTGAGACACTGGCGGCGATTGAGTTGGCCCGCTCGGCGAAGTACTCAGCGGTGATGAGTCATCGCAGTGGCGAGACAGAGGATTCGACGATTGCGGATTTGGCGGTGGCAACGAATGCGGGCCAAATTAAGACAGGTTCGTTTTCTCGATCGGATCGACTGGCGAAATACAACCGACTTCTACGAATTGAAGAAGAGCTAGGTTCTAAGGCGATTTATGGCGGGCAACTCGCGGCTGTTTGATCCTAGTGGGTTGGGTCAGCCACCGGCAAAGGGGCACTATTGGCGTATTCTGCAACCTTGGGTCTACTCGCTGGTCGGTCTTCTTTTTGTTGCGGTGGTTCTGGCACTTTTCTACCCGGAATGGAAAAAAGGTCAGAATATGAAAGGGCGGTTGCAAGCGATGCAGGCTGATATACAAAACCAGAAACAGGAGTTGGGGGATTTGCAGGAGCTTTCTGGGCGATTGCAGGACGATCCTTTCACGGTGGAGAGGATGGCGCGCGATACCTTGAGTGTGGCTCGGCCAGGCGAAGTGATCTTTAAGTTTCAACCCTATGCCACAAACGTGAACACTCCTGGGGAAGCAAAAGGGGTGATGCGGCAGCGAACGGCGAGGCAGTCACCGTGAGTGGTACCTATCGAGTGGCGGTGACAGGGGCCGCGGGGCAGATTGGTTATGCCTTGGCGTTCCGGATTGCTTCGGGTGGTCTTTTTGGGCCTGAACAGAGAGTTCGTCTTCAGTTACTGGAAGTGCCGCAGGCAGAGAATGCGCTGAAGGGAGTGGTGATGGAGTTGCTGGATGGAGCGTGTCCTTTGGTGGAAGAAGTTGTGGCGACGAGTGACCCGAAGAGAGCCTTTGAAGGTGCAGATTGGACGCTTTGTGTGGGAAGTATTCCGCGGAAGCCTGGAATGGAGAGGTCGGAGTTGCTGGGTTTGAACGGGAAAATATTTGTGGAACAAGGTCGGGTTCTTGCGGAGGTAGCGGGGAAAGATGCGCGGGTACTGGTGGTGGGGAATCCTTGCAATACGAATGCTTGGATAGCGATGCAGGCGGGGAAGGGGTTGGCCAAGGAGAACTGGTTTGCGATGACACGCTTAGACGAGAACCGAGCGAAGGCTAGATTGGCAGAAAAAGCGGGGGTGGCGGTAGCGCAGGTGGATCGACTGGCAATCTGGGGTAATCATTCGAGCACGATGTATCCTGATTTCACTAATGCGCGGATTGGGGGGAGGGCAGCGACGGAGGTCATATCGGATCGAAAATGGTTGGAGGGAGAGTTTTTACAGTCGGTCCAGCAGCGCGGGGCGGAGATCATGAAGGCGAGGGGGCTATCGAGTGCGGCGAGTGCGGCCCATGCAGCGGTCGATACGGTGCGGACCTTGCATGATGGGACGAAAGCAGGTGATTGGACGAGCGTGGCAGTTTGTTCCGACGGAAGCTATGGTGTGCCGAAGGGATTGATGTGCTCTTTTCCGATTCGAGCTTTGGGAAGGGGAAAGTGGGAGATTGTCGCTGGGCTGAAACTGGATGATTTTGGGCAAAAAAAGTTGGCGGCAACGGTGGCGGAGTTAGAGGACGAGAAGAAAGCGGCCGCTGAGGCGGTAGGAATTTAGGCGTAAGGCAGGTTTCGGGCTGGAGTGGGAATGGTCGGTGGGC
>CAJBOM010000187.1 GCA_903956835.1 uncultured Verrucomicrobiota bacterium
GAATACGCCGCGTAGTTATACTGCGACCTCTCTACCCGGTGGTCTTACCTTGGACCCAGCGAAAGGGTTGATTAGTGGAACCCCAACCACAGTGGGAGACACGACTGTTACACTGACGGCGGAAAATCCTGCGGGAACAAGTTTGTCACAAGACCTAACCATTAGCATTGGGATTTCCCCACCCAATATCTTCACGGGGAGCAACCCCAGCCTCAACACAACTAGTAGCTGGAGTCTGGGTAGTACGCCGACCGCGACCGCGAATCCAGGATCCTACACCGACCTAGTCTTTAGCTCTAGTGTGTATCCATTAACTACCACATCTGGAAATGTGTTTGGAAAATCTTGGAACGTGACCAATGGCAGTAGTTATACGTTCAGCTCCGTAAACATCGCTCAGACGACGTTTAAGATCGGAAATAATAATCCAGTTGTTACCCCGTTTTATAATTCGGTGGCCGCTTCGAATGATGTGCTGGTTTACCTAACCAACGGATCGAGCGTGACGTTTTCGCCCTCGAATACAACGGTTGGAGCGCCAGCGTCTATAGTTTCTCTATACAATAGTGGTAGCCTAGAGATTGGAAGTGGATCTGTTCTCAATATCAAGGCCTCACTGATTGATGATGGAAGACGTTCGATCACCAAGAAGGGTGCAGGAACCTTGATTTTAGGCACAAACAATACCTATAGAGGCGGTACGATCGTCGAAGCAGGTATTGTCAATGCCGATGGAGTGAACGCCCTAGGCACAGGGGCAGTGACGGTGAGTGGCGGAACTTTGAATATTGCCCAGTCGAACGCTTATACGGGGATCACCACTCTCAGCTCAGGAAATTTAGTGGTCAACAATAGTGAGGGATTGGGGACTGGGGCGATGACATTGGCGGGGGGAACGCTAACGAACACAGTCGACTTAGACCTGAGTCACATTATTTTGACCCCAACAACTAGCGGGAGTATCACTTTTAATAAGCTAAGTGGTTCTACGACGACAATCAACGGGGCCACTACGATGAATGTAGCGAGTCAGACAACCCTGAGCGCCTTCACTTTAGAAGGGAACAGCGATACCAATAATTTGGTTACTAAGCAGGGATTGGGAACTTTATGGTTAAGAGGGGGAGGGGCGGCAACTGTGATGGGTGGTTGGCTGGTGGAGGCTGGGACTCTCTATGTTAGCACCACATCGAGTAGTGGAATTGGAACGGGGCCGGTGACGATGGCAGGTGGTAACTTAAAGTTCAGTAAAGGGGTTAGTAGTTCGGGGACTTATACAGGGCAGGGTCAAGACACTGCGCTTAATGTCTTGGCGGAAACAACTATCACCCTTGATCCAAATCCCGCCACCCTACCAAGCAATAACACGGTAAGTTTCACCAATCTAATTGTTGGGCAGCAGACGATTCACGTGGTGAAAGGTGAAACTACTAAATCGAGTGCCACGGAAGTGGGCTACACCGATCCATTGATCACTTTCTCTCAAGCTAGTCTTAGTGGTTCGGCGACGACCTTCGATGTGGCTGCGAATGTTCAAACTACACTGCAAGCGGCAACAGGATCGGGTGGGGTAACCAAGACAGGTAGCGGCAAACTTACGCTTGCCAATAACACGAGCCTTTATGCGGCTAAGGCGACGGCGACTCTTGCGAGCGGTGCGGTGACTTCCATCGCGGTGACGTATTCGGGGGATAGCTCCCATCCTTACACCACCGCTCCAGTGATGACGATTGCTGCACCAGCTTCAGGCACAACCGCAACGGCGACTGCGATTCTTGCCGATGGTTTGGTTACTAGTGTGGCCATCGTCGATGGGGGTACCGGATACACCTCTGCACCCAGTGTGACCATCGCCAGTCCCGCGCCGGTGCCCAACACCTATAGCGGGGCTACTACCATAAACGCAGGAACGCTTGCCCTGAGCGGAAGTCTCTCCTCCAGCTTGGCATTCGCTGCTACTTCTGTCCTGGAGACGGCTTTGGTATCCAGCAACTCACCAACGACGACGCGTGTAATCAATTTTGCCAGTGGGTCCAAGGTTCGCCCAGTTGGAGATCCTACTCTGCCATCTTACACACTGGTCACCGGTGCAGAGGGGATTACTGGGACTCCTGCGCTGGAGACCAGCATACCCGGATATGCCCTGACCAAGTCGAGTGATGGGAAGAGTTTGATCTTAGAAGTTGCATCGGTGACGGATGGTTATGCCGCTTATCTCTCCGTAAATAGTCTGCCGGCTGGGACTGCATTTGATGCGATGATCGACGGTGTAGTGGTCGGACTGAAGTACGCGTTCGAGTCGGCAAGCGGAATGCCTCAAAACGACGGCGTTACAGCCGTTCCGGTGATTGCCCAGTTACAGAATGGGGATCAGCAAATGACTTACACTTTCGATGTGAAGGAAGACTTCTTCGATGTGAACTACCCCTCCCGGACTGTCACCTATCAGACCAGCACCGATTTGGTGATCTGGACGACGCCTCAAGATGTCAGCCCAGTAGGCGCCGGTCCTAGCCCTAGTTTCCTGAAAAAGCAGGTGCAGGTCACCGGCTCGGACAGGCTATTCATTAGAATCAACGTCACGCGGTAAGTAGGGTAGTTGGGGGCTTTGCTCACGCTAAGGACGCTAACCCTCCTTCGCTCGGTCTCGGTAAACCTCGCTGAGATTGGCCCCCTCAGACCTGCCCCCGCCCATTGGTCCCCTGACACCCGCCCATGACCTTTGCGGTTACCCCTCCGGGTTGGAGGACTTGGGTGCTTGCGCACCCGCGCAATCTCGCTCCTTGTTCCACGCGGGGATGGATTTCCGCTTACGCGGGGGAATTCAGAGGGCGCCCGGGGCGGGTGGGGGGCAGAGATGTTTGATTTTGAATGTTTAATTTTTAATTATTTGCAGTTGTAAGCTTAGGTAGCGGCGGCATCTCCGAGGCCGCTCATCCGTAGAATCTGTTTTAGCTGACGAGAGTTGCCTGCGCGCTGTCCGCTTTCGGCCGGCATCCATTGACGGCTTTTTCAGCTTGATTCTAAATCCTCGCGCCCCAGCTCGACGTCCCTAAGAATTTTCAAGAGGAGTCCCGGGCCGATCATTTCGCCAGCATGCACGGGGACCACGGTATATCGACCGTCATCATGGCGCAGGGAATGGTGGCTACCCTTGATCCTGATTACCTTGAATCCAAATCCCTCTAGAATCCGAAGGAGTTCTTTCCCTTTGAGTCGCGGCAGGCGCGCCATGAATCAGACCCGGATGCGTTGGACTCCGATGAAGTCGGGGGAACCCAGATGGTCCTGCTCGTCCTCTAGACATAGCTCAATCACTTCCCGGATCCGCTTCATCAGGGTATCAAACGACTTCGCTTGGGTATGACAGCCCCGCAAATCGGGAACCGTTGCCACAAAATACCCCTCGGAATCCTGCTCGATGATCACATTGAAATCACGTGCCTTTGCCATAAAGAGAAGATGCTCCAATCCTCAGGAAGTGCAATGCTCCGATGATGTATCACAGGGATTGAGGGAACGGAGGGTAAAGGGCGGACGCGCGGATTGCTCACGCTAAGCCCCGACGCCGGCCGGGGTAGAGCCGCAAAGGACGCGAACCCTACTACGCTCCCGACCCGCTTCGCGGAGGAGCTCCGAAGGGCGCCCGGGGCGGGCGGGGGGGATGTAGAAATGTTCGAAAGTGTGAATGTAGGAAAGTGCGAATGTCAGAATATCGTTTTGTAGTTGGAAGCTTAGGTAGCGGCGGCATCTCCGAGGCCGCCTCGCTGGGCGAACAACGTTGGAGGTTGAGCGCAGGCGTTCTGCGTCTGCGCCCCGATTCCGATCGGGGCTCGGAGAGCCCGCTCCCGCGGTTGCGGCCCCGACGCTGGCCCCGACGCTGATCGGGGCAGGTCGGGGTAGAGACGCAGACAGGCCCTGGGGTGATGAGTCGCGAGTAGCATGGGTGGGAGGAGCGGGGGGAACATTATGGCTTTATGCATAATGTCGAAATGTGTGTGTGGGGGTGGTGCACTTGGATTTGAGGGTTGGGTATGACATTACCAAGAGATTGGGAATGACGATGGAAGAGGTAGAGACGCGCGATGGAGGCCGAGATTAGGCTCGGCCTCTCTCAGTGTTTTACCCGATCTAGGGATTTAAAAAGAATAAAAGGGCTATGAATAACGTGTAAAACTAATTTAAATATTTAAAATTATCTTATATAAATTGCTTATGGGTAGTAATATAAAATCTTTATTAAGATTGCATAACCGCTTATAAATCCAAAAACTTGATTTTTTAAGGTTTGAGTTGTATATTTTCCATAGGTGAGCAAACAAGTTGAAAATAAATGTAAGTTGCGCAACAGCGAAACGCCTTTTATTTTGAACGTTTGTGTCACTTCGGAGTCAAAATAATATGAGCAGATTTAAATTAACTTCGGTTTGTGGAGGAAAAAAAGTTATGAAAAATAAAATCGTAATCCTCACTCTCAGCCTTCTCGGGCTGTATCAACCTGCCCAAGCCATAACTTTAATTGGCTGGGATATTCCATTATCTACTACAACTCCAGCTCCAACTGGGAGCACAGCTATTGCCGGCATGTCTGTCGCGACGGGCGTAACAGCTGGCAACTTCACCATGGGAACCGGGCTAACCAGCAGCGCCACCACTTCCGCCTGGCGGGCTTCCGGATACAATACAACGACATCGGATGCTGCTGCATTAGCTGCCGCAAATACGGCTGGTGATTACTGGGCTTTTCAATTCGGTGCGTCCTCGGGCTACTCGGTAACTGTCAATGGCATCGGTTCTGGGCAGTGGTCGACCAGCGGTTCAGGACCAGCCAAAATGTCGATGATTTACAGTACATCCTCAGATTTTGCTAGTTACAGCACCATTGCGACTGCAACAGCAACCGCTGGTACAACTTTTAACTTCGTCTCTAGCTTCACGACAGCACTAGGAGCGGCCCCGATTACGATTGCGGAAGGTGTTACAGGCTTCTTTCGACTCGTCGGCTATGGGGGCACATCCACCACAGGTGCAGGGACTGGAGGATTGGTTGGAAACCTTACTGCGCCCGATTTCTCAATTTTGGGAACCACCACCTCTCTCGCGCTTCTGAATTGGACCGGTGGAGCGGGTGTATGGGCGAATGGGGTGGCCGCCAACTGGCAAAATGCGGCAGGAACTTCCACGGCTTGGGAGGCGGGTAAGGATGGAACGATCGGCAACGGCGGGACTTTGGCTGTCGACGCTGGCGGTGTAACGGCAGGTGTCGTGACGGTTTCTGGCGCGACGGAAGCCACCCTCACGGGGGGTGCGCTATCCGCAGGTTCACTGGCAATGACTGCTGGCTCGACTTTAAACCTGAACAATGCGAACTCCGCGGTTTCAGGTGCAATTGATTTAACCGATGCAACATTGAGTGGTGGTGCTGTGAGCAGTGCGGGTGGTATCTCAGCGGCCGTCTCTACTGGAAGTAAGACTATTTCCACGGCTCTGAGTGGAGCCTCGGGGTTGACAAAATCAGGAGCGGGAGAATTGATCTTGTCGGGTGATAACGCCTATGAAGGACAAACAGCAGTAGCCGCGGGAACGCTGACGACAGGGAAGGCGAATATTTTATCGGACACGGCGACTCTTAAATTAGATAACCTAGCAACATTCAAACTGGGTGGAAACGAGACGGTGGGGAACATCAATGCTGCGTTTGGGAGTACGAACAACCTTCAAAGTTATACCCTGACGTCTGGAGGGAATAATCTGACGGCTACCAACGGGGCGCTCACCACAGGAACGGGGGGGTTGGTTAAAAACGGAACAGGCCAAATGTACTTGAACAATAACGGAAGCACTTACTCTGGGGGATTTACATTAAATGAAGGTGAGGTGCGGTTTACATCCAGCGGTGCCGCAGGTGCTGGAGGAGTTACGAATTCGGTGTTTGGTACTGGCACCTTGACCTTGAACGGAGGCACGATTGCTAGCTCTTCCTCTACATCGGGTCGCGATATTTTTAATAATATCGTGTTGAATGGTAATTTTCAGTCTGGGCAGACATCGTGGGGAAGTACGAATGCTACCATGAACACTAATTCTTTGGGCGTTGGTTCTGCTACACTGACGATTAATACCAACGCGAGTAGTACGACCAGCCTGCAAGGTAACTCAACGATTAAGACGCTTGGTTACACTATTTGGGAGCAAAATATTAGTGGTGACTATCGGATCACCAAGGACGGAACGGGTGCATCGTCACTCTCAAATAATTTTCTTAGGCTTTCAGGCTCAAACAACATTGCTGGGGTGACGGTAAACTCGGGAATGTTGGGATATAAAAACAGAAACGCACTTGGCACTGGAACGCTTGTTTTGGCTGATGGGGTAACAGTAGGACAAGATGGCTCCATCAATAACACGGCCACTGCTGATACGATTGCGGATCGTACAGTGGCAAATAATATTAGCATTCTTGGCAATGTCACCTTCGGACTAGGTGCTACAGCAAGTTATCTTTCAGGTAATGTTGATTTAAATAACGCGACTCGCACCTTAACGTTGCAAAATGCAACTTATCTCAATGGATCAATTGCAAATGGTGGCTTGGTGGCACAGCGCATGGATACGGATCTGCTCAGTTCCAAGATGTTCGCTTTGTATGGGGCGAGTACTTACGATGGGGGAACGACTGTAATTGGGGTAGCGGGTCGCACGAATAATCTAACTCTAGGTTTAGGCAATAATAGTGCGCTGGGGACAGGGTCTCTGACCTTTTCTGGGGGAGGGACCAACTTGCTGCGTGCCTTAACTTTGAGTACAACGGACCTAAATCGTACGATCACGAACAACATTGCTATTAATAGTGGGGTGACCGTTAACGTAGAAACTATGTCCTCCCTTACAACCGTGGTAGCAGGCGCTGCTGTGACGACTAATGTTTCTGTGAATATGGCCCTGAACGGGGTGATTTCTGGAGGGGGAGCGTTGATCAAGACGAACTCGAATACCCTGACCTTGGCTGGTGCAAACACCTACACAGGTGGGACCACGGTCAGTGGGGGGTCTCTCGTGGTAAATGGTTCTATTGGGGACGTAGCAGTGAATAGCAGCGGCAGCCTGGGTGGTTCGGGAACAGTGGGTGCGGTAACCCTAACAAGTGGCTCATTCCTAAAGCCTGGAAATAGCCCTGGACTCTTAACAGCTTCATCTTCGAGCTGGGCTGCAGGATCCACCTACAATTGGGAGATCGACAATGCGACAGGCGCAACCGGTGTAAATTGGGACTTGTTCTCGGTGACTGGGGTGCTGGATATGAGCGCACTTTCCTCCAGTTCGAAAATGAACTTGGTTTTGGAAAGTCTGTCGATTGCTAACTACAGCACATCGACATCCTACACATGGGTTATTGCCCAAGCGGGATCGTTCATTGGAACCGGTTTGGCCGATGGCACGAATGTGACAGACCTCTTCAATATTAACGCAACAGCTTTCAATGGTGGCTCAGCAGCCAATCTGCCTAATGGTGGATTCCAGGTAGTCACGGGGACAGAGGGCAGCCTGCGTATCCTCAACTTGATGGCCGTTCCTGAACCCTCTACCGGAACCTTGCTAGGCTTTGGCTTGGGTGGGCTGGTGCTGACTCGGTTACTGCGTCGGAAGCAGAGCTGAACCGAACGCGACTAAAAATATATTTAAGAAAAGGGTCACGCTTCGGCGTGGCCCTTTTTTTGTGGGGAGGAAAATTGCTCACGCTAACCCTCCTTCGCTCGGTCTTGGTAAACCTCGCTGAGCTTCGGAGGGCGCCCGAGGCGGGCGGGGGGCATGATGAAATGTTCGAAAGTGTGAAGGTGTGAAAGTGCGAATGTTGGAATGTTGTTTTGAATCTGGAAGTTTAGGTAGGGGCGGCATCTCCGAGGCCGCCTAGCTGGGCGAATCTTGCTAGCAACACACCGACGATCTTTCCTTGTGTTTGGTCTGATCCGAGTACAGGCAACCCGCATAATAAATAAATTTATTAAGTGAGGTTGGAGTCATAGGGGTGGAGGTGAAGACGATGCGATATTAAATTCGGAAGTTTAAAACTAGATTACTAATGTAAATTACAGGCGTTTCCCTGAGAGACATTCTTTTTACGAAGAACCGGAGGGTGTGGAATGGTTCGTTTCTAATCGAGATTCGGCATATCTTCGAAACGAGAAATGAGCAGGATATTTTTATTCTTGGTGGTGGGGGTTTTCTTTTTGGCTGTGGGACATGGGGAACTCATCCACGTAGGGGTCTATACTCACTCCACCAACCCGGTCCGAGCGCAATCGATTGTCGCGGTTTTCACGAATATACTTACAACGCAGAAGGGGTTTGAGGTTCGGAAAGTTACTCCCTTGGAAATCCGTCAGGGGGTGCTGACGAATCTGCAGGTGCTGATTATGCCTGGGGGCTCGGGAAAAAAGCAGGCGACAAATCTTGAAACGAGTGGAGTCGATGCGATCCGCGAGTTTGTCCGCAAAGGAGGAGGGTATGTGGGTTTCTGCGCAGGATCGTATCTGGCGTCGTGCCAGTACCCCTACTCACTCCACATTATTAACTCGCGGGTAGTGGATCGGGAGCACTGGAATCGCGGGACGGGGACGGTCAATCTCAAGTTCACTGCGAAAGGGCGGGAGGTTCTTGGTCATCCCGAACCTGAGGTGAAGGTGTTCTATGGGCAGGGACCACTTTTCGCACCGACCAACGAGGTTGGCTTGCCCTCGTACACCGAGTTGGCCACTTACGGGAGCGAGATTGTGAAAAATGGGGCCTCCCCTGGCGTCATGCTCAATACTACGGCGATTTCCCTGGCGGAGTTTGGGCAAGGGCGGGTGGTTTGTTTTAGTCCGCATCCAGAAAAGCCTTTTATGCCGATTCATCATCTTGTGGTGAATGCGGTTCGTTGGACGGTGGGGAAGGATCCGATAGCTATGAGCCAAGAGGATTGGGCGAAGCGACCCATTCCGCCCAAGGCGGGAACCCCTGAGCCAGAGGATTAGGGGTGGCGCTTGCTGGTGGATTGCTCACGCTAAGGTCGCAGACGCTCGGAATTTTTTACTCACGCCAAGGACGCAAAGGACGCGAACCCTACTACGCTCCCGACCCGCTTCGCGGAGGAGCTCCGAAGGGCGCCCGGGGCGGGCGGGAGGGATGTAGAAATGTTCGAAAGTGCGAATGTCAGAATGTCGTTTTGTAGTTGGAAGCTTAGGTAGGGGCGGCATCTCCGAGGCCGCCTAGCTGGGCGAACAACGTTGGAGGTTAAGCGCAGGCGTTTTCGGAGAGACCGCCCTACCTGGGTTTTATGGTTCAAGCGACCGCTGTTTCAATCGGCGGATCAGTGATGATCCGCCCTACCAGGCGTGCAGTGTTTCAAATCGGCCCGGACTCTGGTCGGGGCGCTACCGGTGGCTGATTTAGCGGGTTCCTGCAGCTTGGCCTACGCAACGTGGATCGGTGGCGCCTGAAAATGACCCGTCCAAGTTCTGAATCAGGATCTGGCTGGTACCGAAATCTTCTGCGTCGTCGATCGTGTGATCCATCGCCTTCAGTATCTCCCGTGTTTCAGCGGGAATTGATCTCTCCATCCGAATCTGGTCGGGCGACCACTGATGATGGAACCGCGGTTGAGAGACCACCTCCGCAGGCTTCATCTTCGCATCCAGCGCATAGGTCAGGCCGAGTAAAACTTGGGAGATGATCGTCGGACCCCCTGCGGCTCCGAGGGCCATGACCACGTGATCATCTTTCATCACAAGAGTGGGGCTCATGCTGGAGAGGGGACGTTTACCTGGGGCGATCGCGTTTGCTTCCCCTCCTACCAGTTTGAAGTGGTTGGGCACTCCAGGGGCTACGGCAAAGTCGTCCATCTGATTGTTCATGAGGATGCCTGTTCCCGGGATTACCACCTTGGAACCGAAAGCGGTGTTCACCGTTGCGGTGCAGGAGACCCAGTTCCCCTCGGCATCGGCCACGCAGAAGTGGGTGGTGTGTTTCTCAAAGCAGTTGCTCTGCCAGTCAGGCGGGGTGCCGTGTTCCACCGAGGTCGCTTTTTTGGAATCAATTTTTGCAGCTAGCGCCTTGGCATAAACCGCGTTGGTCAGGCCGCGGGGTACGTTGGCAAAGGCGGGATCGCCCAGCCAGTAGGCGCGGTCGGCAAAGGCGAGTTTCATTACTTCGGTCATCCGGTGAATGAATTCGGGCGTGCCAGGTTTTGGTATTTTAGATTCGATCGCTTCGAGGATGTTTAACATCTGCGCTACGTGAACTCCTCCCGAACTGGGCGGGGGAAAGCCGAGGATCGTCCATCCCCGATAGGAAGAGGTGAGGGGAGTCCGCTCTTGAATACGGTAATCCTGAAAATCTTTGGCGGTGAGGATGCCGCCGTTAGCTTTCATATATTTCTCAACCGTTTTTGGGAATGTCTTCTGATAAAACCAGGCAGTTCCGTTTTTGGCCATCTGACGATAACTTTCCGCTAAATCTTTTTGCACAATCGTTTCGCCTTCGAGGTATGGGGATCCGTCTGGTTTGAGAAAAATGGCTTTGGAGGATGGAAAGAGGGCGAGGTTAGTGACTTGGCCTGCCAACTTCTTGGCGTAGACCCGATCGATAGGGAATCCCTGATCGGCGTGGTGGATGCCTGCGGTGAAGGCTTTTGCGAAGGGGAGTTTGCCGTGTTTGCGTACAGCTTCGTCGTAGACGGCCAAAGCGC